>NZ_JACGVS010000002.1:0-380448 GCF_014077345.1 Colwellia sp. BRX8-4
TAATAATAAATTTAAATATGCGATTTAATTTTTAAATACGCATCTAAATACAAATAAATACAAATTTAATATATAAAAGTGAGTAACGAATGAATTTATCATTAACCGAAGAACAGATGATGATTCAAGATATGGCAAAAAAATTCGCTGAAAGCGAATTAGCTCCTGTAGCGGCCGAACTTGATGAAACCCAAGATCAAACACTTTTCCTCAACAACCTTGCGCAGTTAACTGAACTGGGTTTTATGGGCTTAAATATTAAAGCAGAATATGGTGGCGTTGAAGCAGGCACGGTTGCTTTTAGCTTAGCGATAACAGAAATAGCACGCGCATGTGCAGCAACCGCAGTAACAACATCAGTGACAAATATGGTTGCTGAAGTTATTCAAGCGGTTGGTAATGAAGAGCAAAAGCAAAAATATTTACCTAAAATATGTAGTGGTGAATATAAAGCAGGTGCTTTTTGTTTAACAGAGAATGACGCCGGTTCAGATCCTGCTGGCATGAAGACCTCTGCGGTACTCGACGGTGATGCATACGTACTCAATGGCAGCAAACTCTATATTACCAGTGCCAGCTTTGCTGACATCTTTGTTGTTTGGGCGGTAACGGACGCGACCGCTCGAAAAGGTAAGGGTATTTCATGTTTCTTAGTGGAAGCAAATACACCAGGTATTACGGTCAGTAAACCAGAAGAAAAAATGGGGCAAAAAGCATCACCTACTAATGAAGTGAGCTTTAGTAATTGTCGGATACCTGCTAGTGCCATGATGGGCAAAGAAAATAAAGGCTTTGGCGTTGCTGTCGGCGAACTTGCGGGCGGTCGAATTGGTATTGGTTCATTAGCGCTAGGCATTGGTTTAGCCGCCATGGATTACGCTCGTGCTTTTATCACTGAACGTAAGCAGTTTGGCCAAGCATTATCAAACTTCCAAGGTTTACAATGGAAACTTGCCGAACGTTACACAGATTTAGAGGCAGCCCGTTTATTGTTAATGCAAGCTGCTTATACTAAAGAACAAGGGTTACCCTTTGGTAAAGCCGCTTCTATGGCGAAGTTATTTGCCGCAGAAAAAGCGAATACTGCTTGTTATGACGCTTTGCAATTAATGGGCGGTGCCGGCTATATTAAAGAATATCCGCTTGAGCGCATGGCTCGCGACGTACGTATTACCACTATTTATGAAGGCACCAGCGAGATCCAAAAAATCATTATTGCTCGTGAGTTATTAAACGAAGTCTAATTATTATTAGACTTATATGATACGAAAGCTGAACGTCCCTTTATTGATAGGCGTTCAGCTTTTTGTATTAAGGCACTTGCGCTTTTTATAATTGCCCCAAAATATAGATTATAGACGCTCATCAATAAACTAAATGGAAGTGAATGTGACTACAAATGCCATTGAAATTACCCTAGAAAATTTTCAACAAATTATTTTAGAAGAATCAAAATCGAAGTTAGTCTTAGTTGACTTTTGGGCGGCACAGGTCCCTGAAAGTTTGGAGCTAAAAGATAAGCTAGCCATCGGCTTGCAGGGTTTTGAGCAGTATATATTATACGCCACGGTTGATTGTCAAACTCAGCAACAAATTGCCCAACAATTTGGTATTCAAGGTTTACCTACGGCGATTTTAGTGAAAGATGGCCAACCACTTGATGGTTTAACTGGACCACAAGATGACGACAATATAAAAGAATTTTTAGCGAATCATTTACCTAAAGAAGAAGACTTATTACTCATTCAGGCGCAAAAGTTATTAGCTGATAATAATATTAATGATGCCTTCACGGTCATTAATAGTGCTTATCAACTTAATAGTGAACGTGCCGACATTAAATTAATGATGGCAGATGTTTATTTACAAACGGGTAAAATAAGCGAAGCAGAATCTTTATTAACCACTATTTTAATGGTTGACCAAGACAGTCACTATCAAGCGCTTATCGCTAAACTTGAGCTTGCCAGTCAAGCCGCCGACTCACCAGAAATTAAAGCACTAGAAGCACAGTTAGTGGACGACGTTGACAACATTGCTTTACAACATCAACTTGTTGCGCAATACAGCCAAGTCAACCGACATGAAGAAGCGTTGACGTTACTGTTTCGTTTAATGCAAAAAGATAGTAGTGATGCGGCGAGCAAAGATCTTTATCTTGATGTGTTAAAGGCTTTACCTGATGGCGATCCATTAGCCAATAAATTTCGCAGAAAACTGTATACCTTAATGTATTAAATCAGTACTGGCAGTAGATGCGTGACACTGATTATTTCAGTGTTACGCACTTTGTGAAAGGTGAGGTTTAATTCTCAAGCTGACGATATTGCTTTAAGTCTATGATGATTTTAATTTATCCACGAACGTTTTTCTAAATTTTGCGAGCTTAGGCGAAACAATCGCCTGACAGTAAGGATTACCAGGATTATTATTGAAATAGTCTTGATGAACATCTTCACCAGAAAAGAACTCTGACGCTTGAGTTACTTCGGTCACAACCGCTGAGCTATACATATTGCTGGCGTCGACTTCTTTAATAATATCTTCAGCAATTTGCTGTTGTTCTTTGTTGTGATAAAAAATCCCTGAGCGATACTGGGTTCCTATATCGTTACCTTGACGATTTAATTGGCTGGCATCGTGTAGCGTGAAAAACACTTCTAATATTTCACGAGAAGTGATCGCTGCGCTATCAAAAGTTAACTGCACGACTTCTGCATGGCCGGTTTGACCTGAGCAAACGTCTTCATAAGTTGCTAACGCTGCGCTACCGCCCATATAACCTGATACGGCAGATTTAATGCCGATTAATTGGTTGTATGCACCTTCAATACACCAAAAGCAACCGCCTGCCAGGGTGATTTTTTCTTCATGTGATGACATTAAAATAAACCTTAATAAATTTGATTAAAATAACTGTATAACAATAGACGTTTAGATGTCTATATGTTTTTATCTGAAATTTAAAATAAACTGTTTTTGATCAGTTAAAATTATAAAAATTAGCGTAACATCAACAAATACGATTAACCAATATAAAAATATTATGTCTTTATTTTTTAGAAAGTTTAACCAAGTTCGCACCGTTCTTTTATTGCGCAGTGCAGCAATTATTATTCAGCTGATATTAATACTTTTTGTTAATGGCGTTTTAAACTATCAGCTGCCTTGGTTACCGCTCATTATTGTTATTTCAATTGAAGCTTTATTTACGTTAGTCAGCTATTTATATTATAAATCTGGGAAAGAAGCCGATAAGCTCGCCTTACTTGGGCAGATTTGCGCTGATATCTTATTTCTCTCACTTATTTTGTATTTTAGCGGCGGAGCAACTAATGCTTTTGTCTCGTTATTACTTATTCCTATTGCTATTGCTGCTGTGACGTTAACACCGCTGTTACTTGGAAGTGTGGCACTATTAGCGATTGCTTCATACAGTGTTTTATTGTGGTTATTACCCATGTCAGTAATGCATGGCAATATGCAAAGCCACTTTATTGGTATGTGGATCAATTTTCTTTTTTCTAGCATTGTTGTTGCAACCGTTGTTGGCCAAATGGCACGAAGAATTTCTCAAAAAGAACAGGCAATAGCTGCTTTTCGGGAAGAGCAATTAAAGCAAGAAAAAATTATGTCATTAGGGGTCGCTTCTGCGCAAATAACTCATCAGCTCGCTACTCCGATAGCAACTGTACAGCTGCTTGTCGATGAACTCAGTGAAGAGCTACCAGAGCACCCTGCGATTGTTGACCTACAAGGACAGTTATTACGTTGTAGTAGAAGTTTAGCTGAGTTTCGTAAAATGGTTTTCGAGATTAAAGAGCAAAAGTCAAAAGAGGTACTTTGTGCTGATATTGTGCAAGAAATGCGTGATCATATTAACTTAAATTATCCTGATGTTAGGGTGAACTTTTTGTCTGAGACGCACCAATCAATACTCAGTGAAAACGCTAAAGTATTGGCTGATGCTTCATTATTGCCAGCGATTTTAAATTTAGTTAATAATGCGATTCGAGCCACTAAAGCCAGCGGTAGTGATAAAATTGAGTTATCTAGCTTGTTTGATGAAAAAAATTGGCAACTCAGTATTCGTGATTTTGGTTGTGGTTTTACCCAGTTAACACTAAGTGAGTTAGGCGTTAAACCCGTAAACAGCAAGCAAGGATTAGGTATGGCGGTATTTTTGAGTCATGCAAGTTTAGAGCGATTAGGTGTGACACTTACCTTAACCAATCACGTTGCCGGTGGCGCATTAGTAACGTTGAAGTTACCGTTAGTGGTTAATGATATGCAGGAAAAAAGTGAATGAAATTATTAATTGTTGAAGATGACAGTACCTTTGCTAATACGCTTAAAAGGCGTATGGAAAAACATGGCTACAGCTGTTGGTTGGCCGATAATATTAACGATGCATTATTAACCTGTCATCGTCAATTACCTGAATTCATATTGCTCGATATGAAACTCCATCATGAAAGTGGCTTAAATTTGATTAATCCGATGAGGAAGCTATTGCCAAAGAGTCGTATTATTTTGTTAACCGGTTTTGCCAGTATCGCTACTGCCGTTGACGCAATAAAGCTTGGCGCAGATGATTACTTAACCAAGCCGGTCGATACACAGACTTTATTATCGGCTTTAGCTAAAAACGCTAACAGTTCGTCGCTAAAAAAATCAACATTGGCTGCAAATTCAGCAACAAACATTATAAATGAGCCAACGTTGTCAACCGAGCAGGTTGAATGGGAGTATATTCAACAAGTCTTAAAATTTAATAATGGTAATGTTTCAGCAACGGCTCGTCAGCTTTCAATGCACCGCAGAACGCTACAACGCAAGCTACAGAAAAAACCAACCGTTAATGGCGAAGTTGATTAAAGATTAGTTTTCAAGATTATAAGCAATATGCTGGTGAAACCTTAACGTTAATTCATCTTTATTAATGGGGATTTCGAGTTCTGTCGCTAATAAACGCATTGCCTGTTCTATTTGGTTAATAAACTTGCCATAGCCGCTGTGCTGGGAGTCTTCTGCGGTAGCCACGAAGATAAGTTGTACGTTATCAACTAACTCATCGGCTTTCCATTTACTCACCAAGCCACAGGGACTCTGTTTAGGGTTATAACCTAACATTTGTAACTCACCCATCTTAGAAATTATTTCATGCAAACTATGTCGGACAATGGGGACTAAACCATTAGCGATTAACGCCCCATTATTTAAATTAAAGCGCTTAGCCACCAGTGAAAAAGTATCAGTTAAATAAGTATAAAGCGGATTGTATGGATCTTTAGAATTGGCATCAATGTCGACTAAACCCAATAAACGATTATCAATCGTTAGATTAATTACCGCATAACTTATTGCCGATGCGTTCGGTGTTATAACAACGTTTTGTGATTTATAGCGTTCATCAATCGGCCGTAATTTATGTGCTTGTGTGCCTAAGCAGCCTTTATTTTTAGCAAATAAATCATAGGTAAGATGTTGATGATCACGTAAACGTATCGCTTGGTTAGGTAATTTTGTTTGCTCGATAAAACTATGCAGTAACCGAGTCACTTTTTGATGAAATGCCGCGGCATTAAAACGAATGTCGTCGCCAGAGGCTAAAAACAGCAGGGTGATCTTTTTTGCGCGAATACTGGCATCAAAAAAAGAATTTTGTAATTGATGATTTTGAGGATCGTAATAAAATAAAATTTGCTGGCTGGTTTGCCATTGGTGCATTTCTTGACTGTAGCGAACGCGAACTAATTTATCGTTAGCAATAAATAAGCTACTTTGTATCGCATAGTCATTACTTAGCGTAAATAATAATTGTGATAAACTTTGATAAAAATCATAGTAAGGTTGAGTGCTATGCGTTGAAATATTTGGAGAAATTAACTCTATTAATTCATCGGTAATGGCAAACTCAGCTAAAATATATTGGTTATCTCGCGCATTTGAAGGAATATAAGCTTTGTGCGCCGCACTGCGTTTTCTTATTATAGACATGTTCGTTCCCTGTTTGAAGTTAGTCGATAAACTTAGGATGATTATAAATAGACCTTGTGACACTTTTATGATGTTAAAAGGTTTTGAGTTATTATCCCGACAAGAAAATTTAATAAGTAGAGAAACTATGTTTTCAGATCAACAAGCTTTGCTCGATGCTGTAAATCAAATAATGCCTTTTGGAAAATATGCAGGTAGACCCTTACTAAAATTGCCAGAGCCTTACTTAGTGTGGTTCAAATCAAAAGGTTTTCCTGAAGGTAAGCTAGGACAGCAACTTGAATTAATTTACGAAATAAAACTCAATGGTCTTGAAGGCATGTTAGAACCACTGTTACGCTCAAGTCGCTTAGGTATTCCACAACATTAAAATAATTTTTTATATAAAAATAACTTTTAATAATCATAGGTAATAACGCTTGTTGCTAACAAATTGTTTTATTTATTTAATCTTATAATTAGGATTTCTCAGCTCTCAATCATTAACTGTCGAACACTTTTTAATCGTAATTTTACTTGATTTAGCCTCTTGCTTATTCTTAACTGAATTGTCGACTGCTGTTTTATTCGACAAGTATTAATAAGTATCACCAAGACAATGATGGAGAGTTATCGATGCAAACAAAGAAAAGAGATCGTCTAGGCAGAGCACATTCCAATGGTTATAAAGCAGGCCTCACCGGAAAAACAAAAGAAAAATGTCCTTATCAAAATACGGATGCAAAATCAGAATGGCTAGGGGGTTGGCGTGATGCGTTAACGGATAAAAATCTAGGACTATTCAAGTTATAAGTTAACATCTTATTTTTAATAAAAAGGAGCCCTTTGCTGATGTTTACTAAGGGCTGTATCTTTTTTTAGTTAACCTTATGCTTGTTCAGGCAACTGCCAGTTTATCGGAGTCATATTTTTTGATTGTAACCATTGGTTGGTTTTTGAGAAATGCTGACAGCCAAAAAAACCGCGATATGCCGATAAAGGTGAAGGATGTGGCCCGTTTAATACAAAATGCTTTTCGGTATTAATGTTTTTTCCTTTCTTTTGCGCATGAGCTCCCCAAAGTAAGAATACACAACCGCTACTTTCTTGATTAATGTGCTTTATTACTGCATCAGTAAATGTTTCCCAACCTAACTTAGCATGAGAATGAGCCTGTGCTTGTTTGACGGTTAAAACCGTATTCAGTAATAGCACCCCTTTCTCTGCCCACTGCGTTAAGCAACCGTGGCTTGGCTTATTAAAGTCAGCAAACTCATTAACAAGCTCTTTATAAATATTGACTAATGAAGGTGGGACTTTAATGCCGGGTTGCACAGAAAAAGCGAGTCCGTGAGCTTGATCTTCACCGTGGTAGGGATCTTGCCCTAAAATAACCACTTTAGTGTCTTTAATATCTTGATAACAAAAAGCATTAAAAATATCGTTTTGCGCAGGAAAGATAACTTCGCCCTTTGCTCGTTGTTGAGAAATTACTTGGTTTAGTTCGATGAAATATGGCTTGGCTTGTTCTTGATTAAAAAGTTGTTGCCATTGCGGCTTAATATTTTGATTTATCATGAGGTATAAAAATGGCCGTTAATCTAAATTAACGACCATTATAAACGTGTTTTTAACTGAACGAAATTAGTGATCGTTTAATAATAAATAATCACGTAAGTCGCTAAAGTTAGCGGCCATATCTTTTGATAAAATGGTTTCGCTGGCGCAGTCAGCAAGCTCTTTTGGTAGACCGATTGGTTGTCCTAAAATACTTTCAACCACCTCTTTGAATTTTGCTGGGTGTGCGGTGCCTAAAAACACACCAAATTCACCTTCATCTGCATTGTACTGTAACGCTTTATAGGCAACGGCTGCATGTGGTTCACTGATGTAACCCAGCTTGGCTAACTGTAAAACAGTTGACTGTGTTTGTTCTTCATCAATTGAAACTGAACTAATACAATCGCTAGGAACTATGCCAGACTTTAGCATATGTTCAACGCGAGGCCAGTTGTTAGGATCGCTAACATCCATAGCATTTGAAATTGTCGCTACAGTAGCATTAGGCGTCCACTCACCTGTTTTTAGGTAACGAGGCACAGTATCGTTGGCATTTGTTGCCGCAATAAATCTTTTTATCGGTAAACCGAGTGCTTTAGCAAATAAACCAGCGGTTAAGTTACCAAAGTTACCACTGGGAATCGATACCACAACATCGTTTAATTCGCTTTTACACTTTTGACGAGATAACTGTGCAAACCCTTCAAAGTAGTAACATACCTGAGCTAATAAGCGGCTGATATTTATTGAGTTAGCTGAATTTAAACCTATAGTAGTAGCTAGCTCTCTATCATCGAATGACTTTTTAACTAACGCCTGACAATCATCAAAACTCCCGTCAATAGCGAGTGTTTCAATATTGCCGCCTAAGGTCGTAAACATTTTTTCTTGTAGCAGGCTGATTTTTCCTTTCGGATATAAGATCACCACACGAATATTTTCAATGTTATGAAAAGCATGAGCAACCGCCGCGCCTGTGTCACCTGAGGTCGCCGTTAATATAGTGATCTTTTTATCTTTGCTAAAAACTTGCAAACATTTAGCCATAAAACGCGCGCCAAAATCTTTAAAGGCGAGTGTTGGACCATGAAAAAGCTCTAATATAGCTCTGTCTTTATTGATGGGTTGAATTTGTGCTGGAAAGTTAAAAGCACTGGTCACAATCTCAGTTAATTGCGCTTTAGTTAAATCACCTTCTACAAACGGGTAGAGGACATGTACACTTCTTTCAACTAAAGGCATAGCGAGTAATTCATCGATATTATCTAACACTGGGATTGTTTCAGGAAAAAAGAGTCCCTGATTTTTTCCTAGTCCTTGCTTAACCGCACCAGCAAAACTGACTTGTTCATCGTTTTCTTTTAAATTATAAAATTTCACAACATATTCCTAATAAATTTGGTATTTTTAATAAAGTGATTAAGCGGGCAATCTCTCAGCACCCGTTAAGTCAACCTGACAGACATGAACAAAACCTGAGTCTGTTTGTAAATAATTTTTTTGTAACCAAAGCGCGCTATCTTGGGCTTTTTCAAGCGAATCACAGACACAAAATAAGGTAGGCCCTGATCCTGAAATGCCTACAGCTAAATGACCTTGAGCGCTTAAATAGTCTTTAGCTTCGATAAATTTTGGTAACAAGTGCTGACGATAAGGCTCTGCAAGTACATCTTTGAGTACTGAAAATGCTTGTTGTTTATCATTACGGTGGCAAGCATCAACAAAAGTTGCTAAATTTTGTCCGAAAGTAATGGCGTCAGCACGACTGTATTGCTTGGGTAAAACATCGCGCGCAGCTTTCGTTGAGACATTAATACCTGGGTAAGCCATTACGTAGTAGCAATGATCAAATAGGGGCAAACTCTGGCTAATAAGCTGTTTGTCTGGCACCATTAATTGCAAACCACCTAAATAACATGGTGCGACATTGTCGTAATGCAAACTGCCACTTATTTTTGCCTCCATTTGACCCATCATAAATAACAGTGTTTTTTCATCAAAATATTGCTGATAGAATTCATTGAGTGCGACCAGAGCTGCGACTACAGAACAAGCACTTGAGCCCAAACCACTGCCAACCGGCATCTTTTTATCTAGTGTTAGTTGTACTTTTTTAACCGCTTGTTGCGCTTTTTCAAGTGCTAGGTTGTATAGCTCTAGACAATGCCAAACAATATTGTCTGTGGCCTTACCCGGTAGTTTATTGGCAAATTCACCAATCACAATCAGCTTATTCTCTGTGGCTGACTCTATAGTAACTACATCACCTAATAAAGTACCATCAATGGGCTTAACCGCTAGACCTAAAACATCAAAGCCAACGTTTAGGTTGCCTATTGATGCGGGAGCAAAAACAGATATAGTCATTAGTGCTGTTGCTCCCATGCTAATGTTCTTAATAGATCACCAAACACACCGGCGGCGGTAACCGCAGCACCTGCGCCATAACCGCGTAATACAAACGGTAGTGGTTGGTAATAACGGCTATGTATTGCTAACGCATTTTCACCATCTTTAACACTATAAAGTGGATGATCATTGGCAACAGCTTCAATGGCAACTTTACATTTTCCATCAACTATATTGCCGATATAACGTAAAACTTTACCTTCAGCTTTTGCGACTTTTACTCGTTGAGAAAATTCATCATCTATTTTCGCTAAGTTCTTCATAAATTCACTGACATCACCACTCGCATCAAAGTTTGCAGGTAACACTGACTCTATAGAGATATCTGATAACTCAAGCGGTATTCCTGCTTCACGCGCCATGATTAACAATTTACGCGCTACGTCCATACCGCTTAAATCGTCACGAGGGTCAGGCTCGGTAAAGCCATTTTCTTTGGCGATAGCGGTGGCTTGAGAAACGGTCATACCTTCTTCTAGTTTTCCAAACATATAGGAAAGTGAACCAGACAATATCCCTTCAAAACGTACTAATTCATCACCCGCTTTTAGCAAGCTTTGTAAGGTATCAATTACGGGTAAGCCAGCACCAACTGTTGTTTCATATAAGAAGCGACGGTTAGACTTCTGTGCTGCACTGCGCAACGCTTGATAGTATTGCCAAGAGTCAGTATTGGCTTTTTTATTTGGCGTTACAATATTAAAACCCTCTTCAAGGTACTCTACATAGCTCATCGCTAAAGACTCACTAGATGTTGAGTCGACTAATACCGGATTAATCAGATGATTCTCGCGGACAAAAGCCTTGATGTTTTCAACATTTACTGGAACAGCGTCACTTTTCATTTCTGCTTGCCAGTTATCTAAATCAATACCTTCAGTATTAAAAACCATACCTTTACTGTTAGCAATACCATACACCTTTAAAGAAATATTTTGCTTTTTAAGCTTAGGTTGTTGACGAGCAATTTGCGCAAGAAGCTCGCTACCAACGACACCACAGCCAACAAGGAATACATCAATCGTGGGTTTGTGGGTGAAGAAATTTTGATGACTGACTTTCATTGCATCAGTACATTTACGTTTTTCTACCACAACAGAAATACTACGCTCTGACGAATCTTGGGCAATAGCGATGACATTGACACGCGCTTGGGCTAATGAACTGAAAAACTTAGCAGCAACTCCTTGTTGATGATGCATACCGTCACCAACCAGAGAAATAATCGATAATTCATGTTGTAACTTCAACGGTTCAAGTAAACCATTGAGTAACTCTAGTTCGAACTCTTGTTGTAAGCTTAGTTCGGCTAATTCAGCATCGCTGGTGTGAATACAAAAACTGATACAGTATTCGCTGGAAGACTGGCTAATTAAGACTAAAGAAATTTTTTCTTGACTCATAGTGGCAAATACACGACTGGCCATGCCAACCATGCCTTTCATGCCCGGTCCTGATACATTGACCATGGTTAAATCATCAAGATTAGATATCGCTTTAACTTTTTTAGT
Source organism: Colwellia sp. BRX8-4 (assembly GCF_014077345.1). Lineage (NCBI taxonomy): Bacteria > Pseudomonadati > Pseudomonadota > Gammaproteobacteria > Alteromonadales > Colwelliaceae > Colwellia > Colwellia sp. BRX8-4. The sequence continues at coordinate 11,460 of NZ_JACGVS010000002.1, forward strand.
TTGATCATCCTCGTTAGATATTAAGGTTCCTGGCGCAGCAGGATTACCGGTATTTTTAATCAAACAAGGAATATGAAATTGAGCGATGGGGCCAATCGTTTTTGGGTGTAGCACGCTAGCACCAAAATATGAAAGCTCCATCGCTTCTTGATACGACAAATAATCAAGTAATTTTGCTTCCTTTATTAGACGAGGATCTGCGTTAAACACACCATCAACATCCGTCCATATTTCACAACACTCAGCTTGAGCACAAACCGCGAGAACAGCGGCAGAGTAATCAGAACCATTGCGGCCAAGCGTTGTTACTTGTCCTTGTTTGTTAACACCGATGAAACCCGGCATTAAGGCAACTTTATTGAGATTGTTGTAATGGTTTTCGAAGTTTTCTTTTGATAAGACTAAATCAGCGACTGCATTAAGAGACGCATCGTTGGTGATTAAAAATTTTTCTGGTTCAATAACAGACGTTTTAATACTTTGTGCGTTCAACACAGATTCGAGCAAGGCAACACTTAAACGCTCACCTATGCTGATAATTATAGCGCGGATATGATCCGGGCAATAAGACAACATAGTCGCACCCTGTAGATAACGTGAAAGCTTATGCTCCCAGTTTATAAGGACTTGCTCTGCATGTAATGGGCTGAATTTTGGTAAACTGGCACCAAGATCATCAATAATGGTTATAATAGCTTTTCTGAAGTGTTCTAAATCATTCTGTAATTTTATTTCATCACTAATATTCTCTGCCATAGCCACTAAATGGTTGGTTACGCCTTGTGGGGCGGAAACAACGACGGCAACGGCAGAATCGTTACTTTTGTCAGCTATAATTTTGGCAACTTGCACAAAACGTTCTGCTGACCCTAGAGATGAACCGCCAAACTTTAATACACGCATTTTACTTCCTTTTTATTGTAAATTCTTTGCGAGCCAAAGAACTTGCAATGATTAAAACCTTAAAACAAAAAAAAGCCCGGAACCTAAGGGGTCACGGGCTTTTATTTATGTGTTTTTTACACGTCAGCCGATGACAACCATCCCATTGAGGGTGGTAGTGATAATAATAATGGTAATACGACGGACAAATGTTTTCATGGTTATAAAATGCCTGAGCAGTGTTTTACTGTCAATAGTTATTTATGAATAAAAAGTTATATTTTATTCATAAATAAGCAGTAAGAGGGTTTTATTTGGATAATAAAGCGAATATATTCAGTTTTTTAGGCTGGAATAGTCTCTTTTGCAGCGCAAACTATGTTTCTTCCAGAAGCCTTAGCGTCATATAAGGCAAGGTCTGTGCGGGATATTAAGTCTTCATAACGGGTGTCTGCTTCGGTGATGACTGCAACACCAACACTGGCGGTAACATTTATTTCGACTTCTTGAAAGTTAATGATATTTTTGCTGATCGCAACACGGATCCGCTCAGCAACATCTAAAGCGCCAACAAGATCGGTATTAGGCAGAATAATTGCAAACTCTTCACCGCCATAGCGACCGAATAAGTCACCTAAGCGCAGTAGTTCACTGATCACTTTAGCGGTTTCTATTAATACTATGTCGCCACCTAAATGTCCGTAAGTATCATTAAGTAATTTGAAATGATCTAAATCGAACATAATAAGCGCTAAACCATGCTGATAACGACGTGCGCGCGAAAATTCTTTTTCGAGACACTCTTCCCAATGCTTGCGGTTAAAGACTTGTGTTAAGCCATCGATACGATTGGCCTGTGCAAGCTCTTCAAGTGTTTTGTTTAGCTTACTTTGGTAATGGCATACATCGGTAACATCTTCGATAAGAATACAAACGTGCTCGTTAGCCTCTTTATTTTCAAGCGGCAAAAAGGTACAGTTTTGAGCCATAAAGTGACTGTCTGTCGTCATAGGGCGGGTATGAGGCAATTCAAAAAGGTGATGTCTTTGTTCCCATGAGCAAAAAGACTGGGTTTTTAGTTGAAAGACACTTTCAATTTTTCTTTTGAACCACTTTTCTGGCAGCTCGGGAAAGACAATAAAAATATCTTGTCCGATAACATTTTCAGGCTTTTTGTTAGCATGAATTTGTAAATACCGATTCCAAAATACGATATTGTATTGACTATCTATGATGAGAATACCGGTATTTAATTTGTTGGCAATATCAGGACAAATATCATCAGCAAGCATTTAGAACTCTTCCAAAATTCTGTCAATAACTGTTTTTATATTAATAATTGCTGACTCAGGAATAAACAAAACCATATCGCAATTAAATGAATAGTCAGTAACTTGATAAGTTATTTTAACTTTTAAAGCTAAGTCCCAATTAAATGATTGTTGGGCAAGATGATCGGATATTGCACTTTGTGAACCCGCTAATAAACGCGGCGCACTGTAAGACATTTGATTATCTATTTGTTTAGCAAAAACATTTAAGAAGGTGGTGGTTAAAATAGAGCTTAGGTCGATAATTTGTTCTTCAACAGATAATTCATCAGGCTCATAGCCCAGTAAATCTGCAAGTCGATCAGAATCTTTTGGCTTGTACATAAGCAGTGCTTCACCGCGAATGCCTTCGTAACCAAAGAAGCCTTGACTTACTACCGCAGCAGAATTTTCATCACTGTTTAACGAGTTAAGCAGGCTTAGCGTACTGACTTGTTCAATACTAGGTACTTTTAAATAAACAAAGGTATTTAAGTATCGGGCAAGTTGGTCACTTGCTTGACCCATAGCAACATTAATTATTTCTTGTAAACAATCTTGCTGATCTTCATTTAAGTTGAGGTCGCTCATAAAAAACCATGATTTCTTAGGTTAGTGTTAAGGACTTCTAATTCAACTGGTTTACGTAAAAAAGCTTTGGCACCGAGTTCAAGGACTTTACTTTGCATTTCTGGTTGTATATCGGCTGATATAACAAAAATTGCCGGTGTAATGTTTTCATCTTTTAGGGTTTGGAGTACACCTAAGCCATCTAGAACAGGCATGGTAAGGTCTAGAAATAGAATGTCAAATACTTGACTGCGTAAAAGTTCAACAGCTTCTTGACCATTTTTTGCTAATTGTGCATTAGCTGATAGTTGCTCTGGTAAGCTACGTAAAACTTGTTTACGGGCCATATTAGAGTCATCACAAACAAGAACTGAAAAGCTCATGTAATGGGTAATCCTTTATTTTTTTTATTTTATGGCGTTAATCTACCTTAAATTAGCGGTACTGTTAATTAATAAAGTACAAAATGCTGATTTTTTATGCTTTTAATGAAGATCTCTCTAATAATTGCACAATATAACAACAAGCTAATAATAATACGGTCAAAAATTAGTGATAATTTTACCGTGATACTTTTATTTTTTTACCTAATTAGAAGGTGATTATTAGGTTAATTAACACGATAGACATTATTGTCGAAAGGGTATAAATCGCAATAGCTTTCCAGCTGTATGTTTTGAATTTCATCATTTATCTCTTCATCTATTGATTATAACAATGGCTAATAAATTGTCATATCCTGTGAATTTAAATTAGTATTCAAATACTAAGCGATATTCGTGCCACAATATAATGTAAGTTGAAGAAATTGTTGATAATTTTATTAGTCTAATACTGAGTTGATTTTATCTTCTTTATAAAAAGATTTATTTGTTCGCTCATTTATCCCCTACGAGGATATTATGACCATTAAAGAGTCGGCCATTGTAATTGGTTTTGGTGGGATTTTAACCACGTTTTAGCTGAAGCGTAGTTAGGGTAGTTAAGCGCAACTAATTGCCAAAACTTAGTTGAATGATTCATGTGCTTAAGATGACAAAGCTCGTGAACTATTACATAATCGATAATCCATTTAGGCGTCATGGCTAATAAAGAACTGAAACTCAGTTCACTTCTACTATTACAGCTGCCCCATCTAGACTTATATAATCTGACTTTAAACGATTTGGGTAAAACACCAATTTTTTCCGCATAATGAGATAAGTTTTCATCAATATAAGCATAAGTTTGCTGCTTTAACCAAGCTTCAAGTTGTTGCTTTACATATTTATCTTGGTTCTTTATATCATCAGCTACTTTGATTTTTAATTTACTAGCGAGAGTCGCTATGATGATATCTTGATGAAGCGTTATTTCTGGAAATAGACCATAATGAATATCAAGTGTTTTAAGTTCGCCATTAATAAGCAATTGGCTATCTTTTTGATAATGATTATTTTGAGTTGCAGGTTGTGCGTTTTGCTCGGCAATTTTTCTGTGCAGCCAAAGGCTTTTTGATTTAACAATGTTCGCTATATCATCTTCAGAAACATATTTTGGCGCACGGATTATAATTTTTCCGTGCTTAACTTGTAAGCCAACCGTTTTTCTTTTAACGCTACGAATGAGCTGATATGACAACATAATTCAATATTATCTAGTGTTAAGTAAAGATAAATTCAAACCCGTACAGCGCACTTTATTTACTTGTGCTCGCTTTAGCCTTACGTGGCGCTTTTACTTTTGCTGTTGCTTCAATTTCTGGCGACGAGTCAGTGCTATTTACTGTTTCAACTGGTGCTGTAACGTTCTTTTTAGCAGCAGTCTCTGGCTTAGCTTTCTTAGCTTGCAAAGCAACAAGCACATCTTCACGATTCTTAGCTAGATAAATACAGAGTTCTTCACGCACTTTTTCATCAATATTAAAGCTGCTGGCTTCAAACATCTCGGCTAAGCTGTCAGCCATATCAAGCATTTTGTCATACTCGTCTGCTGCTTTTTTATCCATGAATGTTTCTACCTCCACACCTTGTCTAATGACGACAAATCGACTTTCAACTGCCATTTTTTTTCCCTTATAGGATCAATATTACGCTTGATGGTTTTATCATATACGATTTAAAACCGCTTATACAATCAAAATTAACTGTACAAAACAACAGTATCATACGAGGTTTTCATTAAAATACAATCATTTTATAAAACCTCGTTATTGATAAATACTGTTTTAACCGATAGTAACTATAGTAATCTCACTCTAAATTTACGACCTTTTAACTTGCCATCACTGAGTTTTTTAAAGGCTTGTTTGGCAAACTTTCGACTTACAGCTACATAAGCCCAGTTATCTGATAATTGAATTTTTCCCACTTCGCTAGCTGAAATAGTTTTATCGCCAGTTAGAGCGCCAAGGATATCGCCCGCACGTACTTTTTGCTTTTTACCGCCATCTATTTGTATTGTTGCCATTTTCGGAGAATACACCGAGGCGTTTAATACACTAGCGTCTGGCAGTAATTCACCTTCGATAGTTCGGTCAAGGTAATCTTCTAATAAACCTATTTTGTAGCTTTCTTTTTCACTGAAAAAAGAACAAGCAATACCTGTGCTACCCGCTCGGCCTGTGCGGCCAATACGGTGTACATGAATTTCGCTATCACGAGCGATATGATAATTAAATACTGCATCTAGCGCATCAATGTCTAAACCACGCGCGGCAACATCGGTGGCGACTAAAATTGAAATACTCTTATTGGCAAAGCGAACTAATACTTCGGTACGATCTCTTTGCTCTAAATCGCCATGTAAATCTTGAACATTAAAACCGTAATTACGTAGTTCATTGACAACAATTTGTACGTCTTTTTTGGTGTTACAAAAAACGATGCTTGATTCGGGTTGATGCTTTAATAACAATAAACGGATACCGTCGATACGCTCGCTGTCATTCTCTACCTTATAAAAATGCTGTGATATGGTGCTTTCTTCGTGATTCCCCTCAACGGTTACCTTGGTCGGTGATTGCATTATTTTTTTAGCAATATCGGCAATTTCTGCCGGGTAAGTTGCACTAAATAATAAGGTTTGTCGTTGTTGAGGAATTTGGCTAATAATAAAGTCAACGGAGGCTTGGAAGCCCATTTCTAGCATACGGTCGGCTTCATCGAGCACTAGCATATTCACATCGTCTAATTTCAATGTGCCTTTACCTAAATGATCTTCAATTCTTCCTGGCGTGCCAACAATGATATGAGCACCATGCTCTAAAGAACCGACTTGCGGGCCAAAAGGCATACCGCCACAAAGGGTCAATATTTTTATGTTATGGATGGCACGGGCTAATTTACGAATTTCTTTCGCTACTTGGTCGGCTAATTCACGTGTTGGACAAAGGATCAGTGTTTGAATACGAAAACGTTTTACGTCTAGTTTTTCTAAAACACCTAGGCCAAAGGCAGCGGTTTTACCAGAGCCTGTTTTACCTTGGGCAATAACGTCACCACCGGCAATAATAGTTGGCAAGCTTTGGGCTTGAATGTCGGTCATCTGTTGATAACCCATAGACTCTAAATTTTGAATTAACTCAGGTTTGAGTTGTAAGGTGGAAAAACTAAGCTGGCTCAACGGGAATTCCTTGGCATAAAAATAATACGTCATTTTACCTTGTTTAAATGCTTATTACTCGATAAAAAAACGAATCATATTGCCAGCACACTTTTCTGGTTGTTCAAGCGGTAACATATGGCCGGTGTCGGCAAGTGTTATTAAAGAAATCAGCGGCGATTGCGTTAAAATAGCGGTAATGCGCGTTAACTTAACCAGCGAGTCATTATCACCAATTAAGAACTGAATGGGGATGGCAAGCGTAGGAAGTTTTACTAATAAATTCTCGCGTTGGGTGGTCACTGTTAATTGATGGATAAGTGTATCCTTACCCAACTCAATATCCATTGCTCTAATACAGTTAATGATGCCTTGATTGTTGTGTTTGCTTGCATGCAGCAGGGCAGTTATACGTTTGCTGGTGATGCCTGAGTAACCATGCAATTTAACATAAGCAATCGTGCGGCTGCGCTCTTTTAATTGAGCAGGTGGCAACAAATAAGACATATTAGAAATAAGCAGTAGTTTGTTAATTTTATTAGGATATTTCAGCGCAAAAGCCGACGCGATATATCCCCCTAAAGAAAAACCCGCTAAATTTATTTTTCCTACTGGGAATTTTTGTTCAAGCGCAGTGACTATTTTATCAATACTATTTTCTACGGGGATGGCAATGTGGATAAGCTCCACATTTTCAGGTAAGTAAGTGATGCAAGCCTGCCACAGACGTTGATCGCACATGGTACCCGGTAGGCAATATATTTTAATCGTCATATTGTGTGTTCATAACAAGCTAAAAATAGATAACGCTACTGAATAACATCATCAAATAGTTGCACGTTAACCATTTCATTAGCGGGAACGTTGCCTTGGTTTGCCGGTAAAACAATATAACAGTTGGCCGTCGACATGCTGGTTAAAATTCCTGAGCCTTGACTACCTGTACTGGTAACTATCATCTCGCCTTGGTGATTGGTTGACAATATCGCCCGTTGAAAGTCCATGCGTCCGGCGCGCTTATTTAATTGGGTGGCTGTTTTTACTTTTAATAGCGGTAACTTTTTAGCTTGAGCATGCTGTAATTTTAACAATGCGGGTACAGCCAATTGATGTGCGGTGACCAAGGCTGAAACAGGGTTGCCGGGTAAGCCAAAAAAGTAACTATTAGGTAATTTTCCAAAAGCAAAAGGCTTACCGGGTTTCATGGCTATTTTCCAAAAACCAATTTCGCCTAATTGTTCAAGTATCAACTTAGTATAATCGGCGTCACCTACAGAAACACCTCCTGAGGAAATTACAACATCGGCTTGCTGATCGGCTTGTTCAAATGCAGTGCGTATTGCTTGTTCATCGTCAGCGATAATACCAAAATTAATCACCGTAACATTCAGCTTAGTCAACATCGCAATTAATGCATGGCTATTACTTTCATAAATATCACCGTCATTAAGGACTTCGCCCGGAGATTTTAATTCATCGCCGGTTGCTAATACAGCAACAGTAATTTTACGATAGACTTCTACTGTTGGTACACCTAAAGATGCCAGTACACCAATATCTATCGCCGAAAGTTTTTTACCTCGGCTAAAAACGGGTTGGTCTATTGCGATATCTTCACCGGTAAAGCGAATGTTATCGTTAAATTCTCGGTTTTCTAGGAATGTAATGCCGGTATCTTTTGCTTGGCAGTTCTCTTGCATTTCAACGGTATCACAACAACTTGGTAATTTTGCACCTGTCATTATACGAATACATTCACCGATTTTACATTCACCTTGAAAAGGCGCGCCAGCCATTGACCGGCCAATCATAGTTAATGTATCGGTCGTTTGTAAACTTGCCCATTTAAAGGCATAACCGTCCATAGCTGAATTATGATGAGGAGGAACATTTAATGGGCTCGAAATGTTGAGAGCTAACACACGATTTAAACCTAATGCTAAAGAAACCGACTCAGTTTTATCGATCGGCGTAATCGCCGACAACATTTTTTCCATCGCTTGTTCGAAAGGTAATAATCCAGGAGCAGAACAACAATCAACCATAAGTAACTCTTCTTTTATATTTATTTTTACACGGCAAATTAGCACCGCCTGCTTGTTATTCCCATTCGCGTCTATTGCAATTTACTTAACGGCATAGGAATACGTTATTATGACGTAAATTTACTCATCAATAATACGTGTAAAGTGATGACTTTTTGATGCAAATCAAAATTACTTATCGTCTAGCCGTATTTTAATAGTGAAATAGTTTACTATACTTGTATTCATTAAATGAATTATTCGCCGAGCTTTTCTAGCTAAATCTTTTTTTAGAATGCTATTTAAGCCGTGGTTAATAGTAATTTTGCTATAACCACCAGGGTTAACAGGGAAACTTGTTAGCCTCCCTACATTTGGAAAGGTGAGATGTTAACAGACAACTTCGGTCGCAAGTTTTATTACTTGCGCCTCTCTATTACTGACGTTTGCAACTTCCGTTGCACCTATTGCTTGCCTGATGGTTATTCATGCGACCATGATCGTGATTTTCTATCCTTTGACGAAATTAAGCGTGTTGCCAACGCTTTTGCTCAAATGGGTACAGAGAAAATCCGTATTACCGGTGGCGAACCTTCATTGCGTAAAGACTTACCTGAAATTATTGCTGCTTGTAAGCAAACGCCCGGTATTAAAAAAGTCGCGATAACCACTAATGGTTATAAATTACCTGAACATCTGCAAGGCTGGCTAGATGCTGGAATTGACGCGATTAATATCAGTATTGATAGTCTTGACCCGCGCATGTTCCATTCAATCACCGGTCATAATAAGTTACCCCATATTTTAAAAGGCATAGATATGGCGTTGGCAGATGGTCGTGCAACAATTAAAATTAATACCGTATTAATGCGCGAATACAATGGTCACGACATTAAAACCTTTCTTGATTGGCTGAAAGTGACTCCGGTGACTTTGCGCTTTATTGAATTAATGCAAACGGGTGATAACCAAGAATTTTTTGATGCACAACATGTACAAGGTGCACGTATTAAGCAAAATTTAATATTAGATGGTTGGTTACCTGTAGTTAACGATAAAGCAGCAGGCCCAGCACAAGAGTTTTATCATCCTGATTATCAAGGTAAAATCGGTTTAATTATGCCGTACAGTAAAGACTTTTGTAATACTTGTAATCGTTTGCGGGTCAGTTCATTAGGTAAATTACATTTATGCTTATTTACCGAAGAAGGTTTACCGTTAAAAGAGTATTTACAGCAAGATGATATTGAGCCATTGAAAGCACAGATTCGCGCGATGATGACCGATAAAAAAGCCACACATTTTCTGCAAGATAAACTCACCGGTGCCACCAAAAATCTTGCGATGTTGGGTGGCTAAGATGAATGCAGCTTTGTTTAATCAAGGATGTTTAGGCGTAGTGCTAGCGGGTGGGAAATCTTCTCGTATGGGTAGCAATAAAGCTTTGTTAATGCGTAATAAGACTGCAGTAAATGGCAAAGAAAATATGCTCAGTTTTAGTAAGAACTTGCTGAAAAATATTGGTATAAATAACATTGTCGTCAGTGGAAACATTGATGGGGCTGATGTTAACAGCGAAAATTTTGTTACTGACCAATTTGCAGAACTTGGCCCAATGGGGGGTATTTACAGTGTTATTAAAAAATACCAACCTAAATCATTATTGATATTACCGGTTGATTTACCTTTAATGACCAAGGAAACACTTGCGCAGTTAAAAATAAAAGGTGAGTTAGCTCAAAAAGCCTGCTTTTTTTCTGATCATTTTTTACCACTTTATTTACCTAACAATGCTTTTGTTGAGCAATTCTTTACCACGCATTTTCTCCAGTATTTGCAAGGTAATAAAGGTGCGTTAAGCGAAAAAAATAACCCTAAGAAAAATGGTCCGTCTATTCGTTCGATGTTTGCACAAGTGCCACATCAAGTTTTAGCTGTAAAGTCACCACAGTGTTTATTTAATACCAATACACCGCAAGAATGGCAACAAGCGCAGCAACGCTTTTCTGTGTGAATTTTTGCGTTTTTTATTTAACAATCAACAGAAAACTAATAAAATTTAGGAAAAATCATGAGCTCTTTACATAGCGGTAACGCTTTTATTCCCTTATCAATTGCGGTATTAACTGTTTCTGATACCCGTGATGAATCAAATGACACATCAGGGCAAGTACTTGTTGAACGCTTAACTGAAGCGGGTCATAAACTTGCCGATAAAGTGATTGTTAAAGATGATGTTTATCAACTACGCGCCATTGTTTCAAAATGGATTGCTGACGATAATGTCCAAGCGATAATTTCGACCGGCGGCACCGGATTTACTGCTCGTGATAATACTCCTGAAGCCTTAGTACCTTTATTTGATAAAAATGTCGAAGGTTTTGGTGAAGTTTTCCGGGCTATTTCGCTTGATGAAATTGGCACGTCGACAATTCAGTCGCGAGCGTTTGGCGGCATTGCTAATAGCACAGTTATTTTATGTGTGCCGGGCTCAACTAATGCCTGTCGTACTGCTTGGGATAAACTCATTAGAGAGCAACTTGATGCGAGCCATCGCCCTTGTAATTTTGTACCTCATTTAAAAATGGCAGAAGTTTGTGAGACGCGCGACTAATGACTACTTTAGCAAATAATAACCATGTTAGCGCCTTAAGCCATGTCAACAAACGTGGTGAAGCAAATATGGTTGATGTCACCGATAAAGCGCTGACGTCACGGTCTGCGACGGCCGAAGGTTATATCCAAATGTCGGCACATACCTTGTCGTTAATTACCCAAGGTGATAATAAAAAGGGTGATGTATTTTCTGTCGCTCGCATTGCAGGTATTCAAGCAGCAAAAAAGTGCAGTGATTTAATTCCTCTTTGTCATCCGTTGATGTTAACTAAAGTAAATGTTGATTTCACCATCGATGAAGAACGTAGCCAAGTGCATGTGACAAGTTTATGTAAACTAACCGGACAAACGGGTGTCGAAATGGAAGCCCTAACAGCGGTTGCTGTTGCGTGTTTAACATTATTTGATATGTGTAAAGCCGCTGACCCTTTAATGGAAATTCACGGTATTCGTGTAATGACTAAGGAAGGGGGTAAATCAGGCTCTTGGCAAGCAAAAGCAGAGCAAGCTTTAGAAGATTCAAAGAATAAAGGATAAGCTATGATCAAAGTAATATTTTTTGCCGCGTTGCGAGAACAGCTCGGCTCTGCGGGTACTGAAATAAGTGCTGACCTTGCCACTACCGTCGCTGAAGTTAAAGTGGCGTTAGGTGAAAAAAATAATGATTGGCAACATTACCTCACCAATAATTCATTACTTTGTGCGGTTAATCATCAAATGGTTAATAATGATTTTTTGGTGAAAGCAGGAGACGAAGTGGCTTTCTTTCCACCCGTCACCGGAGGATAAAATAGTTAATATGGCGAGTCTCAATAATAAGTACCCAGAGATCAGTATTCAAACCGAAGACTTTGATCACGGTGTTGAAGTTAATCTGTTAGAGAATGATAATGTTGAAGATGGTGCCGTTGTTACCTTCAGTGGTCGAGTGCGCAATAATAACTTGGGTTTGAAAGTTAAAGGATTATTCCTTGAGCACTACCCTGATATGACTGAAAAGCTATTAGCTGAAATCATTGATACGGCAAAAAAACGCTGGGATATTGGCCGTGTAAAAGTCATTCACCGAATCGGCCAGTTAGCCATAGGTGAACAAATTGTTTTTGTTGGTGTAACTAGTAAACATCGTCAAGATGCATTTGCTGCTAATGAATTTATTATGGATTTTTTAAAAGTGGCCGCGCCATTTTGGAAAAAAGAACTCACTGAACTTGGTGAAACCTGGTTAGCAGCGAAAGCCAGTGATAAAGAAAAAGCACAGGCGTGGAGTAAATAGCTTTGGCATTAATGCTGGCGAGTATATCTACTCGTTTTTTATTGATAGCGCTACTTATGTTACCGATAACTTTAGTTGCGGCTAAAGACACGGTAAGTGAGAATGAAGCACCCTTGCGCATTGCCGTTGCTTCGAATTTTGCACCGACATTAAAACAGTTACTAGCTCGCTTTAATTCAAATCAAAAACAATTTTTATCACCAATTCTTATCGCGGCATCCAGTGGTACTTTATTTCTACAAATTGAACATGGCGCTACTTTTGATGTGTTTTTATCTGCTGACAGTGAACGACCACAATTATTATCAACAAGCGGCTTAGCGGTGAGTGGAAGTCTGCAAACCTATGCTTTTGGGCAGCTAGCTCTCTGGTCTGCAAAGGGTAATATTGACAGCGATCTCTTGGTAGCCCTTAATAATAATAAACATCGTCTTGCCATTGCTAACCCCAGGATTGCGCCCTACGGTAAGGCTGCTAAGCAAGTATTAGAAAATTTACAACGTTGGGATGATTATAAAGACCGATTAATTCAAGGAATTAATATTGGCCAAACGTTTCAGCAAACACGTTCGCAAGCGGTAAACTTAGGCATTGTCAGTAATAGTCAATTAGTGCTCAATAATTTTAAGGGAGTATTGATCCCCTCACATTTACATCAACCAATAAAACAGCAATTAGTTATTTTAAAGCACAGTAAAAAAATAGCCCAAGCCGAACGTTTTGTTACCTTGTTGATGAGTAAGCAAGCTCAACAGTTTATTACTGAATCAGGTTATGCATCGTCGAATGAGATCAATGCCAATGAGTAATACCCACCCAGATATGCTGGCGCTGATCACTACATTAAAAATGGCGGGCTTAACCACGGTTATTTTAATGTTAATTGGCACGCCACTCGCTTGGTATCTCGCTAAAATGAAAAGCCGTTTGAAAGTTTTTATTGAAGCATTAGTGGCTTTACCTTTAGTGCTACCACCGACAGTACTGGGATTTTATTTATTATTGTTGTTTTCTCCACAATACCTTCCAGGACAAATTTGGCAACAGGCAACCGGTCAACAACTAGCGTTTAGCTTCTCTGCTATTGTTATTGGCTCTGTTTTATACTCTTTACCCTTTGTTGTGCAACCATTACAAAAGGCATTTGAGCAATTGGGCGATGACTTATTAGAAGCAGCAGCTATGCTTGGTGCTAGCGCTTTCGATCGATTTTTTACTGTTGTTATGCCAATGACTAAAGCCAGTTTTATTACCGCAGCCAGTTTAGGCTTTGCTCATACGGTTGGTGAATTTGGTGTGGTCTTAATGATTGGCGGTAATATTCCAGGTGAAACCCGTGTGCTGTCAATTGCCTTGTTCGATCATGTTGAAGCGTTCGATTATGCACAAGCACACCTTATTTCAATAAGTTTAGTTATCTCATCGCTTGTTCTATTATCTTTAATTTATTTACTGAATCGGCCTGCTAAAAATAAACGAGTTAAATCAAAGAGGTTTAATTAATGGCTGAGCTAGCACTAAATTTCACCGTTGAGCATGACGAGTTTTCATTAACAATTGATGACAAAATATCTTTAACCGGTATCACAGGGATTTTTGGTCATTCTGGCTCTGGAAAATCAACCTTATTAAAAGTGATCGCCGGATTAGAACAACAAGCACATGGCAAGGTATTACTTGATGATGAATACTTATTTAATAGCGAGGCAAAAACGTTTGTTGCGCCACATCAACGTCGCATAGGTTTAGTTTTTCAAAATAGTCGCTTGTTTCCTCATTTAAATGTCGAAGAAAACCTACGTTTTGGGCAAAAGCGACATAAGAATTGTCGGTTAAGTTTTGCAGAAATAGTTGAACTCACCCAGCTTGAAAGCTTGCTCGATAAAGCGGTTACTCAACTCTCTGGGGGCGAGCAACAGCGTGTTGCATTAGCGCGCGCCATATTAGCTGAGCCAAGATTGTTATTACTTGATGAGCCCTTGAGTGCACTTGACGATAAAAATAAAATTATCTTGTTAGCTTTACTCGACAGGGTCAAGAGACAGCTTGATTTACCAATGTTATATGTCAGCCATTCTTTAGATGAGCTTCAACAACTAGCCGATAAGCTATTGGTTATTTCTTCAGGAAAAGTGAGTCATCATGGTGATATTCACCACGTTATTCATCAACTAACCACCAATAACGAAATATTGCATCAAACCAGCTTATCATTGATGGTGAAAGAGCATTTACCCGAATACGGCTTAACAAGTTTACGTTTAGGCGAGCAACAAATATTTATTGCTTGTGACAGTCCATCAGACAAAAAGAAAAAAGTGCGCTGCATTATTGCCGCTAGTGATATTAGCATTACTTTACATGAACCTATCGAAAGCTCTATTGTTAATCACTTACATGGCGAAATAACAGCAATTAGTCATATCATATCGTCTGATGGCGCTAATGCTCAAATGCTAATAACGGTTAATTGCTCAGCACAACCCTTTTTTGTCACCATTACGACTTGGTCGGCTAAGCGCTTATCGTTAATGCTGGGTCAAAGTATATTTATTCAATTTAAAGCGAATGCAGTACGTTCACTGCGTTAACTTTCTTTAGGAACTATTTAGCTGATGTTATCTCAACACGAACAACTACGTTACAGCCGTCAAATTATGCTCAATAAAATAGGTGAGCAAGGGCAGTTAGCCCTGCGTGAAGCCAAAGTACTAATCGTTGGTGTTGGTGGGCTAGGTAATCCGGCCAGTTTATATTTAGCGGCCGCCGGAGTAGGAACTTTATTTATTGCCGACGGTGATAAGGTTGAGATGACCAATTTACAGCGACAGATATTATTCACTGAAAATGATATCGGTAATAATAAAGCTGATGTTGGTGCTGAGAAATTGCAACAGCATAACAGTGACATTACTATTGAAGTCGTTGATGAGATGCTTGATGAAGAATTAGCAAACTATTACATTGAACAGGTCGATGTGGTCCTTGATTGCACCGACAATATCACCACACGTTATTTATTAAATAAAATCTGTGTTGAGCAAAAAACACCATTAATCGTTGGGGCGGCTACGGGGTTTGACGGTCAGCAATTAGTCATTGATCCTCGAAATCCAGCAAGTGCTTGCTATCAGTGCTTATTTCCTGAAAGTGAAAAAGCGCCGACCCAAAATTGTCAAACCCTTGGTATTGTCGGTCCGGTATTAGCGATTATAGCCGGTATGCAATCGTTACAGGCCATTAAATTATTAACAGGCAACACCATACATATTAATCAGTTAAATCTCTTTGATGGTTTATCAAATCAATGGCAACAATTTACCCTAAATAAACAGGACGATTGTCCGGTTTGTCGAACGAGCTAGATAATTCATGCTCATTAACGACACTGAGTTAAATGAACTAACTCAGTGTCGCTTCATATGGCTATGAGTGTCTACTCACTTGCGATGCTTTTTTTCTTATCTTCTGCTGCGATTGTTAGTAACGTTGTGGCAATATAGGCGTTAATTTGGTCTTCAAGTACGTTTAGAGGGACGGAACCATTTTTCAAAATTTGATGATGAAATTCGCGAACATCAAAATTTTGTCCCAATTCAGCTGCTGTTTTTTTACGGAGATTTCTGATGGTTATCTCACCAATTTTGTAAGATAACGCTTGTCCAGGCCATGATATATAACGATCAATTTCTGTTTTCACATTGTGTGATGAAAGTGCGGTGTTATCGGTCATAAAGTTTATGGCACGCGCTCTTGACCAGTCCATAACATGCATGCCGGTATCAACAACAAGACGGGCTGCCCGCCACATTTCATAGGTCAGGCGACCAAAATTACTATAGTGGTCTTGGTATATGCCGGCTTCAATACCTAACCATTCAGCATACAAGCCCCAACCTTCACCAAAAGCTGAAATATAGGCATTTCTTCGGTATGAAGGTAGGTTATCTAATTCGCCATTTAATGATATTTGCAGATGATGCCCAGGGACACCCTCATGTAAGGTTAAAGCGGGTAATACATAAAGTGGACGTTTGTCTAACGCGTAGGTATTAACCCAATAATAACCGGGCTGAGTATCATTTTGCGCACGAATGTAGCGCCCAATAGTATACTTAGGTGCGATGCTGTCTGGTACTGGTGCAACGCCATAAGGTGTGCGGGGTAAATGCTTAAAGAGTGCGGGTAATTTAGCATCCATTTGTTTGGCAATATACGCAGCTTCTTTAAGTAACGCTAACGGCGTTTTTGCATAAAACTGTTCATTAGTTCGTAAGAAATTGGTGAACTCAGAAAAAGTCCCTTTAAAACCAGTTTTTACAATGATTTCAGCCATTTCTTGACGAATACGTTTTACTTCACTCAAACCTAAGGTATGAATTTGCTCAGGTGTCATATCTGTTGTGGTGTAGTGTTTAACTCTATTGCGATAAAATTCATTACCGTTAGCTGTCGCTGAAACGCCAATATTTTTA
The DNA here is from genome assembly GCF_014077345.1 of Colwellia sp. BRX8-4. NCBI lineage: Bacteria > Pseudomonadati > Pseudomonadota > Gammaproteobacteria > Alteromonadales > Colwelliaceae > Colwellia > Colwellia sp. BRX8-4. The sequence continues at coordinate 28,195 of NZ_JACGVS010000002.1, forward strand.
CGGGCATTTGGAAAATACTCTTTGGTAAAAAATTGATAGTAGTGCTGATAAGCAGGAATAACTTTAGTTTTTAATAGCGCAATAAGCTGGCTTTTTTTATCAGAAAGCACGTCAGGTGCAATTAAATTTGACGCTGTGCTAAAAGGCTTAAGAAATTCAGAATTTTCAGCATGCTCAGGAATAAAGGCAAGTATTGACTGTTCATAGCCGATTAATACCGCTTGAGGTTGAGTGATCCCTGTCGATAATCCCTGCTGCATCCAATAAATGTTTTGATCAAAATATAGCGGAAGCGCCGATAATTTATTCAAATAGAAGTCGATATCTTTTTCTTTATTAAATGCTGTATTGTTGATGAAAAAACTTAAATTAGAGTGAAAGCCTGATTCAGCATTGAATGGCATGTAATGAGCTTTAAAATAATACTCAGCAATACTATTATCAAGTTGGGCTTTAATAATTGCATAATTAATTTTATTATCGTCTGACAGTGACGTTTGATTTATCTTTTCAAATGCTGCCGCGATAGTGAGGCGTTGTTGGTATTTTTTTTCCAACATTTCTGGTGATAAATCAGGCCAATAGCTTTCTTCGTTTAGTGCTGCACTTTTTTGATAAATACCTTTACTGGCACGATGATCTAACAGGGCTTTAACCGTACTATCAAATTTTTCGTTAGCGGTGGTCTGTGGCGAGTTTTTGCTATTCATGGTGAGTTGACAAGCGCTAAGTGAAACAAGAATAGCGGGCACGACCAGAAACTTACACAAAGAAAAATTCATATTTTATTAAATTCCTACGGTTATAAACAGCTAATAAAGTAACGTAATTTTATCCAAGTAAATAGTATTGTACGACGAATTGTTCTTCTTATCCGATCAAGCACCTGACAAGTACAGCATTTGCGCGAAACTGAGTTTTCGTTATCTTAACGAAAAGCAGTTGAGTTTAGAGTATTTTTCTATAAATTGCTTTTATATGAATTAATTTTGCGTATTGGTTGTTTTAATTGGTTTTTGATTGCTCATTAGTGCGGTTTTGCTAGAATTATTTATCGAAACAACGTACGAGCCGTCAATCATGTCACTTGAAAATCACTTTCTTCCTTTTAGAAATAATATCATTGGTCAATCATTAAGCCATGAAATCAATGGTAAGCAATTAGATATTGTTTATGCTGATTGGACTGCAAGTGGTCGACTTTATGCGCCAATTGAACATTATATCAGCCATACCTTAGGGCCTTTTGTCGCTAATACCCATACCGAAACTAATTTAACCGGGTGTGCGATGACGAATGCATATCACGATGCGCAAAAAATAATAAAACGCCATGTAAATGCCTGCGATAATGACGTATTGATCACGGCAGAAGCAGGAATGACCGGTGTTATTAATAAGTTTCAACGTATTCTAGGTCTACGTATTCCTGAGCGTATGCAAGAGCAAGTGAAGTTCGATGACTGTGATAAACCCGTTGTTTTCATTACCCATATGGAACACCATTCAAACCAAACTACTTGGTATGAGTGTGATATCACGTTAGAGATTATTGACCCTGACAGCCATGGTTTACCATCGCTTGAACATCTACAATTATTGTTAGAAAAGTACCAAGCTAGAAAAGTAAAAATAGGCTCGTTTTCTGCTTGTTCCAATGTCACTGGCATTAAAACCCCTTATCACTTGTTAGCAGAAAAAATGCACGAACACGGCGGCTTATGTTTTGTTGATTTTGCTTGTTCAGCTCCTTATGTTGATATTGATATGCATCCAACAAACTCCAAGCAAAGTTTAGACGCCATTTATTTCTCTCCTCATAAATTTCTTGGTGGGCCTGGCAGTTCGGGAGTGCTTATCTTCAATAAAGCGCTCTATAAAAACAGAGTACCCGATCACCCCGGAGGTGGAACAGTCACTTGGACCAACCCATGGGGAGAGCACAGCTTTTTCAATAATATTGAAATGCGTGAAGATGGCGGAACTCCTGGGTTTTTACAGTGTATTCGTACTGCCTTAGCGATAAAAGTAAAGAACGCTATGGGCGTTAACAACATTACCGCCCGTGAAAAAGAAATTACTGATTATGTAATGACTGAATTAGCCAAAAATGACAACGTAGTGATGCTAGAAAAGAATGTTAAAGACCGTTTAGCTATTGTTTCTTTTTACATACCTAATGTTCATTATAATTTAGTGGTACGATTGCTCAACGATAAGTTTGGTGTTCAAACGCGTGGTGGTTGTTCATGTGCGGGCACTTATGGTCATATATTATTGAATGTTGATCATGATACGTCTAACAAAATCACTGAAAAAATTAATAGGGGTGATTATGCTGAAAAACCTGGTTGGATACGTGCGTCATTTCATCCTACGACCTCTGATAAAGAAGTCAGGTATATTGTTGAAGCGATTAATCAAGTCACTGAAAATATTGTTGAATGGGCGAAAGAATACCGTTTTAACCCTGCTACAGGAGACTTTGAACATAAAAATTCTGCGGTTGAATATCCAAGTCTCAATGACTTTAATGCCTTAGTGCTACCCGATGTTGCAAGGATAGACACTCAATGTCAGGGGGATCTAGTACAAAATCACGTGGCTGAAATTAAAACACCAGGTTCATTATTTAAGAAAATATTTGGCTAGTTACTGAATGTCATCCGAATGAGTGGTGTAATGATTATTTTTCAAAGTGAATGATCATTTCCGCAGCCACACAATGACATTCGTCTGGGCATTCTGGGCATTCATAGCCTTGCTTACTGAGTTCATTCCAGCGTTCTGGATGTTCTTTAATTAACACGCCACCACATTTAGTGAAATATTTTACTGCGCTATTACCGGGGCTTTGTTTCCATAAATGACTAACACCCGCATTTGCACCTTGTTTAATTGCTGCTTGTGTTGATAATTTGAGTAGCTGACTGCCAACACCGTAACCACGATAATTCTCATCAACGGTATTACATTTGAAATAACAAACTTTTTCGCTGGGTTGTTGCCATAATTCAGGGCTGCACCAAGCGTCAATTTCCCATTGATTAATGGCGTAAGTTAAGCGAAAACCTATCAGTACGTTATCTAGATAAGCGACAAAGTTTGCATTGATTTCGCTACTATCAGCTATTTTTAATATACCTTTTCTATACCAGACGCCCATGTTTGAGTCGTCAATATAACCAGCACCATGAACAGCTGTGCCTAAGGCAATTATTGCTGAAAAATCGCTGGGTAACATTTCACGATATAAGACTTGAGACTTTACTGAATTAAACTGTTTTTTCATTTTTTATATTTGTTTAAATAAAGTGATTTTTAGAAAATTGATCTTAGCAAATTTCCTATAAATACGGTAAAGTTTCTGTGGTTTTCTTTCTTAAAGTAGTTTTGAAAAATGTACGATCCTTTACACGATAAATCTCCTGGTTGTGGTGCCCCATACCCTAAAAGTTACTGGGCTGAAAATGCAGATGTTGAAACAAATGCCCCAGCAAGTGATGGACAAATTAATCAAGACGTAGATGTTGATGTTGCTATTATAGGCGCTGGTTATACCGGGCTTTCTTGTGCGCTACATTTAGCGCGTGAACATGGTATTAAGGCGCATGTGTTAGAGGCAAATCAAACGGCTTGGGGTTGTAGTGGGAGAAATGCTGGCTTTATTCTCAAGTCTTCAGGACGTAAGTCTTATAGCGATATGGCGCAAAAATGGGGTGAAGAAGTGATGCGCGGCATTTATGATGAAATGTGCGCTGGCGTTGAAACGGTAAAATCACTGATCGCTGAAGGTATTGACTGTGACGTACAAACGCGTGGTTTTTTAAAAGTAGCGCATAAGCCGAGCAAATTAGCTGAGCTTATTAGCCAAGCAAAACTGCAACAAAAAACCTTTGCAGGTATTAAAAATAGTGATGTGGAGATTTTAACGAGAAACGAAGTTCGTCAACAATACATGGACGATAAAAATGCTTATGGCGCGATTCGCTATCAAGACGGTTTTGGTTTAAATCCGTTGAAACTGGCCTGGGGCTATCAGCGATTAGCACGTGAAGCAGGCGCTAAAGTTCATACCAGCTCTCCAGTGTTAGATATTTTAGATGAAGGGCACCAACAAAAATTGATAACACCTCAAGGTGTTGTTACGGCTAAAAAGATTGTTATTGCTACCAACGGATATACACCTAAAGGGTTTCATTCATTAACAACCGATCGAACGTTGCCGGTACTTTCACAAATTATTGTCACCGAACCTTTGTCAGAGCAGCAGTTAGCCGATTGTAACTTTTTAACGTCGAATGTAGTGATGGATACACGAGCGCTAAAATACTATTACAGAAAGCTGCCCGACAACCGCATTCTATTTGGTGGGCGTGGCGCAATAACGGGCAAGTCTGCTGATGATCCTTATTACGCACAGCGTTTGTTGGCAGTGTTAAAAACAAGTTTTCCACCGTTAGCTAAGTTAAACTACCAGTATGCTTGGTCAGGTTGGATCTGTATGTCGCTAGACGACTTACCTCATATTTATCAAAATCCTAAGAAAAATGTTTTTTATAGCATGGGTTACTGTGGCTCTGGCGTGTCATTTTCGGTGCAAGCAGGTAAGCGGTTGGCTGAAAAAGTCGCTGAAAAAGCTATTGACCCTAAAATAGAAAACTTGCCTCTTTATAATTGTCAGTTACCAAAATTTCCATTTGCACCATTGCGACGGGTTGGCCAATGGGGATATTTTCATTATGGAAAGATTAAAGATGAGTGGCTCTAGCCATTTTTCTTTGCAAGGTACTCAACTATAATAACGGGTAGTTAGCCAATATTTATAATCCAGTCGCTGGAAACACAAAAAGAAACCGTTATACTTTTACTTATGATGATACTTAAAAAATTACTATTTTTCTTTTACCTTTTTCCGTTCTTTATTTTAGCCGACAACCGTCTAAAGACAGACGGTAATCATCTAGGTAAAGCTAGAGTTACGCTGAAAGTCGCTATAGAGGAAATAGGTTATTCTCCCTATAATTATAAAGAAAATGGAGAAATAAAAGGTTTTACTATTGATGTTCTCGATTATATTAAAGCAAACTCAAAATATGATTTTGAGTTTGTCACTTTACCTTGGCCAAGAGCACTTTATCTCGTTGCAGAAGGTAAAGTTGATCTGATACTTACATTATTTAAAAATAAAAAGCGTGCAAAAACATATCACTTTATTGAACCCTCTTACGGTTATGAGATTAATCAATTATTTACGCTTGCCGATAATAATTTTCAATATAATGGGCGATTAAAGCAATTATTACCTTATTCAATTGGAACCAAAAGAGAGTTTTCCTATGGAAAAGCTTTTGATAGCGCTAACTATCTCACCAAATTACCAGCATTAACTGAAGAAGTATTATTAAAGCTGTTACTGACCAGGCGCATCGATATGGCTATATCTAATCCATATGTTTTTAATCAATTGATTAAAAAAAATAATGTTATCTCTAAAGTTCAGGCGATGGAGCCTTATGTTGCGAAAACGCCAGTCTACCTAGGATTAACCAAAGCTAGGGCGGATTCGAAAGAAATAAAAGAAACACTAGGACAACTCATCAAAAAATTTAAAGCAGCACCTTATTATCAAGTCCTTTTAAATAAATACCAACTCAATTTTAAATAACACACGTTAATTCGGTGAAGTGGTTTACTGGCACAGTAATGTCATGCCGCTAATATATTTCTAACTGATTTATAATGTTTATTACTCAATATTGGTGTGCAAGGGCTAGTTTTTTATAAACACTTACTAGCGCCTAACCTCATCCATACTTTTATTTTTTCTGCGTCTGACAATACTGATCGCCATAGTAATTATTTGAGTAGTTACAATTAACCACAGCTTTTTTATCTGTTGGTGTATTAAAAATTGTCTTGATGTTATTAATAATATTTTTCATCTGAGTTACCTGATTTATTTTCGATAAAACGATTGTCACCTAACATTATCATTCAGTAAATTTCATAAAATTAAATATATAATTCTATAAAATGAAACGATTATTTAAGATAATGATCACTGCACTTTTCAGTAAGTTGTGCGGTAAAAATATTTTTGAGGATAGTCAGCTCATCGGTCCTTACATAATTAGGTCTAATGATTAACGCGATTGTTCTGTGTGGCCCCGGTTCATTTAAATGAATAGCCCGAAGTTCAGATTCGTTATAAGTCAATTGATCTAAGGCCATTTGTGGTACGAGCGTTGTTCCTAGTTTACCGGCAACCATTTGGATCAGTGTATGCAAACTAGCAGAGCCAAAATCAGCACTTTGTTTTGGGTTTTGTAATTGACAAGCCGCTAGTGCATGTTCCTTTAGGCAATGGCCATCTTTTAACAACATTAGTTTTTCTGTCGCTAACTCTTCACTGGTAATTTCTTGGGTTTTCTGTGGACATTCATCCTTATGGCAGACTAAATAGAAGTCTTCTTGCCAAAAACTGAAACTCATTAAACCCTCTATAGGATAGGGTAACGCCAATATCGCTGCATCAATCGCTCCGGTTCGCACCATATCAACTAAGGTATGTGATTGTTCTTCTAGTATCTTCAATTTGAAATTTGGATATTGATGCCTAACTTCGGGCAACACCTTAGGCAAAAGGTATGGACCTATAGTTGGGATGACACCTATCGACATCGAACTAGAAAAAGGTTGATTGTCGCTTTTCGCAATTTGCAATAATTCATCTAGTTCTAGTTTTACTTGGCGAGCCTTATTAAGGATCAGCTGCCCCTTTTGAGTGACTAAGACTTGTTTGTTATTGCGCTCAAATATCATCATTCCCAACTGCTTTTCAAGCTCATTAATGGCCGTACTTAGCGCTGATTGAGAAACATTACATGCCTCTGCAGCTTTTTTAAAGTGTAAAGTCTTTTCGATAGCGAGTGCGTAATGAAGCTGTTTTATTGAAATCATATTTATAACGATAATTTATATTGAACATAGATGTCATCCTAATCGAATTTATTGAATTAGTCATCTTGTTCGCAGGTAACTTATTTTGATATTGATATTCTCGATGGATAATGTGAAACCGACATTCGCATAATCTCTTGTTTAGTTATCATAATAAATATTTGGTAATTCTGTTTTTTAGAATATTAAAATCTATTTAATCAAATTTATTTATCGTTCAACAGAATCTACTATACCCACATCGAAAGCAAACATGCTTTTAAAACAAAACCATTTAACTAAACATTTTTAAATAACAGAGGTAATACCCATGGCTCAAATAGGCAAAACTATCCCAGAATTTAAAGCTCAAGCATTTCATAACGATGAGTTTGTTGAAGTAACATCTGAGAGTACTAAAGGCAAATGGTCAATCTTTTTGTTCTACCCTGCAGATTTTACATTCGTTTGTCCAACTGAATTAGAAGACATGGCAAACCAGTATGAAGAGTTGCAAGGTCTTGGTGTTGAAGTTTACTCGGTATCAACCGATACACATTTTTCACATAAAGCATGGCACGATTCTTCAGAAGCGATTGGTAAAATTAAATTTCCGATGATTGGTGACCAAACTGGCACAATTACTCGTGGTTTTGATGTGATGATTGAAGAAGATCATATGGCACACCGTGGAACATTTTTAGTCGACCCAGATGGTGTTATTCAAGTTGCCCATATTCATGCGGGTGGTATCGGTCGAAGTGCAAAAGATATGGTGCGTAATGTAAAAGCTGCACAATATGTGCGTGAAAATGACGGTGAAGTATGTCCAGCAGCTTGGGAACAAGGTGAAGCAACCTTAACACCAAGTTTAGACTTAGTTGGTAAAATCTAAGGCAGCAGTCTCGTTATGGGTGGAAGTCGTTATTCTGGTTAACCAGACTTCTTCCTCCTTATTTCAACCAACAAAATGACAGCTCTTATGTCAAATTCAACAAGATAAATAATGAGGTAGCCCCATGTTAAGTGAAGATATTTTAAATGCAGTAAAAGCTTATACCCAAAATATGACCAACAAAGTATCACTAGTTTTACAGACGGGTGAACATCAAAAACGCAATGAATTAAAAGAATTTTTAACACAGTTAACATCAGTATCAGACAATCTACTACTTGTTGAACGCGATGATGGTTTACGCAGCCCTATTACGTTCTACTTAGAAATTGACGGTAACAATAATGGCATCCACTTTTCTGGTATTCCCAGTGGACATGAATTTAATTCGTTGATATTAGCTATTTTACAGTCATCTGGTACCGAACTGAAATTAGACAGCACCTTGACTAAAATGGTGCAAAAAATCAAAGAAGATTTGCACTTTGAAGTATTTATTTCCTTAAGTTGCCATAACTGTCCTGATGTTGTGCAATCGTTGAATCAGTTTGCCTTATTAAACGAAGGTATCAGCAGTGAAATGATTGATGGTGGCTTATTTAAGCACTTAATAGACGAACGTAATATCCAAGGTGTACCGAGTGTTTACCTTAATGGCGAATTATTTGCGAATGGAAAAATAGACACAGGTCAATTAGTCGATAAACTTATCGAACGTTTCCCTTATATTGTCGGTGGCGATGACAACGAGCAGTTACCGTTACAAGATATTACCGTTATAGGCGCAGGTCCTGCCGGTGTTGCTGCTGCTATTTATGCCGCTCGTAAAGGTTTGAAAGTGACTATTATTGCTGACCGTTTTGGTGGTCAGGTCAAAGATACCGTAGGTATTGAGAACTTAATTTCAGTCTCTAAAACGACCGGCACACAACTAACGGGTAATATGCAAGCGCACTTAAATGATTACGAGATAACGACAAGAGAGTTTGTACGTGTTGAAAAAATAGATAAAGGTGAGCCCGAGAGCAAAGTACCGAAAAAGCTACATCTTTCTAGCGGCGAAGTTATCGAATCTAAAACGGTGATCATTGCTACTGGGGCTAAATGGCGTGAACTTGGTATACCAGGAGAAAAAGAAAATATTGGTTCTGGTGTCGCTTATTGTCCGCATTGTGATGGCCCATTTTTCAAAGGTAAAGATGTTGCTGTGGTTGGTGGTGGTAACTCAGGAATAGAAGCGGCATTAGATTTAGCAAGTATGGTTAATCATGTTACCGTCTTCGAATTCTTACCTGGCTTGAAAGCAGATAAAATATTGGTAGAAAAAGCAGAAGCGCATAAAAAGATCACCATCATTAAAAATGTTGCTACTAAAGAAGTAATTGCTGAAGGTGGTAAAGTTGTTGCTCTGGCTTATGAAGATAGAGCAACAGGGGAGATGAAGCAACAAAGCTTGTCGGGAATATTTATCCAAATAGGCTTATTACCCAACAGTGATTTTTTACAGGGTGTTGTTGAATGTACTAAATATGGCGAAGTCATCATTGACGAAAAATGTCAGACCTCTGAGCCGGGTATATTTGCTGCTGGAGATGTTTCTACCGTGCCTTATAAGCAAATTGTTATTGCGATGGGTGAGGGTTCAAAAGCATCCTTGTCAGCATTCGATTATCTTATTAGAGAAAGTTAATCAACATCAACCACACATCTGAACTTATAGTATAGCTATTCGTTTAGATGTGTCTTATCAAAAGCCGTATACATAAACCTTATACGGCTTTATAGTTTTTAATATTTAAAGCGACTAAATCAATTAATCGCTGCTGCGACTCGATACTGGCCCAAGCAATATGGGCAGTTATCGACAAGTTATCGATTTCTTTTTTCATTAATGCACTAATTAACGGGTGACTCACTGTTGGCGGCTCATGTTCTAATACATCGAGCACGGCGTGAGATATGATTTTATTCTTTAATGCCTGCAGTAAATCCGTACTATTAACCAGTGCACCTCGCGCCGTGTTAATCAGTAACGCCGAGGGTTTCATAAGCGCTAAAGTTTCACTATTTATTAAGTTTATCGTCTCCTCGGTTTGTGGGCAGTGTAAGCTGATAACATCGGCTTTATTTAATACTTCAGTAAAGCTATGACGGTTTTCTCTTATTTTTATCGCATTAGGACGTTCAGCAATCATGACGTGCATATCAAAAGCTTGAGCAATTTTCGCTACCGCTTTACCTAAGTTGCCAAAACCAATGATGCCGATGGTTTTTCCTGCTAATTCTTGACTTCCTTTGCCATGAAAACAAAAAGTAGCACTGTTTTGCCAATGTCCTTGTTGAGTATTGATGTTGTGGTGTGCGGTATTACTGAAATATTCAAGCATTTGCGCAAAGACATATTGACTGACTGAGGCTTGTGAGTAACCACTGACGTTTTTAACCGCAATGTTAAGTGCTTTAGCAGCAACTAGGTCAACATTATTCATACCTGTTGCGGCAATGCACACTAATTTTAGTTGGGGTAATTGCTCGAGTATATTTTTAGATAACAACACTTTGTTGGTGATAATAATCTCAGCCGTTTTACAACGTTCAATAATTTGACTGTCAGTGGTGGTGGCATAACAGCTTAATGTACTGACCTCAGACTTTATACGGGTCAAAGAAATGCTGGCACTAAAGGTTTGTTGATCTAAAAAAACGGTTTGCATAGCGAGTAGTCAAAAAGAAATTATGTTGTTAGCTTAATAGAAATCAAGATAAAAAAAAACGGCAATCAGCGTATATTTCTGTTTACCGTTTTATCATGTGATATTTATTTTATGGCATGAGTGTTACTTAGTTTAACCAGGACGACCATCTTCTCGTGCTTTTAGCAACATTGGCCCGTAGTAAAAAGTAAAGAGTCCAAAAGCAACCAACCAGAAAAAACCACTTATATCGACAAAGAGTAAAGTTTTCTCTGGTACTAACCAAGGCCCAAATACCCGAACCATAGCCGAGAGGGTAATAGATGCAAAAGCGACTGACATCATTTTAGGTGGGGTTAATGGTCGACCAGAATGCCCTAAAGAAACACGAGAAATCATTGCTAAAATAATCCCCCCCATGCCACCAATGGTTAATAGATGCCAAACATGATTACTGGGGATTTCATCAATAATGTAGCTAAATCCTAATAAGATAAGACCAAACCAAATAAATTTAATAGCGAAATGTAATGACCATAAAAGTGGTACGCCCAGTGTTATCCAAGGTCGCCATCTCAACCAACGAATTAACTGAAATAAACCAGCAAAAATTAAGATAATGCCAAAAAACATCGGCACAAAACCCACCAATGGATGTAACAACAACATCAGCATAGCAAGCAGTAAACTGCCATTAGCAAGTTTATCAAGTAAAGGAGCAGGGGTTGTTTTTGTGGTTTGTGTTCCATTAGCGGTGAACATTGGCACAACACGTCCAGACATAACGGACATTAAAAATACCACTAATAAAACACCGGCATAACCTGAGTAGCTCAACGAAAAACTTTGTGGGTAAAGGGTTGCTAAGTGCATTTCTCCATTGGCGATGGTAAACATCACCAATAGTGGTACAAAAAATAAATTTCGATACTGCTTTATCGCTAATATAGGTTTGGCGAGTGTATAAGCGATAGCTAATAAGAAACTTAAATCTATCAAAGCGCTTAATGTTGCCCCTAATAAGTCGGGCATTAACATGACCACTCGGCCTAATAACCATAGCAAGAATAAAGCGGCGAGGGGTTTGCCTTTAACACTGGCAATACCTGTCCAATTTTGCACTGCGGTGAGTAAAAAACCAACAATGATGGCACTGCCGAAACCAAAAATCATTTCATGAATATGCCACCAATATCCACCACCGTAAGGTGAAAAGCTAATGGTCCCTTTATAGATTAACAACCATAAAGTAATGGCAATTAAACTAAAAACAGCGCCACCTAAAAAAAAGGGTCGAAAGCCTAAGCGAAATATTGGCAGAATTTTCTGCTCTTCATTTAAATCAGTAATTTGCATTATAGTTTGTATTTCAAATAATCAGTAAAGCCATATTAGCGTATTTATCAGAATAATCGTTGTGATAAATCAACTCTTATTATAATTGCCGCTTGATAATACAATTTAAAATTAATCTTGCAGATAAAGGGTAGAGAATATTGTTAAGGCTCAAGTTAATTAATCTATTTTTGCTCAGTGGTCATTAGTTGGCTGGTTTTTCTAATTGATACATTTCATCAGAAATATAATCAAGTTTTTCTGTTAATAATTGCTGGGCATCATAAATACCTTGATTATAATAATGATTGCCCATTTCCTTAGTAAAAAAATCAAGCAAAAAGTCAGCGTCAAACTGAGCGAGCTCTTGATCAAGTTCGCTTGCAAAATAATGCTGTAGTTTTTGAACCAGTAACTCTTTTTGTGCGGATGAAAACTTAATTTCACTCATATTATTCTCTGCTCTTTTAATAAAAATTCTTGACGAGATTATAACCATAATATTTCAATCAATTCTATCTTAAGGGATTATATTTCCTGCTGAAGTAGCGCCTTTGATGTATCATAGGTATATACTTATGACCAAGCGTTAAGGTGGGTGGTTTAAGTGAAAGAGACATTGAAAAAATGGTGGCAAACTGATTGTCAATTTTGCCTTAAATACCGAAGAATGTTTATTTGGTTAATTATCATGATTGCAATAGATGCATTGTGGTTTAATCTTTTATTTTAAAAGTTGGAGTTATATATGGGATATCGTTGGACAGACTCATTAGAGTTAGCATTAGACTTAATGGAAGAGCATCCGGATGCTGATCCACTTAAATTACATTTTCCAGAATTGATGCAATGGGTGATAGCCCTCGATAATTTTGATGATGATCCTAAGCATTGTGGTGAAAGAGTGCTTGAGGCCATTCAATTAGCGTGGATTTCTGAAGTCGATTAGCGGCAGATAAATTTAAGGGTGATTTTTAGTCTTGTTTAGGTAATTGATTGTTTTATAAACCTCATCTGGCTTATACTACCGCATATATCACTACCATGAATTTTGACTATTCATCAACCATATGGTCTACATCAAAAATTATTATGACAATAAAAATTAAACGTCCGTTATATATCCACTATGCTGGTCCAAGTCTTTTAGAAACCCCCCTATTAAATAAAGGTAGCGCTTTTGACGAAGAGGAGCGCACTAATTTTAACTTAATGGGCTTATTGCCGCCCCGTTATGAAACAATAGACGAGCAAGTTGAACGTGCTTTTATGCAATATAATAAGTTTCGAACCAACTTAAATAAGCATATTTATTTACGTACAATTCATGATAACAACGAAACTTTATTTTTCAGGCTCGTTCAGGCGCACTTAGCTGAGATGATGCCGATTATTTATACGCCGACAGTAGGTGATGCGTGTGAGCAATTTTCAGATATTTATCGTAGCTCGCGTGGATTATTTATTTCTTATGAAGATAGACATCACATGGATGATATTCTTCGTAATGCGACAAAAAATAAAATAAAAGTCATTGTTGTTACCGATGGCGAGCGTATTCTTGGTCTGGGTGACCAAGGCATAGGTGGAATGGGTATTCCGATCGGCAAGCTTTCACTTTATACCGCTTGTGGCGGCATTAGCCCCGCGTATACTTTACCGGTAATGCTCGATGTTGGTACCAATAACGAAAAGTTATTGAATGACCCTATGTATATGGGGCGTCGTCATAAACGTATTAATCAAGAAGAATACAACGAGTTCGTTGACATGTTTATTCAAGCAGTGAAACGTCGTTGGCCACATGTATTATTGCAATTTGAAGATTTTGCTCAACCCAATGCCACACCATTACTTAATAAGTATCGTGATGAAATTTGTTGTTTCAATGATGATATTCAAGGAACCGCCTCAGTGACTGTCGGTACTTTACTAGCAGCATGCCGCATTAAAGGGCGTAAGCTTGCTAAAGAAACCACATTATCACAGCAAAAAGTTGTCTTTGTTGGCAGTGGCTCTGCCGGTTGCGGTATTGCCGAACAAATTATTGCGCAAATGGTCAGTGAAGGTATTTCTGCAAAACAAGCACGCAGTCAAATTTTTATGGTCGACCGTTTTGGTTTATTAACCGATGGTATGGCTGATTTACGAGACTTTCAGCAAAAACTGGTGCAATCACCTCGTACAATTTCTACGTGGGCTGTTTCAGGGCGATATGCGACATTATTAGAAGTGATGAATAATGCTCAGCCAGATATTTTAATCGGCGTGTCAGGTGTGCCGGGTTTATTTACCGAACCTGTGATTAGAGCAATGAAATCACACTGTCCAATGCCGATTATTTTCCCGCTTAGTAATCCTATTAAACAAGTTGAAGCTACGCCAACACAAGTCATTAATTGGACGCAAGGCGAGGTCATTGTTGCAACCGGCAGTCCATTTAAACCCGTTGAATATCAAGGTAAAACTTTTCCTATCGTGCAATGTAATAATAGTTATATTTTTCCTGGTTTAGGTTTGGGTATTGTTTCAGCCAATATTAACCGTGTTACCGATGAAATGTTAATGGTTGCCAGCGAAACTCTTGCTAAAGCTTCACCATTAGCCAACACCGGGCTGGGTGAACTCTTACCTCCACTCACTGAGATTGCCAGTTTAAGTCGAAAAATAGCCTTTGCTGTCGCGAAAGTAGCTTTTGATCAAAACTTAGCTTTACGCATCGATGATGAAAGTTTACTCGCAAAAATAGAACAGAACTTTTGGCAACCAGAATATCGACAGTATCGTCGAAGCAGTGTGTAGTTAGTATTTTGTTACTCATATAAAAAAACTGACTCAATGTCAGTTTTTTTATATCTGCTTATTTTACACCTTAAAGTATGATTAAAATCGATGATGTTTTACTCAAGGAGATGAAAAACGCTAAGGTCGGTATGATCGCTTTTGCTTTAGAGAGTAAAAAGCAACTTACTTTACCCATATCTCTAGAAGGATTCGAGGCTGGGTTCAAGACATTAAAATCAAAAAGAGTACTAAGTGAATAATATTAGTTTTTTTGTTCAAATTCGTCTATAATCGCGCCAAAATTTATACACCTATTTTATCTAAAATATATATAAGGGCTTATCATGGCTATCGAACGTACTTTTTCTATCGTAAAACCAGACGCAGTTGCTAAAAACTTCATTGGTCAAATTTATAACCGTTTTGAAACTGCTGGTTTAAAAATTGTTGCTTCTAAAATGATTCACTTAAGCCAAGAAAAAGCTGAAGGCTTTTACGCTGAACATAGCGAACGTCCTTTCTTTGGCGCTTTAGTTTCATTCATGACTTCTGGTCCAGTTATGGTTCAAGTTTTAGAAGGCGAAAACGCTGTTCTTAAAAACCGTGAAATCATGGGTGCTACTAACCCAGCTGAAGCACTTGCTGGTACTATCCGTGCTGATCTTGCTGATAGCATCGACGAAAATGCTGCTCACGGTTCTGACGCTTTAGAATCTGCTGCACGTGAAATTGCTTACTTCTTCTCAGATGACGAAATTTGCCCACGCACTCGTTAATCTGATATTAAACGTTGTTAATGGCGAAACTTCTGTAAGAAAAGTGCTCACTTACTAACGTAAGCTCCGCGCTATCCTTTTTGAATTTTCATCATTAACTTAGTTTAATCTAGAAATAGAATATTAAAGGGTTTTACTGTTTCCAGTAAAATCCTTTTGTTATTTTTAGAGTTATAATAAACCTTAAGCTTTTTAATTTACTAACTCTCTGTTTTACAAAAAGAGAAATTTAATTAAAAACGTTAAGGTTTGATATAATTTGATCTGTAAATTGTCATGTTTTGTATGAAAGCTGTACAATTGTTTTTTGTAATTTTGTTGTTTGAGAAGTAGTGAATCATGAGTGAAGTGACTGAAGTTGTAAGCCCGACCGTATCTGCGGTAAAGAAGAAAGTAAATCTATTAAACTTGGACCATCAAGGGATGCGTGAATACTTTGCTTCAATTGGCGAAAAGCCATTTCGTGCCGATCAAATGATGAAATGGATATATCATTTTGGTTACTCTGATTTTGAATTAATGACTAATTTGAACAAAAAATTACGTGAAAAATTACAACGTGAAACAGAAATTAGCGCACCAGAAATATCTGAAAAGCAAGTATCAACTGACGGCACGATAAAATACTCTTTACGCCTCGAAGGTGGTCAAGAAGTTGAAACAGTGTGGATCCCTGAAAACGATCGCGCAACATTATGTGTATCCTCGCAAGTCGGTTGTGCACTTGAATGTACGTTTTGTGCCACGGCGCAACAAGGCTTTAATCGCAATTTGTCTATGAGCGAAATTATTGGTCAAGTATGGCGTGTTGCTAATGATATTGGCGCGACACGTATCGCTGGAAAACGTCCCATTACCAATATTGTTATGATGGGAATGGGCGAGCCGCTTTTAAATATGAAAAATTTAATTCCAGCGCTTGATACTATGTTAAATGATTTAGGCTACGGCCTCTCAAAACGTCGAGTAACAGTGAGTACTTCTGGTGTAGTACCGGCGCTTGATATGTTAAAAGAAAAAATAGATTGTGCATTAGCTATTTCAATTCACGCGGGTAACAACGAGCTTCGTGATGTATTGGTCCCAATAAACAAAAAGTATCCTTTAGAAGAGTTTATTGCGGCAGCTGGACGTTATATTGATGGTTCAAAAGCTAACAAGCAGGCAACGATTGAATATGTGATGTTAGATCATGTTAATGACAGTACTGACCAAGCACATGAACTTGCTATCGCTTTGAAAGATTTACCGAGTAAAATCAATCTGATCCCGTTTAATCCTTACCCTGGATCGCCTTATAAACGTTCAAGTAATTCACGTATTGACCGTTTTGATAAAGTACTGCAGTCATATGGTTTAACCGTTATTACTCGCCGTACCCGTGGTGATGATATTGATGCAGCTTGTGGCCAATTAGCCGGTGATGTTTTTGATAGAACAAAGCGAACAGCAATGAACTCTTCAAAAAATGACGAGTCTAAAGCCCAAGAGATTTCAGTTAAACTGGTCTAACACTTTATTCTCGAGGTATTTATACCCGTTCGACAGCATGCTAGTTCAACAAGCATCTTGAAGTAGATCGGGTATAGGTATAATCTGTAATTATTACATTACGATAAGTGACATTCTGCCATATGATTAAATTTCTGCCGCGGTTATTTATAACGAGCGTTATCGCTTTGTTAATTGTCCTTTCTGGGTGTGTAACACAAAATTATGAGAACGACAGTACAATACCTGTAGTAGAAAGTGACTCAAGTAATAATGAAATGGCGATGACTCGAATTTCATTAGGCCTTGGCTATTTAAAAATGGGAAATACTAGCCAAGCGAAATTAAACTTGGAGAAAGCAAAGCGCTTTTCACCGAACTTATCCCAAGTTTATACGGCCTTTGCTCATTATTATGATGTGGTTGGCGAATCACAGCTTGCTACCAATGCTTATGAACAAGCGTTATCAATCGATGAAAAAAATCCAGATACCTTAAATAATTATGGGGTTTTTCTTTGTCGACATGAAAAGTATGCTGACGCTGAAAAATACACTTTAAAAGCGATAGCAATCCCAACGTACTTAATGGTCTCGCAAAGCTACGAAAACCTGGCGCTTTGTCAACTAAAAGCCGGTGAATTTGTTAAGGCTGAAAAATACTTTACAAAATCTATTCAGCATAGTCCTAATCGTGCATCAGCTTTATTACAAATGGTTCGCTTACAGTACGCTATTGGCGATTATAAATCCGCGCAACGTTATTTGAAACGTTATGAAAAAGCAACTCGTCGCTTTAGTCCTGAAGCACTTTCATTGGCTTATAAGGTTTTTGAAAAGCAGCGCAATTATCGTACAGCTAAAAATTATGCCAGTATGTTGGTAAAAATGTTCCCAACTTCTTACCAAGCTAAGCAATATATTTTAAATGCGCTTGAGCATACTGAAGCGGATGACTTAGCAAAGATTTATCAAGCATCGATATTAACAACTAGTGACGCTTTACCACCGAAACGTGTCGTTGTTTTGTCACCGAATAAGCCCCAAAAAAAACGGCTAAAACAACAGGCTAAAAAAGCAACAGTTGCTAAAAGTACTAACGTAGAGACGATGAGTATCAAGGATACCCAAGAACAGTTAAAGGATGACCTTGAAGCAAAAATACATATTATTGTCAAAGGCGACAGTTTATTTAGCCTCTCAAAAAAATACAATATTCATATGAAGACACTAGAGCGCTGGAATAATATTACTCGTAGCGATATTTTAAAGCTAGGCCAAACGTTCTATGTTTATTTACCAGAGCATACTGATACTATGCCAACCAACAATGCTACTAATAAAGTTGAACAAGAGAAAACCCAATGACCCATGTTGAAACGCCTAATAATATCAAAAAGGCACAAGCTACTGCATCATCAGAACCCTTGCATAACAGTTCCGAAGACGACCTTTCTGACAATAGTAAAATCATTGGGCCGGGACAAATTCTTAGTGATGCTAGAAAAAAAGCAGGCTTAACTCAGCAAGAGGTTGCGAGTAAACTCAATTTTCGTCTTACTTTAGTTAATGAGATAGAAAGTGAGCTGTTTAATAGTAATTTGCCGGAAACTTATAATCGCGGCTATTTACGTAGCTATGCAAAATTAGTTAATGTTTCTCAAGATGATGTATTGGTAAGCTATGAACAATTAAATATAGCTAAAGCACAAGTTTCTAAACTACAAAGTTTTTCTAAAGGCACGGAAAAGTTAGCAGAAAGTAATCGTATTATGTGGATAAGCTATATCATTTTAGCCATTCTCATTGGTTCTACTATGATGTGGTGGTTGCAAAATAATAAAGAACAAGCTCAAACGCTGGCTGAAGATATTGAGATAATTACTCAAAGTGCTGACGATGTTAACGAAAATCAAACGAGTGATCTTTCGACAGTTAACATTGATAACGTGACTAAAACTATTACTGAGGCACCTTTAGCTACTGCCGTGTTAGAGCCGCAAAGTAATGATATTACACCCGCAGCGGTTAATGTAGAAAATAGTCAAGTGAGCGAAGCTGACATCATTGCAGTTGAAAATACCCCAACAGCAGAGGAAGCATTGACTGAAGTGCCTTTAACTGAAGTCATTTTTACTTTTTCTGGTGACTGTTGGGTAAATATTTCAGATTCAACAGGTGAGCGCATTGCTTGGGGTGTGAAAAAATTGGGTTACGTTATGACAATATCTGGGCAAGCACCTTTTGATGTTACCCTAGGAAGACCTGAATTAGTGGCAATAAACTTTGCCGATGAAGTCATTGATATGAGTCAGTTTAACAGTGGTAATATCGCTAAATTTACTTTGCCTGTTACCAATTAGTCATTAGCATTTTGTATAAATAACGTTTGTTGCGCTTAAGTGACAAACCACCAAAGTTGTGAATTATTATGTTTAAAGAATCTCCAATCATCCGCCGTAAATCTCGTCAAATAATGGTGGGTAATGTTCCTGTTGGTGGCGATGCACCGATAACTGTGCAGTCAATGACCAATACGTTGACGACTGATGTGGCAGCAACCGTTGCACAAATTAAAGCATTAGAAGGTGTGGGTGCTGATATTGTTCGGGTGAGCGTACCGACGATGGATGCAGCCGAAGCCTTTCGCGAAATTAAAAAACTAGTGAAAGTTCCACTGGTTGCTGATATCCATTTTGATTATCGAATCGCCTTAAAAGTTGCTGAGTATGGCGCAGATTGTTTACGTATTAATCCTGGCAATATCGGCCGCGAAGACCGAGTGCGTAGTGTTGTTGAATGTGCACGTGACTTAAATATTCCTATTCGTATTGGTGTAAATGGTGGTTCATTAGAAAAGGATATCCAAGAGAAATATACTGAACCAACGCCAGAAGCACTTTTTGAATCGGCAATGCGCCATGTTGATATTCTAGATAGGCTTAATTTCGATCAGTTTAAGGTTAGTGTTAAAGCCTCAGATGTATTTCTTGCGGTCGAATCTTACCGTTTATTAGCAAAGCAGATTGATAACCCACTTCACCTTGGTATTACCGAAGCAGGTGGCTTGCGCTCTGGCTCAGTAAAGTCTTCTGTAGGTTTAGGCTTGTTATTAGCTGAAGGAATTGGCGACACGTTACGCATTTCTTTGGCAGCAGATCCCATAGAAGAAATTAAAGTCGGTTTTGATATTTTAAAGTCACTAAAATTACGTAGTCGAGGTATCAATCTTATTGCTTGTCCAAGCTGTTCTCGCCAAGAGTTTGATGTTATCGCCACCGTTAATGCGTTAGAACAACGTATTGAAGATATATTAACGCCAATGGATGTTTCTATTATTGGTTGTATCGTTAATGGTCCGGGTGAAGCGATTATTTCTGATTTGGGCTTAACGGGTAGTAGCCGAAAAAGTGGTTATTATTTAGATGGCATCCGCCAAAAAGATCGCTTTGATAATAATAACTTAGTAGACCAGCTCGAAGAGCGAATTCGTGCTAAAGCGAAACTTCTTGATGCGGCTTACAAAATAAAATTTAAAGAAATAGAGTAATAAAATAACTTTAAAAAGAGCGAAACGTTATAGCGGTGACAGTTCAGTTGAAACCTGCATTTTGAGGTATCACAGCTGTACTATTTACGTTTCGTCTCAAACTGCCTATAATGCGCGCTGCACTTAATTTTTCCCGTTTTATATAAATATCTATTTTATACAATAGATGAAAGAGAGCCTTACTTTGAGCAAAACATTACAAGCCGTCAGAGGGATGAACGACTGTTTACCCACTGAAACTCCTATTTGGCAAATGGTTGAATCAGTTTTACGCCGAGTTGCTAGTAGCTATGGTTTTGCTGAAATACGTATGCCGATTGTCGAGTCTACTGGACTTTTTAAACGATCTATTGGTGAAGTTACTGATATCGTTGAAAAAGAGATGTACACTTTTGATGACCGTAACGGTGATAGCTTAACACTGCGACCAGAAGGTACAGCATCATGTGTGCGTGCAGGCAATCAGCATGGTTTATTATATAACCAAGAACAACGTTTATGGTACATGGGGCCGATGTTTAGGCATGAACGCCCACAAAAAGGTCGTTATCGTCAGTTCCACCAATTCGGCTTAGAAGCCTTTGGAATTGGAACACCTGACATAGACGCAGAAATTATTATGCTAACTTCTCGTCTTTGGCGGGAACTTGGCATCAATGAGTTTGTCACACTAGAGCTAAACTCGTTAGGTTCAAATGAAGAGCGTGCAAATTATCGCGATGCTTTAGTTGTTTTCTTAACAGAAAAAGAAGATCAGCTTGATGAAGACTCTAAACGCAGAATGCATACCAATCCATTACGCGTTTTAGACAGTAAAAATAAAGATGTACAAGCCGCTTTAGTGGGCGCACCAAAATTAAGTGATTATTTTGATGATGAATCTAAAGCTCACTTTGCGGGTGTTTGTCAGCGTTTAGATGCTGCGGGTATTAACTATATTATTAATGACCGCTTAGTTCGCGGTTTAGATTATTACAATCGTACGGTATTTGAATGGGTGACTGACAGCTTAGGCGCACAAGGTACTATTTGTGCGGGTGGTCGTTATGATGGCTTAGTCGAACAACTTGGTGGCAAAGCAACACCAGCATTTGGTTTTGCCTTAGGTATTGAACGCTTGGTACTCATGTTAACGAGCTTAGAAAAAGCTAACAATATTCGTGCACAAGTTGATGTTTATGTTATTGGTTTAGGTGAGGGGGTTGATATTCAAGCAGCGCTACTCAGTGAACAATGGCGTGACCAAGTTAAAGATATTCGCATACAAAACCACTGCGGTGGTGGTAATATGAAAAAACAAATGAAACGGGCAGATAAATCGAGTGCGCAAGTAGCAATTATCATCGGTGAAGATGAACTTGCTGAGCAAAGCGTGACGATAAAATATTTGCGTGGACAACAAGAACAACAGAAGGTGTCGCTTGAACAAGTGCCAGCTTTATTAAACAGTTTAATTTAAGGTGAAGTAGTGGACGTTTATCAAACAGAAGAACAACAAGTCGAAGCCATCAAAGGTTTTTGGAAAGAAAATGGTACTGCAGTTATTGCCGGTTTAGTTTTAGGTTTTGCTGGTTTTATTGGCTTTAACGTATATAAAGATACCCAACTTGAGAATGAAGTTTTAACGTCTGATGCTTATCAAACAGTGATGGAAAGTGCTGGTGTAGACGGAAAGGCTTTTTCAGCAAGTGCAAGTAAATTTATTGCTGAAAATAAAGACTCTAGCTACGCATCATTAACGGCGCTTGCGCTAGCAAAAGAAGCGGCTACTCATAAAGATTGGCCACAAGTTGCTATTCACTTGGCAAGTGCTATTGAAAGCTCTACCAATCAAGGTATTAAAGCTATCGCAAGTGTTCGATTAGCGCGTGTGCAAATTCAACTTGAGCAATACACTGAAGCATTGGCAACCCTATCGGTTACACTGCCAGAGTCATTTAAAAGTGCGATTGAAGAAACTAAAGGCGATGCATATTTCAAGCAAGGTAAAGTAGAACTTGCTCGTAATGCTTATCAAGCAGCACTTGACGTTGAAGGTCAAACAAATAATGGTGCCTTACAAATGAAATTAAATGATTTAGCCCAATTATCATCGATTGCTAAATAAAGAGGCTAATCATTCATATGTTAAAAAAATTACGCTTTAATAGAAAGTTATTAGTGATAGCGCTAGTGTCCTTAGGGCTTGTCGCTTGTTCTTCAACTGACGAAGAAGATGAAGCGACTAAAGTTGCTGAATTAACAGAAATCAAACAAGCTTTTGATGCTGATGTGCTCTGGGAAACCAGTGTCGGTAATGGTGTTAGCGATTATTTTTCACGTATTAAACCTAATGTTGCTTACGGCAAACTTTACAGTGCTAGTCGTTACGGTGATGTTGTTGCTTTGGAACTAGAAAATGGTGAAGAAATTTGGTCAACAGATTTAAGTGATGTAAAAGGCGAACGCGGCTTTTTTGAACGTCGACAATCTGCTTTATTAAATGGCGGCCCAATTTTAGGTATTCAAAAAGTCTTTATTGGCAGTGAAAATGGCGAAGTATTCGCATTAGATGCTGATACAGGTAAGCTTGATTGGCAAGGAAAAGTAAAAGGCGAAGTTATTGCAGCTCCTGCCATTGATGCTGGTATTTTAGTTGTCAATACTGCTTCAGGTGTCATCAAGGCTTTTAACGCTTCGAACGGTCAAGATGAATGGCAAATCGAACAAGAAGTACCAGCATTAACGTTACGTGGTGTTAGTTCGCCAGCGATTTCTTCTGGTGGTGTGATGGTTGGTTCAGCTAATGGAACCATGAGCGTCTATATTCTTGAAACTGGTCAACAAGGTTGGACAGTAGAAGTTGGTGAAGCCGGTGGCTCGACACAATTAGAGCGAGTCATAGATGTTGACTCTGCGCCACTTATTTATGGCGATAAAGTTTATAGTATTTCTGTAAAGGGTAATTTGACCGCTATAGATTTACGTACCGGTCGGATGATTTGGGAACGTCAGTATTCGTCATATCATGATATGGCTATTAGTGGTAACAGCCTATTTTTAACTGATATTAAAGGTCATATTTATGCGGTTGACCGTTTAAACGGTTTTGAAAAGTGGAGCCAACTTGCACTGACTAATCGTGGTGTTACCGGTCCTGCTATTATTAGTGATTATATTGTTGTTGGCGACTTTGAAGGCTATCTTCATTTTATCGACCAAACAACAGGTGATATCGTTGCACGTCATGAAGTTGACAGTAGCGGTTTAAATATAGCACCCACTGTACACGAAAATATTATTTACGCGCAATCACGTAATGGTGATTTGCAAGCGATAAAAATTCCATAAGTCTTTTTATCAGCTAGAATTAAACGGCTCCATTGCAGAATGCATTGGAGCCGTTGTTTGTTATTAAATAGAGTAAAAGTTTTGCATTTTGCATGACGTTGTTTACTCTACAAATGAATTTATAGAGGTAAACATGCTTCCAGTTGTTGCACTTGTCGGACGTCCTAATGTTGGCAAATCGACGTTATTTAACCGATTAACCCGAAGCCGAGATGCTCTCGTAGCAGATTATCCTGGCTTAACGCGTGACCGTCAATATGGTCAAGCGAAAGTAGAAGATCATCCATTTATTGTTATTGATACCGGCGGTATTAATGGTAATGAACAAGGTATTGACGCATTAATGGCCGAACAGTCATTAATGGCGATAGCAGAAGCCGATGCTGTTTTATTTATGGTTGATGCTCGTGATGGTTTAACATCAGCGGATATCGGTATCGCTGACTACCTTCGTAAACAAAATAAGAAAATATTTTTGGTTGCGAATAAAGTTGATGGTATTGATGCTGATTCTGCTGTTGCTGAATTTTATGAATTATCACTGGGTGATACCGTTCATAAAATTGCCGCCGCGCATGGTCGTGGTGTTACACAATTATTAACACTTGCATTAACACCTCATATAGAAGCACTTGGTGAAGCACGTGAAAATGATGAGTTTGATGGTGCACAAGAATTCTCAGCTAAAACTGATGAAGAAAAAATTGCCGAAGCACCGTTTGAAAATGATAAAATCAAACTTGCTATCATTGGTAAACCTAATGTGGGTAAGTCAACACTGACTAACCGTATCTTAGGTGAAGACCGCGTTGTTGTTTTTGATGCGCCAGGTACCACTCGCGATAGTGTATATATCCCGATGGAACATGATGGCCGTGAATATACATTAATTGATACTGCAGGTATTCGTCGTCGTAAAAACGTGACTGATGTTGTAGAAAAGTATTCTGTTATTAAAACACTACGTGCCATAGAAGATGCCAATGTTTGTTTGTTAATTATTGATGCTCGTGAAGGTATTACCGATCAAGATTTAAGTTTACTGGGCTTTATTTTAGAAGCAGGTCGTTCTTTGGTACTTGCGGTTAATAAATGGGATGGTT
Source organism: Colwellia sp. BRX8-4 (assembly GCF_014077345.1). Taxonomy (NCBI): domain Bacteria; kingdom Pseudomonadati; phylum Pseudomonadota; class Gammaproteobacteria; order Alteromonadales; family Colwelliaceae; genus Colwellia; species Colwellia sp. BRX8-4. The sequence continues at coordinate 53,093 of NZ_JACGVS010000002.1, forward strand.
TAGAAGAGCATGTTAAAGATCGTATTAAAACCGAATTAGATCGTCGTTTAGGTTTTATTGATTTTGCACGTATCCACTTTATCTCTGCTTTACACGGTACCGGTGTTGGCCATTTATATGAGTCAGTTGAAGAAGCTTTCATTTCAGCAACTAAACGTATATCTACCTCAATGGTTACCAAAATATTAGATATGGCCACGTTTGATCATCAACCACCGATGAGTCAAGGACGTCGCATTAAGCTTAAATATGCGCATGCCGGTGGTTATAATCCACCTATCATTGTTATTCATGGTAATTTAGCCAAAAAGCTTCCTGTTTCATATAAACGCTATTTAATGAATTATTACCGTAAATCATTAAAAATAATGGGTACGCCGATTAGAATTGAGTTTAGAGAAACAAGTAACCCGTTTGCTGGCAAGAAAAAGTTAACTTATACCGAGCAAAAGAAAATGGCCAGAGCTACTGAAGGTTATAAGAAAGACTAAAAACTTACGTTTTTTTTGATAATAATTTAACATTACTGAAGCCAATCATTTGATTGGCTTTTTGCTAAGTGCTACATTTAAAATACTTATTCTTAAATGTTAACATTATGGCAGCCACTCCTAAAAAAATTGCATTGGTTAACCGCTTAGACAGAAACCTTGGCTTATTGCAGTCAGGCTCAACGATTACTATCGATATAGCCACACCAGCCGGACAAAAAGCAAAGTTTCGTAGCACCTTCATTGGCTACCTCCCCAAGCATTATGTTTTAGTGCAATTTCCTGATGCAAATAAATTAGGGAATTTTTCCCAATATATTACCCAAGGTGCTGGTATTACGGTGCGAGGTTTAATTGAAGGGCATGAGGGCGCGGTGGTTGCTTTTATCAGTAATGTTAAACAAACCTTACAAATACCTTCGAGATTAATTGTCCTTGATTTTCCACGTTCTGTTAGCTTACAAAGCTTACGTTCAGCGATGCGCATTGATACCGATATTGTTGCTAAGATAAATATTGCTAAAGAATATTGGCAAGCGACCATTATAGATATTTCTGTTAATGGCTGCCAAGTATTGATCACTAACGGCGAGTCGTTAGTGATGGAAAAAAATAAATCTGTCGAATTAATTGTCGAAGACTTTCAAGGATTAGGAAATTTAAAGTTTTCTGCAGAAACCTGTAGCTACAAATCACAAGCTAATGGCCTTTGTATCGGTTTAAAGTTTGAAGAAAAAAGTAAAGCATCAGTGATAAAGTTACTTCAGCATGCCGTTATTGCTGAAAATTAAATCTTATCAATAACTTGGCTTAAAATACGACCATCACTGACTTGAATAGATATTTCATCGCCAATACTCACTTGATCTTTTGTGCGAACAATTTGCTGATGACTATTTCGACTGACACTATAACCACGGGCAATAGTCGCGAGCGGACTGACAATATGGAGCTGCTCAATAATGCTAACAAAGTGCTCAGATTTATTTTTTACGCTAACGTCTAATGCCCGTTGTAATCTGTCATCTAAGTGGCGCAAGGTACTTTTATGTTGAATGATCACTTTTGTTGGATCTACGTGTTGTAAATCGCGTACTAACTTTTCGGGTTTTTGTTTGAAACGTGCCAATTCACGCTTTATTGCTTTATCTAAACGAATATTCAATTCATCTGATTTTTGTTGATGCTGCTGAAGTTTTCTTTCTGGATGAACTTGCGTTAAGCGATGATTAAGGTTTTGTAGGTCTGAGTTTTCTTGTTTTACTTTTTGAGTAAATAACTGCTGAGCCCGCTTTGATAATTCTTGTAAGCGACTTTGTAACTCACTATTGTCTTGTGAAACCAGTTCTGCCGCTGCTGAAGGTGTTGGCGCTCTTAAATCAGCAACGAGATCACTTAATGTTGTGTCTATCTCATGACCGACAGCGCTGATAATTGGAATGCGGCTATGAAAAATAGCATTCACTACGTCTTCTTCATTAAAGCTCCATAAGTCTTCTAGAGAGCCTCCTCCACGACCAACAATTAATACTTGGCATTCTTCACGTTGATTAGCGATATCGATGGCATGAACAATGTCATTCTTAGCATGCTCGCCTTGCACAAGTGCAGGGTATATAACGATAGTAATTGCTGGATTACGTCTTTGCAAAACAGATATAATATCTTTAACTGCAGCACCCGTTGGCGAGGTAACTATGCCAACCGTGTTAATATTTTTAGGAATGGCTTGCTTGAACTGCTGAGCAAACAAACCTTGTGCATTGAGCTTACTCTTTAATTGCTCAAATTGTTGTCGCAATAAACCTTCACCCGCATCCTCCATCATTTCAATAATTAATTGAAAATCACCTCGTGGCTCATACAAAGAAACCTTGGCGCGTACTAACACCTGTTGGCCGTTGCGAGGCGTTGAACCATCCGCTAACCTTACTCGTCGATTGTTGCCCTTAAACATTGCGCAACGCACTTGCGATTTACTGTCTTTGAGTGACAAATACCAATGACCCGAGCTAGCAGCAATGAAATTTGAGATTTCACCACACAACCATACGGTATTAAGTTCACTTTCTAGCATGAACTTTACTTTTCTCGTCAGTTCACTTATCTGTAAAATGTGCTGCGTAGCCATAAAATACTTACTTTATCTAATGTTAAGGCGATTTGAGTCGATATATCCGCTCTGCTTAAATATACGAGTTTCAGCAAACCTAAGCGAATCATAATCTAAGCACATATTTTTGTTAAAGGTTATTCCCTTAAATAAAATGTAACGACGCGTATTACTTGTTCCGATTCCCCGAAAGGGGCTTATGAACACTTTATTTTACGTTATTGATTTCAATAATAGAATAACTATTATTTTCAATCAATATCTTGCTTAAAGGCGTTTATAATTCCCTTTGGATCTTACCTATTAAAGTGGAACCAGTAAATTATATATTCCTTTAAACTCCCCAGAGATAATTATTTCAGTTTATCGTTAAATTTAAGTTGTTCTTAAACCACAAAACGGTTAAAATTCTGCCGCAATATTCACTCCCTAACCAACCTTTTTAGAGAGATGTTGCGATGCTAAGAATTGCCCAAGAAGCACTAACTTTTGATGATGTATTACTTGTACCTGCTCATTCAGAAGTACTCCCACATACGGCCGATTTAAAAACTAAATTAACCCGTAAAATTAATTTAAATATACCTATGGTATCTGCATCTATGGATACAGTTACTGAAGCACCTTTAGCTATTACATTAGCGCAAGAAGGTGGTTTAGGTTTTATTCATAAAAACATGACCATCGCTGAGCAAGCGGCTAACGTATTAAAAGTTAAAAAATACGAAAGTGGTATTGTTTCCGATCCCGTGACCGTCAATGCTAACTTTACTATTGAAGAAGTCATGCATAAAGCTGATGATCTTGGCTTTTCAGGTTTCCCTGTTGTTGATGAAAATGGCAATCTTACCGGTATAATTACTGGCCGTGATTTACGCTTTGAAACAGACCTCACTAAACCTGTCTCAGCGTTAATGACGACTAAAGAAAAATTAGTCACGGTTAAAGAAGGTGCCGCGCGTGAAGAAATACTTGGCTTAATGCACAGTAACCGTATTGAGAAAATTTTAGTGGTTGATGATGCCTTTAAATTAGTGGGTTTGATCACCGCTAAAGATTATCAAAAAGCTGAAAGTAAACCTAATGCTTGTAAAGATAAATTAGGTCGTTTACGAGTGGGCGCCGCTGTCGGTGTTGGCGCGGGTACTGATGAACGTATTGACGCGTTAGTTGCCGCAGGTGTTGACGTCTTATTAATTGATACTTCACATGGTCATTCCCAAGGTGTTCTTGATCGAGTAAAAGAAACCCGTCAAAAATATCCTGACTTACAAATTGTTGCTGGCAATGTGGCGACAGGGGCTGGTGCAAAAGCATTAGCCGATGTTGGCGTAGATGCGGTTAAAGTTGGTATAGGCCCAGGTTCAATATGTACTACGCGTATTGTAACTGGCGTTGGAGTACCACAATTAACGGCTATCTCAAATGCAGTAGAAGCGCTTAAAGGTACTGGCATTCCTGTTATTGCCGATGGTGGTATTCGATTCTCTGGTGATATTGCTAAAGCACTGGTTGCTGGCGCGCATTGTGTGATGGTTGGTAGTATGTTTGCTGGAACCGAAGAAGCACCTGGCGAAGTAGAACTTTATCAAGGTCGCTATTACAAATCATATCGCGGTATGGGCTCTTTAGGCGCAATGAGCCAGAAAGAAGGTTCAAGTGATCGTTATTTCCAGAAATCTGATGGCGAAGCTGACAAGTTGGTACCGGAAGGTATTGAAGGTCGTGTTGCTTATAAAGGGCCTGTTTCTGCAATTATCCACCAGCAGATGGGCGGATTACGCTCATCAATGGGTTTAACCGGCAGTAAAGATATTGAGACCATGCGAACTAAACCCGAGTTTATGAAAATTACCTCGGCAGGTATGGGTGAGTCGCATGTTCATGACGTAACCATCACCAAAGAAGCACCAAACTATCGTATGGGGTAGTAATATTGGTTGAGTTATTTTAGCTCGATTTCTGCGTTGCAAGTGCTCATTGACTATCGTCAACTCCGCGCTAGCGCCTTGAAATAGAGCTAAAATATTCTCAACTTGATGCACTGAAAATATTCTTAGTTACTTTTAGTTAACTGGAAAACAAAAGATTCTACAGGCTGAGTTATCAATAAATAACTCAGCCTGTTCATTTTATAAATCCGCTCTAAATGAATGAGCTTTAGGCAAGGCTGTTGAGTAATTAAACAAATGACTTATCTTATTATAAATAAGGTTTTATAAATGATTTTGTTTCATTACGAATACAACGCAGTATAAAGTTTAGACATAACGAGCGTTAAAGTAGGAAAACAACATGAGTAAAGACATTCATGATCACCGAATACTAATTTTAGATTTTGGTTCACAATATACTCAGCTAATTGCTCGTCGCGTACGTGAAATAGGTGTTTATTGTGAACTTTGGTCTTGGGATGTAACCGAAGAGCAAATTAAAGGTTTTAACCCGACAGGTATCATTCTAGCTGGCGGCCCTGAGTCGGTCACTGCAGAAAATTCACCTCGTGCACCTGAATATGTTTATAACGCTGGCGTTCCTGTTCTAGGTATTTGCTATGGCATGCAAACAATGGCTGAACAACTTGGCGGTGGTGTTGAAAGTTCAACGCACAAAGAGTTTGGTTATGCCGCGGTTGAACTTATTGCTAAATCTGCGTTATTCAACAATGTTGAAGACAGTATTGGTACTAACGGTAATGCTTTACTAGATGTCTGGATGAGCCACGGCGACAAAGTGTCAGCTATACCAACAGGCTTTGTTACTGTTGCACAAACAGCAAGTTGTGCTTATGCAGCAATGGCAAACGAAGAAAAGCAATTCTATGGTGTGCAGTTTCACCCTGAAGTGACCCACACTAAACAAGGTTTACGCATTTTAGAAAACTTTGTTGTTGAAATTTGCCAGTGTGAAAAATTATGGACTTCATCATCAATCATTGATGATGCTATTGCAAAAATGAAAGCTCAAGTCGGCGACGACGAAGTTATCTTAGGTCTTTCAGGCGGTGTTGATTCATCAGTAGTTGCTATGTTATTACATCGAGCGATTGGCGATAAATTGACCTGTGTATTTGTTGATAATGGTTTACTTCGTTTAGATGAAGGCCAGCAAGTCATGGATATGTTTGGCGATCACTTTGGTTTAAATATTATAAAAATTGAAGCCGAAGATAGATTTTTAGACCGCTTAGCGGGTGAAAGTGAGCCAGAAGCAAAACGTAAAATTATTGGTAATGTTTTTATTGATGTTTTCGAAGAAGAGTCGAATAAGTTAGATAATGCCAAATGGTTAGCACAGGGCACTATTTACCCTGACGTCATTGAATCGGCCGCCTCAGCGACCGGTAAAGCGCATGTTATTAAATCACATCATAATGTTGGCGGCTTACCTGATTACATGAAACTAGGCTTAGTTGAACCATTACGTGAGTTATTTAAAGATGAAGTACGTAAAATAGGCTTAGAGCTTGGCTTACCGTACGATATGCTTTACCGTCATCCGTTTCCTGGCCCTGGGTTGGGTGTACGTATTCTAGGTGAAGTTAAAAAAGAATATGCTGATTTATTACGTCGTGCCGATGCTATTTTCATTGAAGAATTACACAAGCATGATTTATACACTAAAGTAAGCCAAGCGTTTACCGTATTTTTACCGGTAAAATCAGTAGGAGTTATGGGCGATGCCCGTAAATATGATTGGGTTGTATCATTACGTTGTGTTGAAACCATCGACTTTATGACAGCACGTTGGTCACATTTGCCTTATGATTTCTTAGGTTTAGTGTCTAATCGGATCATTAACGAAATTGATGGTATTTCACGTGTCGTTTATGATATTTCAGGTAAACCACCCGCGACGATTGAGTGGGAATAAACAGCACTTTTATTACTTATAAATAATAATGGCCTTAGCATTTAAATGTTAGGGCTTTTTTTTTACTTATTGTTTTAGCGTGTAAAAATAAAGTAGGTGATAAAACCTGTGCTGAGAGAGATTAGGGATGAAAAGGAAATATATTTAGCCTTCAAAAGAGTTGAAGGCTAAATAAAGCATCTTAGTTTAGGTCAACTAGAAGCTATAAACGAGCGTTAACGCCGTTTGAGTATTGGTGTTTTCTTTGCCTTCTTCAACATCAGTATTATAGTCAATCTTAAAACTAACTTTTAATTGTAACGTTGAAATAAGCTTAGTAGTTATTGAGCTTTCTGCTTGATAATTACTGTTTTCACCACTTTTAGTCGCATACTTAGCAACAAATCGCTGCTTAAATTTAACATGTTCGTTTAAATTACGTGTATACAAAGCTTGTGCTTGTATAATGAAAGCAGACTTGTTTTCAGTATACTCATTACCATTTTCATCTTCTAAACGTACAACGTCTTTTTTATAACCGGGTCCGATATCAGCATCAAATGTGCCTGTTTTACTTTCAAACCAACGACGACCCCAACCAGCAGAGATAGAGCTTTGAGTCTCAAATCCGCCAAAACGATTATCGTCGTGAGATACATTACCATAGACATAGTTAGTTTTTTTAGCGCCAATGGTATAGTTAGTTTGACCCACTATCTTCCATTGCTGATCTGTTGTTTGAGTCTGTTGAACACCCTCTTCATCTTCAATCTCTGCTTTACTTGCAAGCAAGTCAAAGCGAACAGTACTTCGCCATAAACCTAATTCATGATCTAAATCGAAGCCAGCTTTTATATCGGTGCTTTTATTATCGCCAGTTTTAAATAGTGCGCCTAATTCAGCAGACATACTTAATGGATCTTTTGGAGCGACTGCTTCTTCGGCAAAAGCATTAAGTGATAAGCTGCTACATAAAGCAACAATTGCTAATTTATTGTTCATTTTTGGTCTCTTGATTAACATGTACAGAAAGTTGTGGAAAAGGTATTTCGATACCAGCTTTGTCTAGTTCTATTTTAATCGCTTCTAGCAAATCAAAATGCACAGGCCAATAGTCTGCTGTTTTTACCCATGGACGAACGACAAAGTTCACTGAACTATCAGCTAAGGCACTAACACCAACAGTAATAGCTTGGTCTTTTAATACTAAATCATGATTACTCACAACATCTTTTAGTATTTGCTTTGTTTGTTTTAAATCTGCGCTATAACCAACACCAATGACTAAATCTATTCTTCTGGTTGCTTTAGCTGAATAATTTGTAATGGTGCCACTTGTAATACCACCATTAGGAATAATAACTGTTTTGTTATCACCGGTTCTTAACTGTGTTGAAAATACATGCACTTCTTCAACAATACCTGCGGTACCTGAAATTTCAACAAAATCACCGGCTTTAAAAGGCTTTAATGAAATTAACAAAATACCTGAGGCAAAGTTTGATAATGAACCTTGTAATGCTAAGCCTATTGCAAGACCTGCAGCACCAACAATGGCCACTAATGAGGTGGTATTAAAACCTAAGTGAGAAATCGCAGCAATAAAGGCAACCATCACAACTAAGCCATAAATTAAGCTAGCGATAAAAGAAGTTACGGTATTATCGAATTTTTTGTGGGTAAGGATTTTTTTTGTTGCAGAACTGATCAGTTTTGCGACAAATTTACCAATCACAAAGATAGCAATCGCGATGATAAATTTTATTAGATTTTCTTGTAACATAGCCTGGTTTTCAACTAACCAATTAGTAACATTGTCCATTTTTTGTACTCCGTTTAAAAATTGTGGAATATTATAGTGAATTTGACAACATATTTCTAATAATATTACATTTTTCTAATAATATAACGAAAAATTTACAAAAAAAGGAGCCGAAGCTCCTTAATCTTAATGGCTAGCTGATGTTATTTTATAATAGCGTTCAGTTTGCCAGCATCATATAAATCAAACATAGTATCTAATGAAATGGGTTTGATTTTATCTGCATTACCCGATGCGCCAAATGAATCATAGCGAGCTATACAAATTTCAGTCATGGCTTTAGTGGTTTCAGCTAAAAATTTACGTGGATCAAATTCGCTTGGGTTGTGTGCTAAGAAGCGACGAGTTGCCCCCGTTGATGCTAAACGTAAATCAGTATCAATATTAATTTTACGAACACCATTTTTAATGCCTTCTTGAATTTGCTCTACTGGCACGCCGTAAGTTTCAGGAATATTACCACCATATTCATTGATGATAGCAAGCCACTCTTGTGGCACTGATGATGAACCGTGCATAACTAAATGGGTATTTGGGATACGGTTATGTATCGCTTTAATACGGTCAATCGCTAAGATGTCACCTGTTGGTGGACGCGTAAATTTGTAAGCGCCATGAGAAGTTCCACAAGCAATCGCTAAAGCATCAACTTGAGTTTTCTTAACAAAGTCAGCGGCTTCTTCTGGGTCAGTTAACATTTGTTCTTTTGTTAATATCCCTACTGCACCAATACCGTCTTCTTCACCCGCTTCACCTGTCTCTAATGAACCAAGACAACCTAATTCACCTTCAACAGAAACACCACAAGCATGTGCCATTTCAACGGTTCTGCGTGTTACATCAACGTTGTATTCATAGCTTGAAGGCGTTTTACCATCAGACATTAAAGAACCATCCATCATAACTGATGAAAAACCCATTTGAATTGAACGCTGACAAACACTCGGCGAGGTGCCGTGATCTTGATGCATTACCACGGGAATATGAGGGAATTCTTCAATTGCGGCAAGAATTAAATGACGAAGAAAAGGAGCGCCAGCATACTTACGAGCACCTGCAGAACCTTGTAAAATAACCGGGCTATTGGTTTTGTCTGCAGCGATCATTATTGCTCTAACTTGCTCTAAGTTGTTAACGTTAAAAGCGGGAATACCGTATCCGTATTCTGCAGCGTGATCTAACATTTGGCGCATAGAAATTAAAGCCATTGAATTACTCCTAAGTGTTTAAGATGTCATATATTATTTGCCCAATCTCAAAAAAAACAAGTTTCATTGTGAAATTTAAGCTTTCGTAACGTAAGTATATCAGATAAGAAATTGACATGGCAAAAGAAAAAATAATGCCATTAATGGTTTTTATCTGTTTATTTATAACGGTTTTAAATAATGTTCTATAATTACTATCAAGAAGGTCGATAAACTCGATTTATAGCGAATATTTGTGCTTTTGTTTTGTAAGTTTACAACGAAAGAGTGAAATGTAATGAAAGCGCCGTTGATGGTTTTTATGAAGTTTTTTAGAAATAATAAAGAAAGCTAAAAAAAACCGCCTTTTATAAAATAAAGAGCGGTTTGATGTTGATGATTTAATTAACGTGTTTTACGTTTTAGCGCGTTCTTCTAAGATAGCGACAGCGGGTAACACTTTCCCTTCTAAAAATTCTAAGAAAGCACCACCACCGGTTGAAATATAGGAGATTTTATCGGCTATATCATATTTATCAACAGCAGCTAAGGTATCGCCACCACCAGCAATTGAAAAGGCTGAGCTTTCGGCAATTGCTTTTGCAATAGTTTCTGTACCACTACCGAATTGATCAAATTCAAAAACGCCAACAGGTCCATTCCAAACAATAGTGCCAGCATTTTTAATTATTTCTACGAGTGCCTGCGCTGAATCTGGTCCGATATCAAAAATCATATCTTCATCGCTAACATCGTTAACTGACTTTAACGTTGCGACAGCCGTTTCTGAAAACTCTGTACCAGTAATAACATCTGTTGGCACCGGAATATCGCCATCATTTGCTCTTGCCTGCTGCGTTAAACGGTTAGCTTCATCAAGTAAATCGGCTTCGTATAATGATTTACCCACATTATGTCCGCTTGCTGCTATAAAAGTATTTGCAATGCCGCCGCCAACCACTAATTGGTCAACAATTTTCGCTAATGACTCTAACACGGTTAATTTTGTAGAAACTTTAGAACCACCAACGATCGCCACTAATGGGCGTGCAGGATTGTCTAGTGCTTTACCAAGTGCTGCTAATTCACCGGACAATAGTGGACCCGCACAAGCAATAGGTGCAAACTTTGCTACGCCATGTGTACTAGCTTGCGCGCGGTGCGCGGTACCAAAGGCATCCATGACAAATACATCACATAATGCAGCTAATTTTTTTGATAAAATATCATCATTATTTTTTTCGCCGACATTAAAGCGAATGTTTTCAAAAACAACTAATTCACCTACTTTTGCATCAACGCCATCTAAGTAATCTTTTGCTAGATGCACGGGGACATTTAATGCGGCAGCTAAATAGTCAACGACAGGTTTTAATGAAAATTCTTCGTTGTACTCACCTTCAGTTGGACGACCAAGGTGGGACATTATCATCACTTTTGCGCCCGCTTCTAAAGCAAGTTTAAGGGTAGGTAAAGCCGCTCTTAATCGAGCATCAGAGGTTATTTTTCCGTCTTTAAGAGGTACATTGAGATCTTCTCGGATCAAAACTCTTTGATTGGCTAGCGCCAAGTCGGTCATTTTAATTACTGACATTTGCTGTTTCCTATTCGATAAATTTTAAAGTTATGGGTGTTTTTTACTGTTATTATTTTTTAAGCTGAATATCTTTTGCCATGGTTTTTGCCGTATCTATCATACGATTTGCAAAGCCCCACTCGTTATCACACCAGACCAGCATTTTTACTAAACGCTTGTGGCTAACACGCGTTTGGTTGCCGTCAACAATACAAGAATGTGGGTCATGATTAAAATCTACAGAAACCAGTGGTTCTTCTGTGTAGCCTAAAATTCCTTGTAGTCCATTATTTTGTGCACGAATAATGGCTTGGTTAATCGCGTTAATATCAACATCTGTCGACAAGGTTAGGCTTAAATCCATCGCGGTAACATTAATCGTTGGTACTCGCACGGCAATCGCTTCGAAGCGTCCAGCAAATTTAGGCAGTATTCTTTCAATACCTGCTGCTAACTTGGTGTCAACCGGGATGATAGATTGGCTTGCTGCTCTACTAAGACGAAGATCTGGATGGTAAGCGTCGATAACTTGTTGATCATGCATAGAGGAATGAATAGTGGTAATACTGCCACTTTCAACGCCAAAAGCTTCATCAATGACTTTTATGACAGGCACAACGCAATTCGTGGTGCATGAGCCGTTCGAGACTATTTTATCTTTTTCACTGAGTTGTTGATGATTAATACCATAAATAATGGTGGCATCAACGTCTTGTTCACCAGGGTAAGAGTAAAGTACTTTACTGGCTCCTTGGCTCAAGTGAATATTTCCATCGTGTTGATTGGCAAATTTACCGGTGCAATCAAGAACGATATCTATGTTATGTTTTTTCCATGGCATGTCTTCGAGGGACTTTTCATGGCTAAGTTGTATGACATCGCCAGCGATAACTAACTGATTGTCAGCTAACTCAACTGAAAAAGGGAAACGACCATGGGTGGTGTCATATTTTAATAAATGCGCAATACCTTTAGGCTCGGCAAGCTCATTAATTGCGACAAGCTTTAAATATTGGTTATCAGCATTCTCATAGAGGGCACGAGCAACACTTCGACCAATTCGGCCAAAGCCATTAATAGCAATGTTTACAGACATAAGTTTATCGGCATAGGTTGATGGTATTAATTTAGGGTGTTGATAAAAGTCAAAGTCCTTCAAACGAGTATACATTTCGCTTGAAGGCTTTAACTTATAGGCTTTAGTTAATGATTAAAGCTTGTTTACAGTCTTAACAACATTTGCCACGGTGAAACCAAAATGTTCAAGTAACACGTTACCTGGTGCAGATTCACCAAAAGTTGTCATACCGACAACAGCGCCAGAAAAACCAACATACTTGTACCAAAAATCAGTGTGAGCAGCTTCGATAGCGACACGTTTTATCACAGATGAAGGTAATACTGATTCTTTGTATTCGCTTGATTGCACATCAAAAGTATTGGTTGACGGCATAGAAACTACACGTACTTTTTTACCATCAGCGGTTAATTGTTTTGCAGAATCAAGGGCTAATGATACTTCAGAACCCGTTGCAATGAGTATAACGTCAGCAGTACCCTCACAGTCTTGCAATACATAAGCGCCTTTGGCGATGTTTGTTACTTGTGAACTGTTACGCGCTACTGCCGGCAAACCTTGGCGAGAAAATATTAATGACGTAGGGCCATTTTTACGTTCAATCGCTGATTTCCAAGCAACAACAGATTCTGTTGCATCACATGGGCGCCAAGTATCCATATTTGGGGTAGTACGTAAATTCGTTAACTGTTCGATTGGCTGATGTGTTGGACCATCTTCACCTTGGCCAATAGAATCGTGAGTGTAAACAAATATATTTTGAATACCCATTAAAGCCGACATACGAACTGCGTTACGCGCATACTCCATAAACATCATGAACGTTGCACCGTAATTAATGAAACCACCGTGCAATGAAACGCCATTCATAATGCCGCTCATACCAAATTCACGTACGCCGTAATAAATGTAGTTACCGGCAGCGTCTTTTTCAATACCTTTAGAACCTGACCATAACGTTAAGTTAGAACCCGCTAAATCAGCAGAACCACCCAATAACTCAGGTAATATAGCGCCAAAAGCTTCAATAGTATTTTGTGAGGCTTTACGCGAAGCAATATTCTCGCCTTTATCTTGGCAAGCTTGCACTAAGGCATTGGCTTTCTCTTCGAAGTCGCTTGGTAAATCACCTTTAATAACTCGACGCTCGTATTCGGCAGCAAGTTCTGGGTGAGCTTGTTGGTATGCTGAAAATTGGTCATTCCAAGAAACTTGGCTCGATTGGCCTTTTTCTTTTTGATCCCATTCAGCATAAACATCGCTTGGAATTTCAAAAGGGGCATGTGGCCAGTTTAACGCTTTACGTGTCGCTGCAATCTCATCATCACCTAATGGTGCGCCATGACAATCATGTGTGCCTTCTTTATTCGGTGAACCAAAACCAATAATTGTTTTACAACAAATCATTGATGGTTTATCCGTTACTGCTTTAGCTGCAGTAATTGCCGCCGCTATAGCTGCTGAATCGTGACCGTCAACGCTTATAACGTGCCAGCCATAAGCTTCAAAGCGAGCAGGTGTATCATCTGTAAACCAACCTTCAACTTTACCATCAATTGAAATACCGTTGTCATCCCAAAAAGCGACTAATTTACCTAATCCTAAAGTGCCGGCTAATGAACATACTTCGTGAGAAATGCCCTCCATCAAACAACCATCACCTAAGAAACAATAAGTAAAGTGATCAACGATGTCGTGACCTGGACGGTTAAATTGTGCAGCAAGTGTTCTTTCAGCAATGGCCATACCAACGGCATTAGAAATACCAGCACCTAATGGTCCTGTCGTTGTTTCTACACCTGGGGTGTAACCGTATTCTGGGTGACCTGGTGTTTTAGAATGTAATTGACGGAAATTCTTTAATTCTTCAATCGGTAATTCATAACCGGTTAAATGTAATAAAGAATATATAAGCATTGAGCCATGACCGTTCGACAAAACAAAACGATCGCGGTCTGTCCAATTTGGATCTGTTGGATTATGTTTTAGAAAATCGCGCCATAGTACTTCGGCAATATCTGCCATGCCCATAGGGGCTCCAGGGTGTCCGGATTTCGCTTTCTGTACGGCATCCATACTTAAAGCTCTAATTGCATTGGCCAGTTCTTGACGAGACGGCATATTGACTCCAAATCTTTATTATATTTATACTTAAAATGAACTAAGTATATGAGGGGTGAAAGTGCCACCATTTTCACCTAGACCACCACTAAACTGCAAACGATATTATGCAAATAAGTGTTTTTTTTGGTATTACTTAGACCAAATGGCTAAAAAGACCATTAATATAACATTCTCTCACTGGTCGATTGTTTATAATTTATCTGTTTTATTAATTTTAAATGGTTGAATTACCAATGTTAATCGTATAGATTGGTTGAGTTTTGTACAGATGTCAAAATAACAACTATAAAACCTGACACAGGAACATTTATGAACAGGTCATCTTCACGAGGATTTAAGCTGACAACAGTGATTTTTGCGGTAATCGTATTGGCTGTTTCAGCGGCATTGAGTAATATCTCAATCGTAGGTGACAAGGAAGTTACAATAGAAAAATCTACCAGTGAGTAGTCGTTGGTAATAAATTATATGAATTTTAAAGGCCTCGTTTACGGGGCTTTTTTATCTCTACTCTGCATTAGTGCATTCTGCACGTTATTTTTGTTTACGACAAATTATAGACCCTCATCCATGGAGGCAATAGTACGGTGCTGTGACCGTATTGATGCAGGAAGTAGAGTAACGCAGTAGCAGTTATCGAGGTGGCAAGGAGTGTCTATGTTCCGAATCAACCAGCGATCAAGCTAGTTCTTTCTGTAGCCATTTAAGTGCTTGCTGGCGACCTAGCTCTAAACCATTAAACTGCTTAACGTTTAACTTATCATTACTACGTTTATTGATAATATCTTCAGTGTTAGCAACACCTTCTTTAGAATAGTTGATTGAGGCTATTGATTTCATATGAATTAGAGAACCCATCGTTAACTGTGCCTCTAGTGAATAGGTGTAAGGATAAATTTTATTGACGATAACACCAAAATCAGTTTTAAAAAAACTACAAAAAAAAGTTTCAATTTCTTCCATCATTTCAATTGAGATATAAACGTCTTTATCAAAAATTACTTCGGCAATTTTTTCATTTAAAAGGTTTATTTGAACAAAACTTAACCTGTGTTTTTCCATTTGGGGACTCATAGTGAAATGTATTTGATGAAGCAACAATTGTAGTCTGTTTTTGGAATTACTAGTAGGCTGATCTACGGATAAATTTATCGAGGGGCTAGCTAATAACAAAATAGTGCTTTTAGGTTAATAGCTGATATTTAGCGATAAAACTACTTATTAAAAGTGGGGCGCAATACTATGATGTTATCTATAAAGTAGATTATGTGATGGCAGATCAATACAGAGTATTCCCTATATTATATGCTTTATAGGTTCTTATGTGCTTGCTATAGAGGCCGATTACGAGCTTTGGCTAATAATTAAAGATGCTGTTTTTTCAGCTTTTTCTTTAATCCTTTCTCTTTTAAAAGATCTATAAATGGTATTTTTAACTAAAGAAAAATTAACAAAACAGGTGAATATTTCATTTAGTGCCAGGTTAATTTTTATTAACCAAGAGCTATTTCTTTGATTGTGACTTTATTATAGCAATGATAAGTGTGAGGGCTGTTATAAGCGGGTTACCTAGCGGTAAAAGGCTAGTTGTCTGTTTTTAAATTATCACTTAGTTTAGTGATTTTGGTGTCCTGAGAGACGTCGTTTTCAATGCTTAACTAATTGTTAAATATCTTGTTTGTGCTTTAGTCTTGTCTCTAGTGTTACTTGGAGTGTTACCATAATCAAAAGTCACTTTAAATGATTCAATCTATGACCTAGGAAAAATCTTAACAAATTTTAACAGTCAGGCATAAAATTATGACCAAACATTGCTTTCATTTGAGTATCAACCATAGGCCAGTATTTATTTTCTAACTCGCTTATCTTATCTCGTTTTAGATTAAAAGTTTTCCAGCGCATCCATTTAGGTTTAGGCCAATAAGCGATTGGTTCAAACATATTATTAACTTCAGGCCAGTCGTAACCCCATAGCTCTTTTCTTAGTTTTCTAATGCGCCTCATTAGTCGTTCGCTTGGTCTTTCACTTTGGCTGGCGTAATGTAAGCCGATACATTGCCGACAACCATAGGCGTATTTAATCGCGTAAAGGCTTTGTCGCTGTTTTTGGCAGTAGGGGCAAGTGATATATAGTTTATTGCTGGCGCTTTTATTATTAAGCTTTAAGGCTATTTGGTGGGCTTTATCGTTTATAGTAAATATCATTAAACGAGTACCGCACTCTAGCGCTGTTAATTTAAATTTTTGATGTTCAATACTAAGAAAGTCAGCATTAAGTGAGTAGCTACCGAATGGCACTGTTAATAGGTTTTTAAATGTCTTAGCAAATATACGATGATACTCACCAGTGTAAGCCCTTTTTTGTGTTCTCCCGTAATGTTGGCCTTTAGGCATAGTTATTTACTCCGAAAAACTAAAGTGAAAAAATATCATCTTCACCTGTTTCTCTACGAGCAGTCATAACCCCAACTTGTTTAATAGGAGCGCATACAAAAGGCATAAGCTTTGTTAAAAAGTTTAACCTTTGGATAGGGTCTTTAATTTCTGAAAGTGTTTCTGGTAAGTTGGTTAATTCATTTTGAATGGCTTGATTAATTAAATGCCTAATATCGCCAGCCATGTATTTATTGGTAGGTATTTGGTTATCTGTTGTCATATTAAAGTTAAACCTAGTTTGTAATAATATTATTACAGTATATCATTTTTATCTTGTACGAAAAATAGGTCTAAGTTCATACTTTTTTTAGGTCTTTATAAGGCTGGTTCTCTAGCTCTAATGCCTTGTATTATCCTTATCTATATGAGGTTGTTGAAATTAGCTAAATCCACAGTCGTATGAAAAACACCCGATTAACGATATGTAAATGTCCGGTTACTTTACAGTGATAAATTTAAGTCTTGATTTATTTTTATTAAGTTTTTGATATTATTGTATTTTCTCTGTTTGGCGTAATTTTTGCTTAGTTCAGCCAACAATAACAGAATACCCCTATTTCAGGGATTTATTATAAAGGAATATGTAGTGAACATAAAAATGTTAAAAGCCGCTGTTGCTGGTTTGGTTTTATCTGTAAGTGGTTTTGCTAATGCTGGCTTGATAACAACAATTGAGCTAGATACAGCAACAACAGGGCTTAACTATAATTTTGATACTGTTGTTTGGGAATGGTCAACTGCTATAAGCGCTGGCACAACAAATACAAGTGACATTGTTAATCTTTCAATGGCGTTATACTTTGGTTCAAATGTGGTTTTTCAAGATGTCATCATACAAAACAGCATCGCTCAAAATCATGTGGGTTATCCAAGAGTTTTAGGGGATATAGATTGGTCTTTTGATTTTTCTTCTATGACTTTGATATCTTTTGATAATTACGGACCTTATTCAAATTTAAATGGTCAAAATCCATACACTACAATGAACGTCTATGGTGGCAGAGGTACTTTTCGCGCCACTCCTTCTGACGATTATACCTCTAATTACGTCACAACTAACTTTACTCAAAGTACTGTAAATAGTGTGCCAGAACCTTCTACCATTGCCATCTTCGCATTAGGTATTATGGGTTTAGCAGCACGTAGATTCAAAAAACAGTAAACTGTTCTATACTCTTACTTTCAAGTAATGAGTAACGAATAAAGCACCATTGATTGGTGCTTTTTTATTGCCTGTCATTTATATTAATGCGACTTGTACCATAGTTTTTAGTTTGCTCAGGTTTATACCCCTTCCCCCTAGCTTTGGCTAAGTAAGATATACGCCAGATAGCATCCTGTATCGACTCGTAATCATTTCTTTTAACATTGTAATAGCAGTTATCAGGAAAGTATTCAGAGCCGTCTAATTGCCGCCATAGCTCTTTAACTTTGTTGGTTACTTCATAAGGAAAGTTAACCTTGTGACCATCAATTATTAACGCATAGTGATAGTGTTGTTTCTTGGCTGTTTCTAGTTCTCTACACCACATAAAGCCGACACGTTTAAAGTTGTATTTACGCTTCAGCCATTTATGTAATCTACGATTAAATGCCGTAATAATGCCGTTATTTTCAGTGTATTCATAAACTCTTAGATCAAACCGTATGATGTGAATTTTGCTATGGTGACTTAACATCGCATCAATCTGGTTAATCATCGCTTTAATGGTGTGGACAATTAACCCACTTCCTTTCGAGTTTACCCACCAAGTTTGACCGTTTACTGCTAATGCTTTGTCTTTGGTTATATATGCCATTAGATAGTTTATTAACTAAGATAACGCTAAAGGATATTATTAATTACCTAGCTCAATGTTAGTTATTACTTACCTGTCTAAACCGCGTGGTTGTAGTTGGTTTATTACAATTACCATAAATATAGGGGTAACAAACCTATAAATAGTGGTTAATAACAATCAACATAAACAGGGTCGTGCTTAACAGGTTTGTAACTACTAACTATTGAAAAGCTGTTAACTTGGTTATACTCTGGTAGTTGGCTAGTGGCTTTGTCGCTAAACTTATTCCACTAGCCAGTTTAAATGAAAGCCTACTTTGTTAATCCTCAGTGGGCTTTTTGCTTTCTATTCGTTGTTCATATTCTTTATCAGCTTCGGCTTTTTCTTTCTCCGCTTGTTTTAGCCGTTTTACCGCATTTCTACTGCCATAGTATGATCGGTCTTTGTATTGTTTTCGGGCAATAGTTCGTGCGTCTTTGTCTTGCTCCCAATCATAAGAAAAGTGCCGTTCATCTAACCAGTAGTATGCTTGTTTCTTGCCTTCATATTCGCTTTGCTCAGAGTGAATAAGCCAGTGTTGATAATATCCACTCATAAGTTGTTGTAGATTAGCCCTAAATCCTCCACCTAATTGATTACATAAATAATCTCTAGCGTGTTTGTTGCCGTCAGATAGAATTAAAAGTAAATCATAAGCTGGGCTATTTGTTTCAGGTAATGCGCCATCAGGAGCGGTAAATATTAAATTATTCATGTTGCCCCCTATGCTGCTTTACGTTGTTTGATTAGCTCAGAAACAAGCAGTTTAATTTGCTCAGGTGTTTGTTCTTCAATACGAGCTTGGATTATTGCTTCTACTTCATGCTTGATATAAGCAACGGCACGATCACCTATCGAGATAGGAGGGCAGAATAGGCCTGCTTTTTCGTCAAGTTGTAGTGCGGATTTTGATCTAGCTGTTTGAGATAAAACAGAAGGTCTGCGTATTAGTTGAAAGTATTTTTTAATAGTCATGTCAGTTCCTTATTGGTTAACTGACTACCTATTATTCACATATAAATTATGATCGCAAAAACAAATATTGTAGTTATTTGTCCATTACTAGTTGTAAAATATTTACTAAGTTTGATTCTACATTTATTTTACTATCAAAGTGGGCAGTAATTAATTTTGTAATTTCTTCAGGCTTGTAACCTAAACTTGTTAAGCAATTTTTGGTGGCTTCTCTATCTTCTATTGTTTTTGTAATTGATTTTTCATCGTTTATTTTACTCTTCCAACGATCATAACCTTTTAAAAAACTATTTATATTCTCTTCGTGGAAGTAACTTAAAGAGGGTATTTCTTCGTGGTTATTATCTATGTATCTGAGAGCAAAATTTTTTAAATCGAAGTCACTCTTATAATCTTCTCGTATTACGCTAAAATGAAATTCAGAATAAACCTGCTTTGAAGTCTTTCTTTGCGCATAATTACCAGCACGTTTTATAAGTTTTCCAAAAAACACATCCTCTAAAGTTAAAGTGCCATTTGACAAATAATATAGATTAAAGCATTTATATAACGAAGATAAAGTTTCAGGTGTCGGAATTTGACCATAAAGAATGTCGTTCATAAATAAATCGACTGGATTATCAATAATATAATTTGATTCATTAACCTCTGATAAACGTCCTCCTATTTTCAAAAATTTACTTTCAAGCAAATTTAATTCAAAAGAACCAAATGATCTAAAATTATTTAAATCATTTAAATTTGATGTAAACGATGGAGTTAAATCATTTTCAAATAAAGTATCACTAGTAATTAAAGGGAATGTTTCATTATTTTTTATTCTCTCATAGCAATTATTACTCCATTCAAATGAATTGAAATAATTACTTTCTAATAACCCATGATTAACTAAATCTAGAATATTTGATTCTTCATATGTAATTTCATCATTTAAATCATCTAGAAGTTCATCGTCCATATTAACCTCTTAAATAAGCTATTACTTTACTGGTTTTTGGCATACCTGATTGAGCCTGTTCTATATGCTCAGACCACCAAGCCATCATTACTCGCCTTCGCTCTAAGTATTCAGCGTGGTTATAAGCGCGTCTTACTTCGTTTTTATCAACGTGTGCTAATGCCGATTCAATAACATCAGCATCAAAACCTTGTTCGTTTAATGTGGTGCTGGCGAGAGAACGTAAACCATGCGCCACTAATTTGTTCTTATAACCAATACGCTTTAATGCCATGTTTGCTGACTCGCGGTTAGCGTGGCCTTTAAGGTTTCTATCGGCAGGGAATATGTATTCATTGTCGGCACTAACAGGCTTAATACGTTCTAATATTGCTAGGGTTTGTGGCGTTAAAGGTACAACGTGTGGCTTGTTCATTTTCATTACATCGCCAGGAATTCGCCAGCATGCGTTTTCAACATCAATATCAGCCCACTTTGCTGTAGCGGCTTCGTTTGAACGCACCATGGTATGAAGCTGCCATTCAATTAATAAGCGTGTTACTAGCCTTAGGGTTGAATAGCTTAGATCTGCCATTAGCTTTGGTAATTCTTCAGGCTTTATAGTCGGGTAATGTTGTTTCTTTGGTGCTTCAAAGGCTTTTAAAATGCCTGTTAATGGGTTGGTGTCAATCAAGCCTACATTGGCAGAATAGGTCATAATTTCATTAAGGCGTTGGCAAAGTCTTTTAATAACAAACAAACTGCCTTTATTAGCGATTGGCTTCATCGCATCAATAACAATAACAGGCGTTAAAGCGGTAACAGGGTGCTTACCTAGTTTTGGGAATATATGATTGTTAAGCGAGTTCCATGTGTCGTTAGCGGTATTTTGGGCAATGGTTTTCTTCTTTAATTCAAACCAATCTTCAGCAACCTTTAAGAGAGTATTGTTTAACTCTGCTTTTTTGCCTTCGGTAACTTCTTCTTTATGGGTTTTAGGGTCAATATCTTTAGCTAATAACTTTCTCGCATTAGTGCGCTTTTCTCTAGCATCAGCTAATGACACATCGGGATAATTGCCAAAACTAATATTTGCCCGTTTTTTGGTAAAAGGGCGGAAATAGTTAAAGATCCATAATTTAGAGCCTTGAGGTTTAACTCTAAGCGCCAAACCGTCACCGTCAGCAAGGTTGTATTCTTTACTTTTAGGTTTGGCTTTGTTTACTTCTGTATTGGTTAAAGACTTAGTTGTTTTTGCCATAATTGTAACACTGGAAACTCAAAGTAAGGGCTGGTGTTACAATGAGTGTTACAATAAAACGTGATTATTACAAGTTCTCTTTAAGCGTTAATAATCGCTAAATACTCTGATGGTATTGTTTTTAATGGGATTTGTGAGGTTTGTTGATCGTTATGAATAGTGATTTTGGTGTCCCTGAGACGATTCGAACGTCCGACCTAGCGCTTAGGAGGCGCTTGCTCTATCCAACTGAGCTACAAGGACATTATAACGCAAAAAGCGTTGTTAATTTATCTTAAAAGTTGTTGTTGTTCTAGTTTTATTTTCTCTGTATGCGGATGAAAAATAATTAATTAGAAATAACGGTTTATCATTCGCTTTAAATCGTTTTATACTGCAACTGAAGTTGATTAGACTATGGCTAAAACTATAAATAAGAGGTTGAATTTGTTAAAAAAACGTTACAAACAAGTTGCCTTGGTTTTTTGGTCTCTGTTAAGCGCTTTGTTGATAACAACGCAAACATTTGCAGATAATGGCACAACCAATCGTGACTTTATCTTTTTTGTTGAACGCGTTGAAAAATTACAAAATACCAATGTTACCGATGCACTTGCGCTGTTAGATTCTTATCAAACCAACATCAATGCGTTAACCGTTGGGAACCAGGTAAAGTATTACCAAGTACTGTCAGAAGTTTATATTGAAGCCTCTCAATATAAATCGGCGTTTAGCGCCGCATCACAAGGGTTAAAAATAGCACAACATTTAACTAGTCCTACAATATTGATTTCACAACTTTCATACTTACGTGGCTTTTCTTTAGAAAGTTTAGGTGATGCTAGTGGCGCGGTTGAGAATTATTTGAATGGCTTAGAAGTTGCCGAATCCTTAGATGCTAAAAAATTTATTGCCGATGGCTTTATCAACTTAGGTGCTATTTATTACCTAACTGAACAATATGAAAAGTCGTTGACTATGCTCAATAACGCGCTGGTTATTGCCAATACTCTAGATAATGAAGAACTTAAAGGTTCCGTTAACAGCGAGTTGGGTATTTTATACTCTTATATGTATAACCCTAAAAAATCGATAAAATTTTACCAAGCGTCTTACGAACATTATAAAAAAGCGGGTATGGCACTCTATGCGTTAAATAGTTTACAAAATATTGCAGTGAACTACATGGATCAAAGCCGATATGAACAAGCTATCGAGCTATTTGAAGAAGTCATAGCCAGTGCTAATAAATTTAGTAACAATGAAGTTATAAGTGGAGCTTATACTCGTTTGTCTATGTCACACGCTAAGAAGAAAGATCCTGATTTAGATGTTGCTTATCAATATATTACCCTTGCTGAACAATACCTAAAAGGTGTACAGCAACATAATGCCTTATTATTTTTTAACGTTAATAAGGCATACGTACTTGAAGCCATGGAACGATATGATGAGGCGCTTGAAAACTTAGCTGTCGCTGAAAAAATATTAGCAAAAAATAGTCAAACAAAAAATACTTTTTCAAATTATCACTTGATGTATTTGCAGTCTGAAATTTATTATAAAACACAAAGATATCAGCAAGCTTATGAAAAACAATCTCAATTTTTAACGCGTTTATTTAAAGATCAAGAAAACATAAACATGGAACAAATTGAAGAGTTACGATTAAGTTTTGAAAGCAAACAAGCAGACTTAAAAAACAAAATACTTGAACAGGAGAAGTCTGTACAAATAATAGAACTTAACGATGTGACCTACTACGAAGAAAATTTACATTTGTTGATTATTTTTGTCGGTACGGTGCTTGTCATACTCGCTTGGTTTTTGCTTAAAATGTTACAAAGCCAAAAACATCTTGTTCGAATTAGCCAAGTTGATGATTTAACAGGTGTTGCTAACCGCCGGCGTTTAATCGAGTTGGGTGAGCAAATGTTTACGCGAGCGGAAGAAGAACAGACACCTTTTAGTATATTAATGCTCGATGTTGATAATTTCAAAGCGATAAATGATAGCTTTGGTCATAATACTGGTGACAAAATACTCAAAGATATTGCTGACTTGGCTAACCATATTATGCGTCAAAGTGATTGTTTTGGCCGTTTCGGTGGCGAGGAATTTATTGCTTTATTAGCGAACACTTCACCCGAAAATGCTTATGATTTGGCTGAGAGATTACGCTTGAGTATTCAAAATAAAGTTTGGTCATATAAAAAACTCACTGGGGTTACGGTCAGTATTGGTATATCTTCTTACCAAAAAGGAAGTACTACAAGTTTTGCTCAACTGATAAAAGACGCGGATATTAATATGTATCAAGCAAAAAATTTAGGTAGAAATAAGGTGTGTTTTTAATGAAGCATTACTCTTTTTCTAATATATCACTGTGTGTCTTATTGAGCTTCTACTTGGCAAATGTAGCATTTTCTTCAGTAGCGCAAGCTTATTCAGTTGACGAAGCGTTAGCTGCAGAAGAAAATAAGAGTGACAATGCGCCTGCTGAGCCTGAAAATATTTTGAACAATAAAGAGCCGTTACCAATTAATGCTCGTATTTTGTCTTTGTTATCACTGGTTCAACAAAACGATCAAAAAGATGCTGTGCAAGTTACCGGTATTTTATTACAACTAGAAGAAATCAACTCAACTTTTAACGCCGCAGAACAGTATTTAATATTTTTGATACACGCTTTAATCGAGCACCATGCACAACAGGATAAACAGGCTATTGCTTGGCTTGAGAAGACATTAAACTTACGAGATGAAATCCCTGAAAAGCAGCTTTATTTACCTGAATTCTCTGAAGTGAATCTGATTTTTGCTCGCTCATTTTCTGCTTTGGGCGACTTTAAGCAAGCGTTCGATTATAAGAAAAAATATATAAGAAATGGTTACCAATACTTTGATGGAACACGAGCTGATAAAATTAAAGATCTTAATAAAACCTATGCAACTGATGAAAAAATTAAACAAAATGAATTATTAGCCAATCAAAATAAAATTAAACGTTTAAAAATTATTGCCGCAGAGAATAAAAAGTTTGCTCAGCAACGTAATATTTTAATACTAGTTGTCACTGTTATTGTTTTCTTTGTACTTCTATTGAGACAAATAAAAGTCAGAAAAAAATTAAAATATTTAGCAAAAGTAGATAGTCTAACTAACTTATATAACCGACGTACTTTGTTTGAAAAAGGCGCTGAAGCAGTTGCCACAGCGGTCAATGAAAAACAGAGTTTAAGTGTCATTCTATTAGATATAGATCACTTCAAAAATATAAATGATACTTACGGTCACGATATTGGTGATGAAGTTATTAAAATAATTGCCGAACTAGGCAGTGAAACTATGCGCTCTCGCGATCTTTTTGCCCGATTAGGTGGTGAAGAGTTTGCCGGTATATTACCAGAGGTAGGCTGTGCTGAAGCTAAGGCAATAGCCGAGCGTTTACGTGAAAAAGTGGCAAGTAAAGACTGGTCTGAATTTAATATTAACGAACAACTATCGGTATGTATTGGCGTTGCTTGTTTGGAGCAAGTCGAGTCAAATTTTGATGACTTACTTAATGCAGCTGATATAGCGATGTATTATGCTAAAGCTAACGGACGCAACCGCGTCTGTCAGTTTAATGATGAAGGCCAAAATAATAACGATTAATTTACAGGTTTTGATAAAGAAGTGTTTTCCTGCCTTGTCTCCCTATTGTCATTCAAAATGTACTCTCAAAGGCGCATCTTGATTGGCAACAGCTATATAATCATATAAGCTAGAGTCTAGCTAAATGTAATCTAAAAATAATAACCAAAGTCACGGGTAGGGCTACTCCCTAACAGGTTGACAATTCAGGAATTAATTCATGTCAGACGCGCTTAATTTTAGCCTCGAAGGTATTGAACAGCGACCACTTCGACAATTTACCGAAGAGTCTTATTTAAACTATTCGATGTACGTGATCATGGATCGAGCTTTACCACATATTGGTGATGGCTTGAAGCCAGTTCAAAGACGTATTGTCTATGCGATGTCTGAATTAGGTTTGTCTGCCAACGCAAAATATAAAAAATCAGCGCGTACTGTTGGTGATGTGCTGGGTAAATTTCACCCACATGGCGACTCTGCTTGCTATGAAGCTATGGTATTAATGGCTCAGCCATTTTCATATCGATATCCGCTGGTTGACGGACAAGGAAACTGGGGCGCGCCAGACGATCCGAAATCTTTCGCTGCTATGCGTTATACCGAATCACGTTTATCACGTTTTAGCGAAATATTACTTGCCGAATTAGGTCAAGGCACCGTTGATTGGACACCAAACTTTGACGGTACCATGAATGAACCTAAAACCTTGCCTGCTCGTTTACCTCATATACTCTTAAATGGTATTACCGGCATCGCGGTTGGTATGGCTACCGATATTCCGCCCCATAACGTTCGTGAAGTGGCTAATGCATGTGTGCATTTAATTGAACAACCTAAAGCGGAAATTAGTGATTTACTTGAGTATGTCAAAGGTCCTGATTACCCCACCGATGCTGAAATAATTACACCTAAAGCCGATATTGAAAAAATATATAGAACCGGTAAAGGTAGTATTAAGATGCGTGCCATCTTTGAGGTTGTGCAGGGTGATATTGTTATTACAGCTTTACCTCATCAAGCTTCTGGCGGCAAAATACTTGAACAAATTGCTGGGCAAATGAATGCGAAAAAACTACCTATGGTGGTTGATTTGCGTGACGAGTCTGATCATGAGAATCCAACCCGTTTAGTGGTGATCCCTCGTTCTAATCGAGTTGATATAGAACAATTAATGAATCACTTGTTTGCCAGTACCGATTTAGAAAAAAGTTATCGTGTTAATCTAAACATGATTGGCTTGAATAATAAACCTGCAGTAAAAGACTTGCGGGTTATTTTATCAGAATGGCTGGTATATCGTCGCGAAACTGTGCGTCGTCGCTTGCAGTATCGTCTCGATAAAGTGTTAGCTCGTTTACATTTATTAGACGGTTTATTGATCGCCTATTTAAATATTGATGAAGTTATCGAAATTATTCGAAATTTTGATAAACCCAAAGAAGAACTGATTTCTCGTTTTGATTTATCAGAACGTCAAGCAGAATCAATTTTAGAAATTAAGCTTCGCCAACTTGCTAAACTTGAAGAAATTAAAATAAGAGCAGAGCAAGCAGAGCTTAATATAGAACGTGAATATCTTGAAAAAATATTAAACTCAACAGCGCGAATGAATACGCTAATGAAAAAAGAAATTCAAGAAGCGGCTGAAAAATATGGTGATGACCGTCGTTCTGTTCTTATTGAGCGCAGCGAAGCAAAAGCACTATCTGAAAAAGATTTAGTCCCCAGTGAAGCCGTTACCGTTGTCGTTTCTCACAAGGGTTGGGCGCGTTGTGCCAAAGGTCATGATATTGAACCCGAAGCGCTGAGTTATAAATCAGGCGACAGCTACTTATGTTCTTCAAAAGGGCGCAGCAATAATCCTGTGGTCTTTATTGACTCAACGGGGCGTGCTTACACCACCGACGCTCATACATTGCCAACGGCAAGAAGCCAAGGTGAGCCGTTAAGTGGCCGTTTTAGCCTATCGACAGGAGAAACGTTTGTCACGAGTTTAATGGCAAGTGATGAAAGCAAATATTTACTCAGCAGTGATGCTGGCTATGGTTTTGTTGGTAAATTTTCTGACATGATCAGCCGCAATAAGAATGGTAAAGCATTATTAAGCGTGCCAGCAAATGCCAAAGTGAATACACCATTACCAATTGCTAATATTGATAATATGTTAGTGCTTGCCATTACGTCTGAAGGTCGAATGCTGGTATTTCCAGTTAAAGACTTACCGATACTTAGTAAAGGTAAAGGTAACAAAATTATTAATATTTCTGCAGCAAGAGCGAAAAGCCGTGAAGAATTTGTTTCGATACTAAACGTTATTTCAGCAGAAAGTTCGGTAACATTGCACGCGGGTAAACGTAAGTTAACCTTAAAAGCCAGCGATGTTGAACACTATCGTGGTGAGCGTGGTCGCCGTGGCAATAAGTTACCAAGAGGTCTACAACGCGTTGACCGTGTCGAAGTGGGTATGATCGCCGAAGAAATTAACATTGAAGACGTGGTAATTCCAACAGCCAATGATGAGATATAAGTAACCGTAACTTTTAATCACTATTTACTTCATCATTTATTAAAAACTCAGGTAAAATAACATTATTATTTTACCTGAGTTTTTTATCTTTATGTCACAGCCTTTTACCTACTCAACAACCTACGAATTAGACAAAGCCCATTTTCAAGAATGTTTTAGCGAATCTGTTGTCATCGTTACTTCAATAAGCGCCTATAAAAAATCAATTGCCTTAACCGTTGCTGGAATGTTGTTAGTACTGTTTACCGAAATGAATCCCTATGCAGCTTGGTTTGTTTTTGCTTTAGGTATTCTTGAAGCCGTCAGTACCTATTATCAAAAACCGTGGTGGGTGATGCGACAAATGCTCAGTAAAGCCGCCAAAGGTAATGTTGATTTAACGATTGATGAACAGGGCATTGTGAGTAAATCATTTTACGCTAGCTTGACATTATTGTGGTCAGACGTGCAATTAATACAAAACACCCAGCTAGGTTGGTTAATAAGACACGCTCAGGGGCGTAGTTACATTTCTAATAAAAATTTATCGGCAGCAGCGATAACATTCCTTACCGATAAACAGGCTCAGCAAAGTAAGCGTTAATATTCAGTGAATTTTTTTCGCTTAAATAACCCTAAATTTATTTTATTATTCATTTCGATTTGGTTTGGCATGCTAGTAATGTCTCCTATAGCTATCGAAGACATTCGTGAGTATGGGGTCTTTAGTTTTATTGGCTTACTTGGCGGTATTTTTGCCAATTCAACGGGAGCAGGTGGCGGGGTTGTCTTTATCCCATTGTTTAATCAACTCAACTTTACTGAACAACAATCTATAGCGACCAGCTTTGCTATTCAATGTTTTGGTATGACTGCCGGCGCTTTTACTTGGTGGTTTCATTACCATAGTGAAAAAACACAATTACGTTTATGGCAAGGGTTTAAACGTATTATCAGTGTGACCACAATAAGCTCAATTATGGGTATTTGGTTTGTTTATGGTAATCAACTTAGCTCACCCACTTCTTTGCATCACAGCTTTAGCTGGTTCTCTTTAGTGCTTGGCCTATTTATAATTGGCACTATCTTCTTTATTAAGCCACATCGCGAGCGTAGCCAACTCTACCTTTTTGATTGGCTCGCTTTAACCACCATAGGACTATTTGGTGGTGCGCTTACCGCTTGGCTATCGGTAGGTGTTGGTGAGTTATTGGCTATTTATTTAATTCTTCGACGTTTTGACATTAGTATGGCCGTGGCCGCAGCCGTGATTGTTTCAGCTTTTACTGTTTGGTCTGCCATCTGGCAGCATACCTTGATTCAATTTGAAATTTATTGGCAAGTGGTGCTATTCGCAGGTCCAGGTGCCTTGCTTGGCGGTATTTTTGCTAAGACCTTAGTGACGCACCTCTCAGCAACTAAGTTGAAATTATTTTTTGCTTTTTGGTTGTTAATAATAGGACTCATTGGTATCAAGTAAGTAGTCGCTAACCGCTCATCTTTTCTTCGAAATTAGCTAAAAAATTAATTGTATTACATATTCTGGGGCAAGGATCCACAAAACCCCACAAATTCATCAACTTTGCTCAAAGCCTTAATTTTATTGGCGTTCGGCCAGATCATTTATACCAATCTTTGCTTGACATGACTTCACTTTTCTCACTAAACTGTATCAATGTGGGAATAAGTGGGAATTAGTGGATCTTAAAGGATTACTAAAATAATAAAGCAGGATTATGTTTAGAGGCACAAGCGCAATTACGCTCGACAGTAAAAATAGAATCACGGTACCGACCAAGTACCGCGAAGAGCTATTTGCCGATTGCCAAGGAAAAATGGTTTGTACCGTTGATATTCAACATCCCTGCCTACTACTTTACCCGCTTCCTGAATGGGAAGAAATAGAATTAAAATTGTGTAGTTTATCGAGTATGAACCCACAAGAAAGATTGTTACAGCAAGTACTTTTAGGCAATGCTTCTGATTGTGAAATTGATAAGAGTGGTCGCTTATTGATTAATGGTCCGTTGCGTTTACATGCCAATTTAGAAAAAGGTGTGATGCTGGTAGGACAATTAAAGAAATTTGAAATTTGGAGTGAAAATGCCTGGCAAGCGCAAATGCAAAAAGGCATTAGCCAAATTCAGTCGGGTGAAATTGAACTGACTGACCGCTTGTTAGACTTATCACTGTAAATAGCAAAAATAAGACTAAAAATAGTTAATAACCCGATACCGAATTGATCACTTGGTATTCAGTAACATGGTGTTACCCAAAATGAAATTAGATAATTCACATATCTCGGTATTGCTTGACGAAGCAGTGACCGGACTCGCAATCAACCCCGATGGTACCTATATCGACTGTACGTTTGGTCGAGGCGGGCACTCAGCCCTTATACTTTCTCAACTCTCTGAAAATGGTCGGCTTATTGCCATTGACCGAGATCTTACGGCAATTAAAGCAGCAGAAAAATTTGCTGACGATGCTCGATTCACTATTGAGCACGAAGGCTTTGCCGACTTACAAAACATTGCTGAAAAGCATCAATTACTTGGTAAAGTTGACGGTATTCTCCTTGACCTTGGCGTGTCTTCGCCACAGCTTGATGAAGCCGAACGTGGCTTTAGCTTTATGAATGATGGCCCATTAGACATGCGTATGGATACTTCGCGTGGACAAACCGCAGCAGAATGGATTGCTGTGGCTGATGTTGAAGATATTACTTGGGTACTACGTACTTTTGGTGAAGAAAAACACGCTTGGCGAATTGCTAACGCCATTGTTGATACACGTGAAGAAACCCCTTATACCCGTACTAGTCAGTTAGCCAAAATCATTCAAACGACAGCACCACAACGCGAAATTAAAAAGCACCCAGCGACACGAAGCTTTCAAGCGATCCGTATTTACATTAATAGTGAGTTAGAGCAAATTGAAAAAGTACTTGCGGCATCATTATCAGTACTTGCTGAAAATGGTCGTTTAGTGGTTATTAGCTTCCATTCATTAGAAGACCGTCTTGTTAAGCAGTTTATGAAAAAACACTCGCAAGGCAAAAAAGTGCCTCGTGGTTTACCGATCAGTGAAGCAGAATTGAATAAAGGTAAAAAATTAGAACTTGTTGGTCGAAGACTAAAACCCAGTGAAAGTGAAGTTGAAGAAAATAAGCGTTCACGAAGTTCAGTCATGCGGGTTGCAATGAGATTACCGCTTTAATGCGGCTGATATAGTTATGGCAAACTCAAAAATGGCATTGCCATTAGAAGTTTGGTACGACATTCAGCGACATATATTTATATATCTGTTGTTAGTTATGGTGGTTATTTCGGCATTTTCGGTGATTTACTTCACCCATTTAAATCGTCAAACCACCAGTGGTTTAGAAATATTATTAACAGAAAGAGATGAGTTAGATATTGAGTGGCGTAATTTATTGTTAGAGCAAAATAGCCTAGCTGAGCACAGTACGATAGAAAGCAAAGCTAGAAAATTATTACAGATGAAAAGACCGAATATAAATTCGGAAATTATCATTCAACAACAATGAGCAAGTTAGTGAAGAAACAAGTAGATAAACAGCAAATTTCGGTGGCATGGCGTTTTTACGTTGTGGTCGGCCTAATAGTGTTTGTTTATGCAGGTTTGTTGGCTCGCAGTGCATATATTCAAATCATTGAACCCGACATGTTGAAAAAACAGGGAGATATGCGCTCATTACGTACCGCTGCTCATACCGTACAACGTGGTTCAATTGTCGATCGTAACGGCCGTGAACTGGCGATCAGTGTCCCGGTTGAAACCGTGTGGGCAGATCCTAAAATTATCATGGACAACAATGCGCTAGCAATGAAAGAGCATTGGCAAGCACTTGCCGATGTTTTAGGGCGTAATGTTAACAAACTAACTTCACGTATTGTTAAAAACCCAACTAAACGTTTTGTTTATGTTGAACGTAAAGTATCGCCAGCAATGGCTAAATACATTAAAGAATTAAAAATACCGGGTATTCATTTACGAAAAGAATCAAAACGCTTTTATCCGTCAGGAGAAATAAGCGCTCATGTTGTTGGCTTTACCAATGTAGATGACAAAGGTATCGAGGGTGTTGAACGCGTTTACGATCAATTACTGACGGGAACTGACGGCGAAAAACAATACCGTAAAGATGCTAAGGGCCGTAAAATAGAAATACTGTCTGAGCAAGAATCTACTCAGCCCAAAGATATCGTTTTGAGTATTGATCAGCGTATTCAAGCCATCGCTTATAAAGAATTAAAAGGTGCGGTAAAAGCATTTAAAGCGACATCAGGCTCAGTCGTTGTTACTAATGTTCATACCGGCGAAATTTTAGCGCTGGTAAATAGCCCATCTTATAATCCTAATAATCGTCGAAACACAGCGATCCATCGTTTTCGAAATCGAGCGATCACCGATTTTTATGAACCGGGTTCAACCTTAAAACCTTTAACTGCATTAACCGCCTTAGAGTTTGGTTCGGTAAAAGCCGACAGCATTATTGATACCAGTCCAGGTTGGATGCGTTTAGGTGGCCGCAGAGTTGGCGACCCAATTAACCGTGGCAAATTAAGTATTACTGATATTTTGGTGCATTCATCAAATATGGGCACGACAAAACTAGCACTTTCAGTACCGAAAGAATTTTTACTGAATAAATTTTTTGATGCTGGCTTTGGCGAAGAAACGGGTGTTGGCTTAGTTGGCGAAAGTTCAGGTATTATGCATGATCGCCAACGTTGGTCGAAATTTGAATTAGCGACCTTATCTTGGGGACATGGTGTTGCGGCAACCCCGCTTCAACTAGCACGTTTTTATTCAACCTTAGCTAATGGCGGCATTAAAAAGCCGCTCACTATTATCAAAAAAGATACCTTGGATACTATTCCACTTCGAGATGTACGGATTTTTTCAGAGCAATCGAGTGAACAAGTTGTTGGCATGTTAGAAAATGTGGTTAATGAACATACCCCAAATGCTAAGGTAGAAGGTTACCGTGTTGGTGGCAAAACGGGCACTGCAATTAAAGCTTTCGCTGGTGGCTATGGCAATGAATACGTTGGCTTGTTTGCTGGTATGGCACCAATTTCTGATCCTGAGATTGTGGTTGTTGTTGTTATTAATGAACCTGGCGGCGATTTATACCATGGTGGCGAAGTTGCTGCCCCTGTCTTTTCAAGAGTAATGAAAGGCGCATTGCGGGTATTAAATATTGCTCCAGATGCAAAGCGTGTTGCTGATATAAGACCTGTGGTCAGTGAAGACAAGCCAACAATGAAAGTAAAACAGGAGCATGCCGATGCCTAAGTTTACTTTTTCATTGAGCCAAGCACAATTATTTGACGTTTTTAAACGGTTTAATTTACCGTTACCCGCATTGGCTGAACGGGCTTATTTCCCAATGAATTGTGGAGATTTGATTAATGATACCCGTAAATTAAAAACGGGCGATGTCTTTTGTGCGATTATCGGCCATCAGCAAAATGGTAATGATTTTATTAACCAAGCCGTATCATTAGAGTGTGGGTTAATCATTGCTGAATGCAGCCATGCCAGCCAACATGGTGAAATTGTTTATTTAACGACAGAAAATTCAGATAAAAAAATAGCACAAGTCTATTTCTATCAACTCAATGAAAAGTTATTTTCATTTGCTAAGGGGTATTATCAAAGTCCACAAGATAATATGACGATTATAGGTATTACTGGCACCAATGGTAAAACCAGCACCAGTCAAATAATCTCAAAATTATTAGCGAGTTGCCAACAAAGAACAGCGGTTATAGGCACCAATGGCGCTGGACAAATTGAATCGCTACAATCCGTTGAAAATACGACACCGGCAGCAACACAGTTGCATCAGTTAATGGCTGAGTTCTCTGCAGATCATTGTAAAAATGTTGCTATGGAAATATCTTCTCATGCACTTGAGCAGCGGCGTGTTATAGCAAATTTACTTGATATTGCCGTGTTCACCAATTTGACACGCGATCATCTTGATTATCATAAAACCATGACAAACTATGCGGACGCCAAATATCAAATTTTTAGTCATGATGCCAAACAAATAGCCATTATTAATGGTGATGACCAGCAAGGTAAACAATGGTTAGCGCATTGGCCAAATAAGCAAAGTCTTATTGTTTATGGTAAATCGGCCGCAGTTACTCAATTTTCAGCTTATGCCCAAGCCAGTGAGATTAAAACCCATGCTAATGGTGTTCAATTCATCTTGAATACCCATCTTGGTCAACAAGAAATTGACAGCGTGCTAATGGGCGATTTCAATATTGAAAATTTATTAGCGGGTATTGCTGTATTGATGAGCAAAAATATTTCATTAAATGATATCGCGTTAGCGGTTAAAGCATTAACACCGATTGTTGGCCGTATGGAAACATTTAAAGCCAATAATAAAGCGACCACTATTGTTGACTATGCACATACTCCCGATGCATTAGTCAGTGCACTGCATGCTTGTCGCCACCATTGTAAAGGTGAGTTATGGGTGGTGTTTGGTTGTGGAGGAGACAGAGACAAAGGTAAGCGACCACTAATGGCGCTAGCAGCCGAGAATGGTGCTGATCATCTGGTGTTTACCACAGATAATCCAAGAACAGAAAAAGCTGAAGATATCGTTGCCGATATGCTCGCGGGGTGTCTTTTTCCTGAAAAAATCACCGTTTTACTTGACCGCGAAGCCGCGATCAAAGCTACCTTGGCAAAAGCAAAGGCTGATGACATGGTTTTACTTGCGGGTAAAGGCCATGAAGACTACATCATAGTAGCTAATGAAAAAATTAATTATAACGAACGTGAATTGGTTAAAGCCATTTATGACGTTTATCAACAACAAAGTAACACTGCAGGAGCAATATCATGATCCCATTATGCTTAGCTGAAATTGCTTTAGCCGTTGATGGTAAGCTCGTTGGAGAAAACATCACTATTGATAGCATTAATACCGATAGTCGAGCATTAGCAAAGGGTGAATTATTTCTTGCGCTCAAGGGGCCAAATTTTGATGCACACCGTTTTTTGAATCAGGTGATTGAATTAGGTTGTGCAGCCGTGATTGTTCAAGATGATTGCCAACTGAGTATTCCTCAAATTATTGTTGAAGATACGCATAAAGCCTTAGGCAAGATAGCTGCTTATGTGAAAGAAAAAGTTGCCCCTAAAACGGTTGCTATTACCGGAAGTAGTGGTAAAACCACAGTAAAAGAAATGGTAGCGGCAATTTTATCACGCTTGGGTAAGGTATTAGCAACAAAAGGGAATTTTAATAACGATATTGGTGTGCCACTCACCTTATTGCGCCTTGAGCCACAGCACGAATTTGCTGTGGTTGAGTTGGGTGCAAATCATATGGGTGAAATAGCTTACACCTCAGCATTAGTGAAGCCTGATGTTGCTATTATTAATAATATTGCCGCGGCTCATTTAGAGGGATTTGGCGATTTATGCGGTGTGGCACGTGCAAAAGGTGAAATTTTTGAAGGCCTAAGCAGTGGCGGCATTGCTCTATATAACCAAGATTGTAAATTTGCCAATAAATGGCAATGGCGTTTGGTTGACAAAAAAGTAAGAACGTTCTCATGTGAACAAGCTGCTGACTGTTTCTCAAGTGATGTAATACTTGATGATACAGGTTGTGCTGGCTTTAAGCTTAATACTCACTCTGGCAATACGTTCATTGAATTAACGGTGCCGGGGAAACACAATGTTTGTAATGCGGTTGCTGCAGCTGCGATTGCTTTAGAGTTTGGTGCTAGCCTTGACGATATTCGTTTAGGCTTGGCTGAAATGTCACCGGTGAAAGGCCGATTAAATTTACATCAGTTAACACCCACGTTTAAATTAATTGATGATACTTACAACGCAAATGTTGAATCAATAAAAGCGGCTAGCGATTTATTGGCTAGCTACTCAGGCCGACGCATCCTTATCCTTGGTGATATGGGCGAATTGGGCGCACAAGCTCGAGGTTATCATCATGAAGTTGGCGATTATGCTAAACAATGCAAAATTGATGATTTACTGACGCTGGGCGTGCTGAGTCAAAGTTCAGCTGATGCTTTTAATGGCCAACATTTTAGTGACAGAGTGTCGTTAATGCGTTGTTTAACTTCTTTATTGGAAAATGAGCAGCAAGCGATCTCTATCTTAGTCAAAGGATCACGTAGTGCCCGTATGGAAAATGTAGTGCAAGATATTATTAACTGGCGTAAAAATTTAGAACTCTCTTCGTCAACTTCAGAACATAAATCATCGGAGATAAGTTCATGCTAGTTTGGCTAAGTGAATATTTAACACAGTATTACAGTTTTTTTAATGTTTTTTCTTATCTAACATTTCGCGCCATTGTAAGTACATTAACCGCGTTAACTATATCTTTGTACTTTGGTCCTAAGCTGATCCGTTTCTTGCAAAATATGCAAGTGGGTCAGGTTGTTCGCGATGATGGCCCCGAAAGCCATTTGGTGAAAACCGGCACGCCGACTATGGGTGGGCTGTTAATTTTAGCCGCTATTGTGGTCAGTGTTTTACTCTGGGCCGATTTAAGTAATACCTATGTTTGGGTCGTGCTTTTTGTTATCACCAGTTTTGGCCTAATAGGCTTTGTTGATGATTATCGAAAAGTTATTCGCAAAGACCCTAATGGTTTAATTG
This sequence comes from Colwellia sp. BRX8-4, assembly GCF_014077345.1. Taxonomy (NCBI): domain Bacteria; kingdom Pseudomonadati; phylum Pseudomonadota; class Gammaproteobacteria; order Alteromonadales; family Colwelliaceae; genus Colwellia; species Colwellia sp. BRX8-4. The sequence goes on from NZ_JACGVS010000002.1 coordinate 89,579, forward strand.
CGCGTTGGAAATACTTTTGGCAAACCGTTGCGGGTTTAGCGACAGCCTTGTTTTTATATTCTCTTGCTCAAAGTCCCGAAGAAACAAGTTTACTTATTCCGTTCGTTAAAGACGTATTACCTCAACTGGGTATTTTTTACGTTGGTATGACCTACTTTGTGATTGTTGGAACCAGTAACGCAGTTAATTTAACTGATGGTTTAGATGGCTTAGCAATAGTACCAACGATAATGGTCGCCGGCGCTTTTGCTATTTTTGCCTACATGACAGGACACGCAAACTTCTCTGAATATTTAAATATTCCCCACATTGCGATGGCGAGTGAGTTAGTGGTTGTTTGTACGGCTATTGTTGGCGCAGGTTTAGGATTTCTCTGGTTTAACACTTACCCTGCACAAGTATTTATGGGCGATGTTGGTTCTTTAGCACTTGGTGCAGCCTTGGGTGTTATCGCGGTTTTAGTTCGACAAGAATTAGTGTTGTTCATTATGGGCGGTGTTTTTGTTATGGAAACGGTGTCAGTTATTTTACAAGTTGGCTCTTATAAATTACGTGGCCAACGTATTTTCCGTATGGCGCCTATTCACCATCATTACGAATTAAAAGGCTGGCCTGAGCCAAGAGTTATTGTCCGTTTTTGGATTATCTCATTAGTACTGGTATTGATTGGTTTAGCGACATTAAAACTACGCTAACAATGATTGATTAATAAATCGTTTAATAAAAAATAGTATTTAAAGTAGGTATAAAGCATAAAATGACGCAAAAGACATCACAAGCTCCGCTAGCGATAGCGCAGTTAACAACCCAAAAAATTGTTGTCCTCGGTGCAGGGTTAACAGGGTTGTCTTGTGTGCGTTATTTAGCAAAAAATGGCTTAACTTGCTCGGTAAATGACAGTCGTGATAATGCCATTAATATTGACGTTTTTAAGCAAGAGTTTCCACATACATCGTTAACGTTAGGTGGCTGGGATAAAACACTGATCGCTTCAGCCGATGTTTTACTGGTCAGCCCAGGTGTAGATACCAGTATTGCTGACATTGCTAAGCAGATAAGTAAAAATTGTATTGTTGCTGGAGACGTTGAGCTTTATTGTCAAAATAATAACACCGCTATTCTTGCTGTTACCGGTTCAAATGGTAAATCAACGGTGGTGTCTTTATTGGCTTTTCTCGGACAAAGGCTGGGTAAAAAAGTTGAACTAGGCGGTAATATTGGAGTACCGGTACTAGAACAATCGCAAAAATCACTCGACTGCTTAGTCTTAGAACTTTCTAGTTTTCAATTAGAGACATTACGCAGTATGAAGGCGATTGCTGCAACTGTTTTAAATGTGAGCGATGATCATTTAGATCGTCATAAAACCTTAGAAAACTATGCCGCGATTAAACGAGGTATTTATCAACAGTGTCAAACGGCTATAACTAATCGTGATGATGTTAATACTCAACTTGTTGGTAAGGCGCAAAAGTCACTTTCGTTTGGTAGCGATGTTGCACTTGACGGTCATTTTGGCATGTCGGTGATTGATGGACAAAGACAATTAATGTTTGGCTCAAAGCCGCTTATTGGTGTTAATCAACTACCTATTGCCGGTTTACACAATGCCTTGAACTGTTTAGCGGTATTGGCACTAGGTCATAGTGCTGGTTGGCCACTTGACGAGATGTTAGTACATTTAGTTGAATTTAAAGGCTTGGAACATCGTTGTCAGCTGATATCAACGTATAAAAATGTGCAATGGATTAACGACTCTAAAGCAACCAATGTTGGCGCAACCCTAGCAGCGATTGAAGGCTTAGCCGCTATGATGTCAGTAGATAACAACTTATATGTTATTGCGGGTGGCGATGGCAAAGGAGCAGACTTTTCCCCATTAACTAACGTTTTTTCTAAAGATGTTAGCCATGTTTTTACCTTAGGTAAAGACGGCGATGAAGTGGCTGCTGTCGCTAATAAAGCACAGATAAAAAATAGTAAAGTTACCCGTATTGAACAAGCGATTAATATCCTTGGCAATATCGTTAAATCAGGTGATGTAGTGTTACTTTCACCGGCTTGTGCCAGCATTGATATGTTCAAGAACTTTGCTGAACGTGGCGAAGTCTTTGTCAATGCGGTTAACAAGTTGAGCGGAGAAAATAAAACACCAAGCTTGCCAGAGGAGAACTCATGACAACATCAGTTCTCTCTAAACTCGATAATATAAAACTACCCATGTGGTTATCGGCAGAGCAAGGTGCTAGCAGCGCTACATTTGATCGTACGTACTTATTACTCGCTATTAGTATGTATATGATTGGTCTCATTATGGTCGCCAGTTCGTCTATGCCTGTAGCAGAAAGATTGTTCAATGACCCGTTTCATTTTGTCGAGCGTCACTTTATTTATATTTGTATAAGTTTGTTGGTGGCCGTTGTCACGATGAGCGTACCGATGAGTCTTTGGCAAAAACATAGTGGGCATTTACTGCTATTGGGGATTTTGCTGTTAGTTGTGGTGTTAGTGATTGGCCGAACGGTTAATGGTTCGACACGGTGGATTGTTGTGGGTCCAATAACGTTACAAGCGGCAGAGCCTGCGAAATTGTTTTTCTTTTGTTATTTATCGTCTTATCTTGTTCGACGTCGTGATGAAGTGATGGAAAACGTTAAAGGGTTTGCTAAACCACTCGTTGTCTTTACTGTACTTGGTGGTTTGTTATTAATGCAACCAGATTTAGGTACCATTGTTGTGATGTTTGTGACCACTTTTGGTCTGTTATTTTTAGCTGGCGCTAAACTTTGGCAATTTGCTTGTGTATCTGGCGTTGGCATTAGTTTATTATCCGCGCTCGCTTATTTTTCTCCTTATCGTTGGGCGCGAGTTACCGGCTTTTTAGACCCTTGGGAAGATCCCTTTGGCAGTGGTTATCAATTAACACAATCATTGATGGCATATGGCCGTGGTGAGATTTTTGGACAAGGGTTAGGAAATAGTATTCAAAAGCTAGAATATTTACCCGAAGCGCATACCGATTTTGTTATGGCGGTTGTTGCAGAAGAACTTGGCTTTATTGGTATAAGCGTGATCTTAATGCTGAGTATGTTTTTAGTGCTCAAGGCACTGTTACTTGGCAGAGCCGCTTTACAAAAAGAAAAATATTTCGAAGGTTTTTTTGCTTACGCTATTGGTATTTGGATAAGCTTTCAAGCTGCGGTCAATGTTGGTGCTAGTGCAGGTGTAGTGCCCACTAAAGGGTTAACGATGCCGTTATTAAGTTATGGCGGTAGCTCGATGATCATTATGACCATGGCGGTGTTTATCTTGATGAGAATAGATCATGAGATACGTTTGCAAAGTATTCAGGCGACCACTAAGAAAAAATCAAAGAAAAACAAAATAAAAAAAAGTAATGCAATGAATAAAATAGTAGTAAAACCCAAAACTAAAGATGATAAGGAGGGTGAACAATATGACTGGATTTGAAAATACAACTAGTAAAAAAACACCCACTTTATTAGTGATGGCTGGTGGCACAGGGGGTCATATTTTCCCAGGTATAGCTGTGGCAGAAATGCTCAAAGCTCAAGGTTGGAAGATACATTGGCTTGGCACTGAAAAACGTATGGAAGCAAAAATTGTTCCTGAGCATGGGTTTGATATTTCATTTATCAATATTGCCGGTGTACGTAATAAAAGCTTGTTAGAGCGTGTTAAAATACCGTTTCAATTATTACAGTCGGTTTTACAATCAATTGCGATATTACGCAAAGTAAAACCCGATGTTGTCTTAGGCATGGGCGGTTATGCAAGTGCTCCTGGTGGCTTTGCTGCTTGGTTAATGCGGATCCCTTTAGTTTTACATGAACAAAATGCGGTTGCTGGCATGACAAACCGTTATTTAGCGAAAATTGCCACTAAAGTGTTGAGTGCATTCCCAAACGCTTTTACCGCTAATATTGACTTTCAGGTGGTTGGAAACCCGTTGCGTAAAGAAATAACCGCGTTAACGCCAGTGATCCCCGAGAATCCAAGTAGTAGTAAAAAAGTACTAGTGGTTGGTGGAAGTCTTGGCGCTAAAATTTTGAATGAAACCGTGCCACAAGCGTTAAAACAAATACAACTGCAAAATATTGACGTTTGGCATCAAACGGGTCGTGATAATCAAACAGCAGTACTGGCCAGCTATAAAAAGTTTGGCTTGTCAGAAGATAAAGTTAAAGTGACTGAATTTATTGAAGATATGGCGGCCGCTTATCAATGGGCAGACATTGTTGTTTGCCGAGCAGGTGCCTTAACCGTTTCAGAACTCGCTATGGCAGCTAAACCTGCTATTTTTGTGCCTTTACCTCATGCCGTTGATGACCATCAAACCAAAAATGCGATGTATTTAGTTTCACGTGGTGCTGCAAAATTATTACCACAAAAAGAATTTAACGGTACGACTTTAGCGCAAATGCTTAACAGCCTTTTTATTTCCGACAGCGTAGTAAGGTCGATGGTGAAAGCGGCGCACGATGCTGCTCACGTTGATGCAACTCTCCGTGTTGCTAATACTTGCGCGGAGTTAGTTAACTAATGAGTAAGATAATGAGAAATAAAATAGCCAATAACACCGCACCTATTAAATTACCAGAAATGCGCCGAGTAAAAAGCATTCACTTTGTCGGTATTGGCGGTGCAGGTATGGGGGGTATTGCTGAAGTATTGTTAAATGAAGGCTACCAAATTACTGGCTCTGATATTGGCGAAAATCAAGTTGTGACTCGCTTAATGGCGTTAGGTGCAAATATTACTATAGGTCATGCGGCAGATAACATTGTTGGTGCGAGTGTTATTGTTGTTTCAACGGCAATTAAAGCAGATAACCCAGAATTGGTGAATGCGCAAACGTTACGTATTCCTGTGGTACGTCGTGCAGAAATGTTAGCTGAATTAATGCGTTTTCGCCATGGTGTTGCGATTGCAGGGACTCATGGCAAAACAACAACGACCAGTTTGATTGCAAGTATTTTTGCTGAAGGTGACCTAGACCCAACATTTGTGATTGGTGGCTTATTAAATAGCGCTGGCACCAATGCGCGTTTGGGTAAAAGTCGTTACCTTATTGCAGAAGCCGATGAGAGTGACGCGTCATTCTTGCATCTGCAGCCTATGGTTTCAGTGATCACTAATATCGACGAAGATCACATGGAGACTTACCAAGGTGATTTTGAAAAACTTAAAGATACCTATATCGAATTTTTACATAACTTACCGTTTTATGGTTTAGCGGTTGTTTGTATTGATAACGATGTTGTGCGTGAACTCATTCCAAGAATGGGTCGTCAAGTGATCACCTATGGTTTTAGTGAAGATGCTGATGTACGTGCGACAAACTTTCAACAAAATGGTGGCGTTAGTCATTTTACCGTACAGCGTGAAGGTTTTGCTGATATCAATATGTCAGTAAACTTACCCGGTGAACATAATGTGCTGAACGCCTTGGCGAGTATCGCTGTTGCAACTGATGAAGGCGTAGACGACGCGGCCATTGTCAGTGCTCTAGAAAAATTTGCGGGTATCGGTAGACGTTTTGAACAATTGGCTAATTTAGCGACAGAAAAAGGTGAGATGATCTTAGTCGATGATTATGGACATCACCCTCGTGAAGTTAAAGCAACAATTAAAGCGATGAGAAATGGCTGGCCTGAAAAACGCTTAGTGATGATTTTTGAGCCACACCGTTATTCTCGTACGCGCGATTTATACGAAGACTTTGTTGAAGTGTTATCTGAAGTTGATTGCTTATTTTTACTCGATGTTTATGCGGCGGGCGAAGCGCCTATCAACAGTGCTGACAGTAAAAGCCTAGCGCGAAGTATTCGCCAGCGTGGTCAAATTGAACCTATCTATGTTAGTAGCGCTGAAATATTAGCAGAATTGTTGCAAGCGCAATTACAAGACGGCGATATGGTTATTACACAAGGCGCAGGTACTATTGGCGTTATAGCTCGTGAAATTATGATAAACCCGTTACTAAATGTTGACCTTAAAGGGGCTAAAAAGTGAAAGCACTGAAAGACCAAAGGTTAGCTGTTTTATATGGCGGCGACTCAGCAGAACGCGAAGTATCACTTAATTCTGGAAAAGCGATTACCAAGGGTCTACAACAAGCTGGTTTTGACGTTGAACTCATCGACACTCGAGGATTTTGTTTAGCTGACTTAACTAAACGAAATATCGATCGTGTTTTTATCGCTTTGCATGGTCGAGGCGGTGAAGATGGTTGTGTGCAGGGGGCTTTACAATATATGGGCATCCCCTATACCGGTTCTGATGTTTTAGGATCTGCGTTGTCCATGGACAAAATTCGTAGCAAGCAAGTGTTTCAAGCACAAGGATTACCAACTGCGCCTTTTGCTATTGTCGAAAAAGAGGCTTACCAAGAAACCCAAGCAGAAAAAATACTGGCGGCACTCGGTGGCATGGTGATGGTTAAGCCAGCCAATGAAGGCTCAAGTATTGGTATGGCCAAAGCCAAAACAGCCAATGAATTACACCAAGCATTAACGACTGCCTTTGAATATGATGACCAAATTTTAGTAGAAGCATGGATTAATGGCCCTGAATATACGGTGGCTATTTTAGGCGAAGAAGCGTTACCCGCCATTCATATGGAAACGCCTCGTGAGTTCTATGACTACGAAGCTAAATATCAATCAACGACAACACAATATCATTGTCCTGCTGGTTTGAGTGATGAAGATGAGCAAGCACTTAAAGCATTAGCGCTTAAAGCTTTTAAAGCTACTGGTGCAAAAGGATGGGGGCGCGTAGATGTTATGCGCAACAATGAAAATAAATGGCAACTACTGGAAGTCAATACTGTTCCAGGTATGACTGAAACGTCATTGGTACCTAAAGCAGCAAAGGTACACGGCTTAAGTTTTAGTGAGCTGGTAACAAAAATAGTCGCCATTAGCACAGGACAATTAGCAGATAAATAATGACAATAACTAGTAGCAATCAACCGTCATTGTCACCATTAATGACGGAACAACAAGAAAAATTACACTGGTCTTTTTGGCTCGGTGTGACTTTTTTTGTGCTGGTGATTGTTACGATTATTTCATTCAGTTGGTTTTTAAATAATAAAATGTCATCTGAAGAGTCAATGCCTGTTACGTCGATTGTTATTGGCGGTGAAATGCCGTTTACCAATAGACAAGATATAGAAAATGCGATTGAAGATGTTAACTTAGGAAACTTTTTTAATGTTGATGTCAATCACGTACAACAGAAAGTGGCTGAATTACCTTGGGTATACTCGGTATCGGTACGAAAAAAGTGGCCGAATGAACTGAAAATTTATGTTGTTGACCAAACGCCGATTGCTTTATGGAATGGTGACTTTTTAATTAATCAATACGGTAAAGCATTTCAGGCAGACACCACACGTTTACAGTCTGCATTACCCGCATTTTTTGGTCCTGAAGGCAGTGAAGATCTTGCCTTAAGTAACTTTGTTAATTTAAGTAAATTGCTGAAGTTTAGTGAGTTGTCAATTGATGAATTGTTACTTACCGAACGTCATTCTTGGCAGTTAACGCTGAAGAACGGCATAACGCTTAATTTAGGTAGAGAAAACAAAATTGAGCGTGTACAACGCTTTATGGATGTCTACCCGCAAATAATGAAAACAAAAGAAGAAAATCAGCAAGTGGATTATGTTGATTTACGTTATGACACTGGACTCGCTGTTGGTTGGAAAACCGCAGAGAATAAACAAAGAGCTTAACTTTAATGTCAAAAGTAAACGAAAGAAACTTGGTAGTAGGTTTAGACATAGGAACGTCGAAAATATCTGTTGCTGTTGGTGAAATAACACCGGACAATCAATTAAGTATTGTTGGTGTTGGAAATCAACCTGCACGAGGTATGGATAAAGGTGGCGTTAATGATTTGAATTTGGTTATTCAATCAATTCAGCGTGCTATCAACGAAGCTGAATTAATGGCCGATTGCCAAATTAGCTCGGTTTACTTAGGTATTTCAGGTAAGCATATTAGTTGTCAAAATGAAAATGGCATGGTGCCAATCAATGACAAAGAAGTCATTCAAGAAGATGTTGATAACGTAATACATACCGCGCGTTCAGTACCGATTTCCGCGGAACGACGCATGTTACATGTACTACCACAAGAATTTAGTATTGACTGCCAAGATGGGATAAAAAGCCCGATTGGTATGTCAGGTGTCCGAATGGAGGCCAAAGTTCATATTGTTACTTGTGCTAACGACATGGCTAAAAATATTGTTAAATGTGTTGAGCGCTGTGAAGTAAAAGCCGATCAACTTATTTTTTCAGCATTAGCATCTAGTTATGCTGTGCTAACAGATGATGAGAAAGAACTCGGTATTTGTGTGGTAGACATGGGCGCAGGTACGATGGATATTGCGGTATTTGCTGGCGGTGCTTTAAGACACACTGCGGTTATACCTGTGGCCGGTAATCAGGTCACCAGTGATATTGCGAAAATATTTAGAACGCCGTTAAGCCACGCAGAAGACATTAAAGTGCAATATGCTTGTGCGCTTCGACAAATGGTGAGTATGGAAGAGAACATTGAAGTACCGAGTGTTGGTGGTCGTCCTGCACGCTCAATGTCTCGTCACACTTTAGCGGAAGTTGTTGAGCCACGTTACCAAGAGCTTTTTGAACTTATTCAAGAAGCGGTACGCGAAGCGGGCTTAGAAGATCAAATTGCCGCAGGTTATGTGTTAACCGGTGGTACAGCGAAAATGGAAGGTGTTGTTGAGTTTGCTGAAGAAGTTTTTCAAATGCCAGTACGTGTCGCTAAGCCAAAAGGTATGAGTGGTTTAAAAGAGTATGTTGATGATTCAACTTACTCAACGGTTGTTGGTTTATTACATTACGGTATGCAAGCCAATGAACAACAAAGTATAGAGAGTAAGAAAAGTGAAGGTATTGCTAGTATTACTTCGCGTATCTTAGCTTGGTTTAAAGGTGAGTTTTAACCCTCACTAAAACCTTTGTTATAAGAAGAGTAAATAAATTTTTATAATCTACCTCAATCATGGTGGGTAAGTAAAAAGTAAGAGTTAAATCGCGTTTTGGTGGAACAAAACATAAAAATCGGAGAGAGTAAAAATGTTTGAATTAATGGAAGATCATAACGAAGAAGCAGTAATCAAAGTCATTGGTGTTGGTGGCGGTGGCGGTAATGCAGTTGAGCACATGGTTTGTCAAACCATTGAAGGTGTTGAATTTATTACGGCAAATACCGATTCACAAGCATTACGTAATTCAGCAGCCAATGTTACTTTACAACTTGGTGCAGATGTTACTAAAGGCTTAGGTGCCGGCGCTAACCCTGAAATAGGTCGTCGCAGCGCTGAAGAAGACAGAGAAACGATTAGAGAAACTCTACAAGGGGCTGATATGATCTTTATCGCCGCAGGTATGGGTGGTGGTACAGGTACGGGTGCTGCTCCAGTTGTTGCTGAAATTGCAAAAGAAATGGGCATATTAACGGTTGCTGTTGTTACCAAACCCTTCCCATTTGAAGGCAAGAAACGCATGAACTATGCAGATCAAGGTATTGAGTTATTATCGAAAAGTGTCGACTCATTAATTACTATACCTAATGAAAAATTATTAAAAGTTTTAGGCCCAGGTACGTCGTTACTTGACGCTTTTAAAGCCGCAAATAATGTATTGTTAGGTGCTGTGCAGGGTATTGCAGAGCTAATTACTCGTCCAGGTTTGATTAACGTCGATTTCGCCGATGTGCGTACCGTTATGTCAGAAATGGGCACAGCAATGATGGGTTCTGGTATTGCATCGGGTCCTGATCGTGCAGAAGAAGCTGCAGAAGCTGCAATTTCGAGTCCATTACTTGAAGATGTTGACCTAGCTGGTGCTCGCGGTATTTTGGTAAACATTACTGCTGGCATGGATATTAGTATCGATGAATTTGAAACAGTGGGTAATGCAGTAAAGGCCTTTGCTTCTGAAAATGCAACGGTTGTTGTTGGTGCGGTTATCGACCCTGAAATGACTAATGAATTACGTGTAACTGTAGTTGCAACCGGTATTGGTGCTGATCGCAAGCCAGATATAACACTAGTAAATCCAGCTCCTACTGTTGCACCTATTGCCGTTGGCCAAGAATTTATTGCTAGCCCACAGGCAGAAGTAAATACAGCGCCGATAACAATGCAAGACAGCAATGCTCAAGTACAAACTGCAGCAGATATCGAGAACTATTTAGATATCCCGGCATTTTTACGTAAACAAGCTGACTAATTTGAACGGTTAATTTTGTCATCAGAGAATAAAAATAGTGTATATAATCGCTAATATTATTCGAATTAATATGTGACTAGGATACAGCTGGTTGAACAGTTGTGTGTAAAATAATGTGAAGCTAAAAGCTGATATTTTGATTTTGTTATGTTTTTCTGCTATATTGTGCGCCCGTCGAAAGAGGACGGTGCATTTCAAGGTTAGTAAAAGCTTAATAAGGCATTTATGATTAAACAACGTACATTAAAAGACAGTGTAACCGCCGTTGGTGTTGGTTTACACAAAGGTGAAAAGGTGCAGTTGACTCTCCGTCCTGCGCCAGCCAATACTGGTATTGTTTTTCGCCGCATAGATTTAGATCCGATTGTTGAAATTTCAGCAACGCCTGAAGCTGTGGGCGAGACAACTTTGTGTACGTGCTTAGTCAATGAACAAGGTGTGAAGATTTCCACCGTCGAGCACTTGTTATCAGCTGCCGCAGGTTTAGGTATTGACAACTTAATTGTTGAAATAGATTCTCCTGAAATCCCGATTATGGACGGTAGCGCATTGCCGTTCGTTTATTTAATACAGTCGGTTGGCATCAAAACATTAGCAGCAGCAAAACGTTTTATTCGCATAAAGAAAACTGTTCGTGTTGAAGAAGGTGACAAATGGGCAGAATTAAAGCCTTACCATGGTTTTAAAATTAATTTTGCTATTGAATTTGAACATCCTGTTATTTCTAAAACATGTCAGACGATGAGCATGGACTTATCTAGCTGTTCTTTTATTAAAGAAATTAGTCGAGCACGTACTTTTGGCTTTATGAGTGATATCGAATTTCTTCGCTCTCACGATTTAGCTTTAGGTGGCAGTTTAGAAAATGCCATTGTACTTGACGAATACCGCATGCTTAATAAAGATGAATTACGCTATGACGATGAATTTGTTAAACACAAAATACTCGATGCGATTGGCGACTTGTATATGTGTGGTCACAGTATTTTAGGTGAGTTAAATGCCTTTAAATCTGGACATGGCTTAAATAATATCTTGTTAAGAGAAGTCTTTAAGCAAAAAGAAAGTTGGGAATGGGTGACTTACGAAGATGAAACACCGTCTCCTATCCAATATCAAGAAGTAACGGCTGCCGCATTTTAATTAAGATACTGCTAATGTTACTCAATAAAAAAACCAGTCAAATGACTGGTTTTTTATTTTAAGATAAAGGGTATAAATCATATCTAGGCAAAATTATCATATGGCGTTTTTGTCAGCGTGTTTTGCCAATTTTTCTAATTTTTTACGTAAACTCTCAGGCGCGTTTTTAGCAATAGCCAATAATTGGTTAGCGGTGTTTTGTGAGATATGTAATGGCTCCGCGGGTTTTTCTTCAGATTGATAAACGACTTTATTGCGATAAGGCGATACCTTAATTTCAATTTGATCAAAAGCCTTGTCGGTAGCAATGGCCAGTTCACGGCAAATATTCATCCGTTCAAACTGTAGTCTTTGGCTCCAAACAGCAGATGTGACTTCAATTACTAAAGAATTTTGCTTAAAATTGGCAATATGCCAGACATCTGCTGGCAGGTCAGGGCAAGTTTGGCGTACAATGTCAGACAAGATAGTTAAAGAGTTGGTTTTTGCTGCTATTTGTGCCAAAGTGCCTTTCGATGATTGAAAGAGCTCTGACATATCTGAAGGTTTTCTTGTTTTGCGTGCCATTAACCACTCTACTTTGGAATAGTATTTAAGTAATTATGAGTTTAACACTACTATATCGTGGAAAGAACGTTAGATTTTCAATGACGCTGAATAAGTTGCATTGGTTGTCTGCGATCACTGTATTTGCGCTAATATCAGGCTTTGTTGTTCATTTGATTTTTTCTGCTGATGACGTGCCACAAGCTGTACCCTATGCTTTGAATTCACCCGCTAAGATAGATCCTCAGCAATTAACTGAACCACAATTAACCGCACTAACGATGAAACTCGCTGAGTTGCAAAGCCAAGTGTTACGACTGAATGCTTTAGGTGACCGTTTAGCAAGTGAAGCATCAATTCCAGAAAATGAATTTAATTTTCAACAATTACCGCCATCAGGTGGTCCTATGCTGCAGAGTGAAAACCATTATAAAAAGCCACTGGCAGAGTTGTTAACTGAAATATCAACACTAGAAGAAAGTTTGCACCACGAAGAAAATCAACTGACTACGCTTGAATCTTTGACTTTGGGTCACCATATAGAAAGTAGCAGCTATTTGTCTGGTCGACCAATGATTGGTGGTTGGCTCTCTTCATATTACGGTGTACGAAAAGACCCATTTAGTGGTAAAGCAGCGATACATAAAGGTGTAGACTTCGCAGGTAAAGAAGGTGCTGCGATAATTGCAACGGCTTCAGGTGTTGTTTCTTGGGCAAGTGACCGGTACGGCTACGGGCAACTTATCGAGATTAATCACGGTAGGGGATTAAAAACTCGTTATGGTCATAATAAAAATTTACTCGTTAAAGTAGGAGATGTGGTTAGCAAAGGACAAATTATTGCACGTATGGGTAGCACGGGGCGCTCGACTGGACCTCATGTTCATTACGAAATTTTACGCAATAATGCACAAATAGATCCAATTAAGTTCGTATATAGAAAAGCAAAATAAAAACAATTTATGTGACCCTTGTTGGTCACGTTATTTTCAGCGGAAGTATTTCTTCTAATATCAATATGGTTTAACAAGATGTTTGTAAAGTTAATGACGAAAATGTTTGGTAGTCGTAATGATCGATTAATTAAACAAATGAATAAAGAAGTTTTAAAAATAAACGCCTTAGAGCCCGTTATGGAAGCTCTTTCTGACGAAGAACTAAAAGCAAAAACCGCAGAATTTAAAGAGCGTTTAGCCAAAGAAGAATCTCTATCAAGTATCCTACCAGAAGCATTTGCTGTTGTACGTGAAGCCAGTAAACGTGTCTTTGGTATGCGCCACTTTGATGTACAAATGATCGGCGGCATGGTCTTAAACGATGGTAAAATTGCGGAGATGCGCACTGGTGAAGGTAAAACGTTAACCGCGACACTTCCTTCTTACCTCAACGCATTAACAGGTAAGGGTGTTCACGTTATAACGGTGAATGATTACCTAGCAACACGTGATGCTGACTGGTGTCGACCATTATTTGATTTTCTAGATATGACGGTAGGTTGTAATATTGCCGGATTAGCATCAGCTGAGAAGCAAGCGGCTTATAATTCAGATATTACCTATGGTACTAACAACGAATTTGGTTTTGATTACTTACGTGACAATATGGCCTTTTCGCCAGAAGAGCGTACGCAAAAGCCATTGAATTTTGCTGTTATTGATGAAGTCGATTCAATTTTAATCGATGAAGCTAGAACTCCTTTGATTATTTCGGGTCAAGCCGAAGATAGCTCTGAACTTTATCGTCAAATTAACCTTGTTGTGCCGACGTTGGTACTACAAAACGAAGAAGACAAAGATAAAGATACTGGTCAATCTAAAGATTTTGTTGAAGGTGATTTCACAATTGATGAAAAGTCTAAGCAAATCTATCTAACAGAGCATGGCCAAATAAGAATTGAAGAAATCATGAATGAGAAAGGTCTCATTCAAGACGGAGATTCTTTGTTTTCAGCCACCAATATTACCTTATTGCATCATGTTATGGCGGCATTACGTGCCCATAAGCTTTTCCAAAAAGATGTCGATTATATTGTTAAAGATGACGAAATCGTTATTGTTGATGAACATACCGGTCGTACGATGGAAGGCCGTCGTTGGTCAGAAGGGTTACATCAAGCCGTTGAAGCAAAAGAAGGGGTGAATATTCAAAACGAAAATCAAACCTTAGCTTCGATAACGTTCCAGAATTTTTTCCGTATCTACGAAAAATTATCAGGAATGACAGGTACTGCTGACACAGAAGCATTTGAGTTTAATCATATTTATGGTTTAGAAACCGTAGTTATTCCAACCAATCAACCTATGATCCGTAAAGATCTTGCCGATCTAATCTATTTAACCGCTGATGAAAAGTTTGAAGCGATTTTAGAAGATATTAAAGATTGTGTTGAACGCGGACAACCTGTGCTTGTTGGTACGATCAGTATAGAAACCTCTGAGTTTTTATCTGACTTCTTAAAGAAAGCAAAAATTAAGCACAAAGTATTGAATGCTAAGTTTCACCAGCAAGAAGCTGAAATTGTTGCTGATGCGGGTAAAGTTGGCGCAGTAACTATCGCAACTAACATGGCAGGCCGTGGTACCGATATCGTCTTAGGCGGAAACTTTGATGCGATTGTTGCTAAATTAAAAGAGCAAAGCAAAGAAAGCATCGCTAAAGCGAAAGAAGAATGGATAATACAGCACAATAAAGTCTTAGAATTAGGTGGCTTACACATAGTTGCCACTGAACGCCATGAGTCTCGTCGTATTGATAATCAATTACGCGGCCGTTCAGGACGTCAAGGTGATGCAGGTTCAACTCGCTTCTACTTATCGATGGAAGATGCACTGATGCGAATTTTTGCTTCAGAACGTATTTCAAACATGATGCGCAAGTTAGGCATGGAGCACGGCGAAGCCATTGAACATCCATGGGTCACTCGCAGCATCGAAAATGCTCAGCGTAAAGTTGAAGGTCGTAACTTCGATATTCGTAAACAACTTCTTGAGTTCGATGATGTTTCTAATGATCAACGCCAAGTTATTTATGAACAACGTAACGAGTTAATGGACGAAGCTGATATTGCTGATGTTATTAAAAATATTCGTACAGATGTAGTAACTGGTATTATAAATCAGCATATTCCTCAGCAATCTATGGAAGAAATGTGGGATATCTCTGGTTTAGAAGAGCGCTTTAAGGGCGAGCTATCTTTAGAGTTCCCTATTGCAAAGTGGCTTGAAGAAGATACTAAATTGCATGAAGAAACTTTACGCGAAAAATTATTAGCAGAAGTTGAAGCTAACTATACCGAGAAAGAAGAGCAAGCTGGTGCCGATGTTATTCGTCAATTTGAAAAAGCGGTTATGTTACAAAGCTTAGATTCTCATTGGAAAGAACATTTAGCAGCGATGGATCATCTACGTCAAGGTATACATTTACGTGGCTATGCTCAGAAAAACCCTAAGCAAGAGTTTAAACGTGAATCTTTTGAGTTATTTGGTGAATTACTTGAGACCCTGAAATATGACGTTATTAGTATTCTTAGCAAAGTAAAAATTCGCGCTGAGTCTGATGTTGAAGCCGTTGAAGAGCAACATCGTAAAGCTGAAGATATTCCAAAAGAATATACCCACGAATCTGCTAGCAGTACAGAGACAAAGCCAGAAATACAACGAGTAGGTCGTAATGAAGCTTGTCCATGTGGTTCAGGTAAGAAATATAAGCAATGTCATGGTAAATTAACCTAATCGTTATTTATTAATATGTATGAAAAAAACGCCAGTTATTGACTGGCGTTTTTTATATGCGCAATGCTAATGACGATTATTATTGCAGTGTTCAGTTATAATTTTTGTTACAGACGAATCATCATTAACTAAATTCATTCGAACAATGTCGTTTTCACAGACATGGCAATGCATGGTTATGTAAAATTATGCGTAGGGTATGATTAGACGCTTTGTTGTTTAAGCTAGGTTCGTCTTTTACGTTAACAACGAAATCATTGATTAATTTAAAGCTTTAGGAAAGAGTTATGCAAAAAGTAGTACATGTAGCGGTCGGTGTTATCATGCGAGAAGAGCAGTACTTTCTTACCAAGCGCCTCGCTAATGCGCATCAAGGCGGGAAATGGGAGTTTCCTGGTGGTAAGGTGGAAAAAGATGAAACAGTTGCTCAGGCTTTGCACAGAGAGCTTCAAGAAGAAGTAGCAATAGATGTTCTCTCTTGCTACCCGCTCATTAAAGTTAGCCATGATTATGGCGATAAAAAGGTGCTATTAGATGTTTATGTGGTTGATAACTTCCAACATGAACCTATTGCCCAAGAAGGACAGCAATCAGCTTGGTTCACATTAGCGCAGTTAAGCCAATGTGACTTTCCCGCCGCTAATGTTGCGATTGTTGAAAAACTGCTGATGAACAAATAATACTATTCCGGTTCAACAAAAAACTTATTACTTTGTAAAAACTCACCTTCAAGTGCGTCAAGCATCTCTTCGGTTAACTGGATATCACCTTGTAATGGCTGGCTGATTTTATGTCCTTCATCAGCCCATTCACCAATATCAATTAACTGGCAACGTTTGCAGCAAAAAGGGCGAAACTGACTCTCTGGTTGCCAAATAACTTCTTTTTGACACGTTGGACAAGATACTTTTAAGGTCATAGTTGGTGCTTGTAATTAAATACTTAGTGGTAGGATTATACCCTTCCTACTCCAAGATGAAACCTGCATATTGAATGGATAAAGGGTATTTGTGAAATTAATTAAGCGAATGCTAACAGCGAGCTAATTGAAATGAAGTGGCCTTATTTGAATACTTACGTCCGGTTTCATCACAAAGAGACATAAAGCGAATAGAATAACGCAGACGATTACCACTTACCGTTGGGTAATAAGGTGATTTTTGGTCAACTTTAATACGAAGTAATAAAATACCTTCACCATTATCTTGGTAAAAACCACTCTCGGTATCTATCTGTTTGAATTCAGCCCGTTGGCGAATAAACTTTAATATCATATCTAAAGCGCTTTTAACTTGTTCAAGTAGGGCAAGCCAGCCTTGGACATCTTTAGCAAGAATCTCACTGTCTTGATGTAACCAAAACTGTAATTGTGGTAAATCGAAACTTGAGCTGCCACCCTGCATGGCAAAGCGTTGTTTTAAGGTCGCCAGAAACTTGTCGTGTTTGAGTTGTGCCCACACAGGAGTATTTGGTTTTAATTGACAAATAAGCTCGACAGTTTGTTGTAGATTTTCAGCTAAGATACTGTCATCTATTTCAGGCGCTTGTGACCATATCACTAAATTTTGTTCTAGTTTTTCAAGATCTTTAATTAAGTCACCGCGAACATCATTTCGTTCTAAGGTATCAATAATGGCAAATAAGGCGTTAAAGAAAACTTGATGGCTGACTGAAATTTTACGCTGCAGACAATCTTGTGCCTGAGCAAATAAATGTTCAAGTTTAAGGTAGTTACGGATCCGTTCGTTAAGCGGATGTTCATATAAAATTTTAGTCATTAACCTAATGTCATCAATAAAGCTGAGTGTTTAGCTTTCCATACTAACGACACCCAACAGAAATGGCGAATTTTTTTGCTAAAAATAGTAAAATTTGTACAATTTTACTAACTCGTTGCTAAATTTCGATATTTTTGGTCTAGCTTAATGACACTCGCTTTTATTAGGCTCAAGTCAGAACCGGAGTTATCAATAATATCATCGGCATGTTTTAAGCGATCTTCCCTTGATATTTGACTGGCAATAATACGCTTTATTTCATCTGATGAGCTAGGATCACGCAATACCGCACGCTTAACTTGTGCTGATTCACTGATATCAATTACTAAAATACGTGCAACTAGACTCTGTAAGTTGTTCTCGATAAGTAAAGGTGCGACAAGCAAGCAATATGGTGACTGACTTTGCTGGATCTCTTCGAGCATGGTTTGTCTTATTAACGGGTGAAGTAAGTTATTAAGCCATTGTTTATCTGCTTCATTACTGAATATTTGACTGCGTAATAAGGCCCGATTAAGGGTGCCGTCTGGCATAATAAACGTCTTGCCAAAATGCTGAGATATTTGCAGTAATGCGCCGCTGTTAGGTGCGACAACTTTTCTTGCCGCGATATCGGCATCAATAATATCGATGCCTAAGTCGGCAAAAAAATTAGCAACGGTTGTTTTGCCACAACCAATACCGCCGGTTAAACCAATAACGATCTTTTTTGCTATAGTCATTTTCATTCGGCTAAAGCACTTGGACTAAATACCAAGACCATATATTTTCACCCCATAAAAATGTGATCCAACCTGCGATCGCAAGGTAAGGGCCAAAAGGAATCGCCTGATCTTTTTGATGATTTTTAAAAAGCATTAAACTAATGCCGATAATGGCACCGACTACTGATGCCATTAAAATAAGTAAGGGTAATAATTGCCAACCTAGCCAAGCACCAAAGAGTGCAAACAGCTTAAAATCACCAAAGCCCATACCTTCTTTGCCCGTCGCTAATTTGAACAGCCAAAAAACCGTAAAAAGGCTGGTGTAGCCGGCAATAGCGCCGATAACAGCATCTTCTAAAGGCACAATTCCATTTGATAGATTTACGATTAAGCCTAACCACATTAATGGCAGAACAATTTGGTCGGGGAGCAGCATATGATCAAAGTCGATCATCGTTAAGGCAATTAGGCCCCACGTCAATATTAAGGCGTAACAAGTGATAACAGTGACACCAAAATGTTGAGCAATAACTAAACTCAATAAAGCGGTACTTAATTCAACTAATGGATAACGCGCAGAGATTTTATTTTTACATTGGCTACATTTTCCTTTCAACATTAACCAGCTAACCACAGGAATGTTTTCATAAAAACGAATGCTATGTTGGCAATATGGACAGGTAGAGTCGGGCGTTGATAAAGTAAGGGGCTCTACTTGCTTTGTCGATGATGGCTTGAGCTCATCGGCAAGAAATTCTCGACACTCTTGATACCAACCTTGTTCTAACATTTTTGGAAAACGATAAATAACTACGTTTAAAAAGCTACCTATCATTAACGAGAAAACAAAAACAAAGCCATAAAAAAACAGCGAGTTACTTTCTAACAGATGAATAAATTCAGACAAGATAAAACCTTTTATTATTTATTAATTAACTATGGTGAAAACTAGGTATAAAAATATTAGCGCGCGACATTAAACAATTTTACCAATTTCGAAAATAGGTAAGTACATAGCGATAATTAATCCGCCAATCACTACGCCGAGTACTGCCATTATCATCGGCTCTAATAAACTGGTCAGTGAGTCTACTGCGTCATCAACTTGTTGCTCATATATTGTGGCAACTTTGGCAAGCATATCATCTACAGCGCCTGATTCTTCACCAATCGCAACCATTTGTATAACCATGTCAGGAAAGATATTACAGTTACGCATTGCTAAATTCATTTGCATACCCGATGACACTTCGGCGCGAATTTCAAGAATTGCAATACGAAAAACTGCATTACCAGACGCACCCGCAGCCGACTCTAATGCGTCAGGTAAGGGGACACCGGCGGCAAAGGTGGTAGATAAAGTTCTTGCGTAGCGGGCAACGGCTGCCTTTTCGAGTAAGGCACCAATAACCGGAATTTTTAATATTATTCTATCAACTCGGTCTCTAAAACTTTGGCTGTTAAGATGAGCTTTTTTAAAAAAGAAACTGGCAATAAATAGCCCCGCTAAGCCTAAATACCAATAAGCTTGCATAAATTCCGATAGGGCAATAACAAATAAAGTGAAGGCAGGTAGCTCAGCGCCAAAGCTGGCAAAAATTTCTTGAAATACTGGCACGACAAAAATTAATAATATTGAGGTAACAATGAATGCTATCACTAATACAGAGATAGGATAAGTCATCGCTTTTTTAATTTTAGACTTTAATGCTTCGGCTTTTTCTTTGTAAGTCGCAATACGATCATAAATGGTCTCAAGTGCGCCCGATTGCTCGCCAGAACTGACTAAATCACAATATAAGTCATCAAAGTATTGTGGATGGTCGCGTAAACATTCAGATAATGGAATACCCGATTGCAGTTTATTACTGATATCACCTAACAATCTTTGCATGTTACCATTGTTATGACCTTTACCTATCATTTGAACGGTTTGTACTAAGGGCACACCAGCGCCAAGCATGGTCGCTATTTGCCGAGTAACAATGGCCATATCTGCAGGTATTATTTTTTTGTCATTGGCATTCCCAAAAATAGACTTGGCTTTCTTTTTTACTTTCCCTGGGGTAATGCCTTGTTTGCGTAACTGAGCTTTTAGTTCTAGCATGCTGGTCGCGGGTAGCTCACCGTTAACTTTTTTACCCTTACGGTTTACCCCTTGCCAAACAAACGTATCAAGAGCTTTAGCTTGCGGTAAGTTTCTTTTTTTAGCCCCTGAAGTTGCCATATAGTGTTTACCTGTAAAGTTAAAATATTAATCATTGTTAATACTAGTCAAGATCACTAAAAATAATAGTGAGTGCTTAATTTTTATGCAGAAGTTACACGGTTTATTTCCGCCAAACTTGTTACCCCTTGATGGGCTTTTTCTAAACCCGATTGGCGTAAGTTATTGTAACCTTCTTTTTGACACTGCTGAGCGATATCCATAGAATTACCACCTTCCATAATAATAGAAGACATTTTTTCACTGATTTTTATCACTTCATAAACACCAACTCGACCTTTGTAGCCCCCCGTACATTGATCGCAACCTACGGGTTTAAATAATTTTATTTCGCTAAGTTGTTCAGGGGTAAAACCTTGTTTTTCTAGTTCAGGTCTAGGTATAACATCTTCAACCTTACAGCGATTACATAAGCGTCTGGCTAAACGCTGAGCAATAATAATACTGACCGAACTGGCGACGTTATATGAAGGAACGCCCATATTTAATAATCGAGTCAGGGTTTCTGAGGCTGAGTTTGTGTGCAACGTAGACAACACTAAGTGTCCGGTTTGCGCGGCTTTAATCGCTATTTCAGCAGTTTCAAGATCACGAATTTCCCCTACCATAACAATATCGGGATCTTGGCGAAGAAAAGAGCGCAGCGCATTAGGGAAAGTTAAGCCGGCACGCACATTAATTTGTACTTGATTAATGCCATCTAAATTTATTTCTACCGGATCTTCTGCTGTTGATATATTACGTTCTTCGGTGTTAAGAATATTTAACCCGGTGTAAAGAGACACTGTTTTACCTGAGCCGGTTGGTCCCGTGACTAATATCATACCTTGGGGTTGCGCTAAAGCGTCCATGTAAATTTGCTTTTGCGCCGGCTCATAGCCGAGCATTTCAATACCTAACATCGCACTTGAAGAGTCAAGAATACGCATTACCACTTTTTCGCCCCACATCGTCGGTAACGTTGAAACACGAAAATCAATTGATTTTTTCTTGGACAAGGCTAATTTTATCCGTCCATCTTGGGGGACTCGCCGTTCAGCGATATCGAGTTTTGACATGACTTTTAAACGTGCCGCCATACGAGAGGCAAGTGATACTGGCGGCTTTGCCATTTCAGTTAAAATGCCATCAACACGAAAGCGTATACGGTAAGATTTTTCGTAAGGTTCAAAGTGTAAATCTGAAGCCCCTTTGCGAATAGCATCGAGTAATATCTTATTGATATAGACAACAATCGGTGCATCTTCTTTATCACCGGTAGCGCTATCATCTTCTTGACGCTCTTCTTGAACGTCAATACCTGCAAGTTCCGCAGCATCAATATCGGTAATATCTAAAGCATCACTTTCTTCTTCAAGAATTTTATCAATAAAGACTTGTAGGTTTTGTTCATTGGTTAACACTAATTCGGTAGGAAAACCGGTGTTAAATTGAATATCTTCTAACGCATCTAAATTGGTTGGGTCAGACATCGCGACAAATAACACTTTGCCACGTAAAAATAAGGGCAGTGCATTATGTTTACGGATCAATTTTTCGTTGCGAATGCCATCGGGGATCATTGTACTATCGAAAGCGTTAAGGTCGATTAACGGAAAGCCAAAACTACGAGAGAGTATTACCGCGATACTATCCGCGTTTAAATTTTTATCTTCAATAAGAAATCGTACGAAAGGTTTTGTTTGTTTAAGAAAGTCAGCACTAATCGATTCGACCATATTCTCGGCGACAATGTCATGCTTTAAAAGTGTAGCTAACACACTTGATTGTCCGTGATGTCCTTTCATGTAAACCTTTTAGTCGTAAGGAAAATGTTAACTATAATTATATGTTAACCCGTTTTAAGTTGAGTAAAAAGAAGTGTTGATAAAATTTAGGTAAAAAAAAAGCTCCAGAGGAGCTTTTTAATAATAATAATTATACTAACAAAGTGTAGAACAGTTATCTGCCCAGGTTACTTTACCATTAGCAAGTGTGCCTGTTAATATAAATTCATCGCCCACAAGGATACCACCACCTGCAACAGGCACAACAGTAATAACAGTATTAGTCGCATCAGCAACACCCTCACTTATAGTTACAGAAGTTATTATACCACCGTTATTCGCTGCAGTAACGGCTACTGGAATGCCATTCAAGCTATGACCACAAGTTGCTATTGCTAATGTGTTTTCTACTTGGGCACACACTTCAAGGGCTGATTTGAATGCAGAGCTAGCTAGTACAACTTCAGTATATTTTGCTTTAGCGGTATAAGATTGATACGCAGGTAGTGCAACTGCGGCTAAAATACCGATGATCGCAACAACGATCATTAATTCAATAAGGGTAAAACCCTTTGCTTTATTTAAAGATTTATTTCTTAAAGATTTAACATTGTTCATAATAGGTATATCCATACATGATTACGGGGGCTGAATTTATATTGCGACAAAAATCAGGAAATGTAAAATTTTGTGACACTTTTTTTATCATTTTTTTGATATTAGTTAAAAAAACATCAATAAGTAACATCTTTTTAACTAATTGTGACACGCTAAAATGTTAAACAAAGCGCATAGAAAGGTCAATAGCATTGATATTTTTAGTTAATGCGCCCACTGAAATAAAATCGACACCTGCTTTTGCATAGCTTTTCAGTGATTCTATGGTCATATTGCCAGAAACTTCTAATTTGGTTTTACCTTGTGAAATTTCAGCGGTTGCCATAACCGCTTGCTCAATCATTTCATGACTAAAGTTATCAAGCATAATAATATCGCTGCCAGCCTTTAATGCTTGAGTGAGTTCTTCGATATTTTCAACTTCAACTTCAACCGTTTTATTTGGATGGTTTTTTCGAGCCGTTTGAATCGACTTCTCGATGCCACCACAGGCGGCAATATGATTTTCTTTAATTAAAAAAGCATCAAATAAACCAATACGATGATTAACACCGCCGCCACATGTTACCGCATATTTTTGCGCGCTACGTAAGCCAGGCAATGTTTTTCGGGTATCAAGTAACTTAGTGTTACTCGCCGATAATTCTTTAACATAGCGACTGGTTAATGTTGCGGTTCCGGAAAGGGATTGTAAAAAATTTAAAGCACATCGTTCGCCAGTAAGAAGAACACGTGCGTTTCCAGATAATTCAAATAAAGTGCTATTGGCTTTGACACTTTCGCCGTCGTTAACAAACCAAGTAATATCCGTTTTTGTCTTATGTATCACATCGAGCTGGGCAAAAACTTCGTTAACCCAAGCCACACCACAAATAATACAATCTTCACGGGTAATGATATTAGCAACCGCTATATTTTCCAGTGGAATTAACTCAGCTGTAATATCTTGGCTATTTTTTAATGCGTCGGCGTTATCAACACCTAAATCTTCACATAATGCCCAAGTTACTGTTTTTTTAATATCGTGTTGTAGTTGCACAGAAAGCATTGAATTTTATTCTCTTGTTGGTAAATAATTAAGTGAGTTTTTAGTGGGGCGTTTATCGCCAGTAAATCACAGCAGGTAGATCATTGCTCGCGTAAAACAAGTTTCTTACCTATCTGGCTGAATTCTACCCTTTTTAATGCGCTCATGCCCAATAGAATTTCATTAGACTGCATGCTGGGATTGATGTGGGCGCTAACATCATACAAATAAATATTACCAATACTGAGCTGTTGTAATTCAGTTTGATAAACAGTGGTAGTGCCATTGGCCGTATTAACGAGTGACGGTCTGTTTCCCTTGAGCTGCAATTGCTCTGCTATATGAGCGGGAATCGACACTTGTGTTGCTCCAGTGTCGAGTAAAAAAACCACGGGCATCTCATTTATTTCACCATGTACTACATAATGACCTTGGCGGTTTTGTTGTAATGTTACTTCCGCTTTACCCTGTGTATTTAAACTCATCTGTGGATCTTTGTTAGGATCCCATTGCTTATCAAGTACATCTTGAAAAAAAAACACCATTAATGCCAACGCAATTAACCACGCTAACCAAATAAATATTTTTCCCATTTTGTTTGTCGAATCAAATTCAGTCATACTCTGTTCACAAATCTTGAAATTAAATATTAAAGCTATTGTATGACGAAAGACTTAAAAAATAAATTGTCCACCAAGCAAAATAGTAATATGCCTATTATCAGTGGCTGGCTTGTGAATGAAGAACAACAAAAATCACCACATTTTAGTGTGCGAGATAAAAATGATACGGTTCATTTATTGGTTGTACATAATATCTCATTACCGCCAAATCAATTTGGTGGTGGCTATATTACTGATTTTTTCTTAGGAAAGTTAGATAGCAAAGCACATTGCTATTTTGAAGAGATTGCCCAGCTAAAAGTTTCTGCTCATTGTCTGATAACCAGAGTAGGGCATATTATTCAATACGTTTCATTTGATGATAAAGCTTGGCATGCGGGTGTATCCTCCTATCAGGGGTTTGATAAATGTAATGATTTTTCTATTGGTATTGAGCTTGAAGGCGCTGATGATATTCCTTATGAAGCGGCGCAATATCATACTTTGGCGCAATTAACCCAAGCATTGCAACAATGTTATCCCGACATTAAAAGTCATATAGCCGGGCATAGTGATATTGCGCCAGGGAGAAAGACAGATCCGGGTGATGCTTTTAATTGGCAACATTTTCATGATTGTTTAAAGTCTAGTTAATTCAATAGCAAAGGGTATATACTCGTTACCAATGAAAATGCAGATATCAGAGTGTTTGAATGGCCACGGCGATATACTCATTTTACAAATGGATAATAAATTAGGAAAACTATATGAGTCTTATTAGCTTACTTATTGCCTTGGCGGCAGAGCGTTACTTGTCGACGACAGCGTGGCAATTTCAAACCTATTTTCATGCTTATGTTGATCTATTTAAACGCACTAAATTAATGCATTTAGCCAAACCGTCAATTGTCTCACAGCTTATCTTTATTGCCATCCCCGTTGTTGTTTGTGACTTATTGCTCGAGCTTGTTGATGATGGCTTACTCTATTTAATCTTTTCAACCTTGATTTTGATTGTTTGTTTTGGTTGTACGAAAACGCGGCAGAGCTACAAAGCCTATTTATTGTCGGCTTTTCGAGGCGAGCCGACAACATGTGAATTGCATCATAGCCAACTGCAACAAGATACCTGCAGCGCACCAATGAGTTTTGGTCAATTATTAGTATGGTTAAATTACCGATATTTTATTGCCATTATGATTTTATTCGTTGTCTTTGGACCCGCTGGTGCATTATTTTATCGTCTACTAGTGACCATGAATGAATGTCCTGAAGTGCTTGCAGAAGAATGTTCAGACAAGCAAGAAAAAGCTAACGCTGAGGTTGAGGTTGATGAAGCCGATGTTGAAGTAAATAATGAGGCTAAAACAACAGATTCTATGGAAAAAAATGAATCTCAGTTATTGAAAGATATGCTCTTTTGGGTCGACTGGTTGCCAGTACGCATGGTTGCTTTTGGTTATATGCTGGTAGGACACTTCTCAAAAGCCATGCCGGTATGGTTAGAAAATTTATTTGATATCAACAAGCAGCCCAACCAAATATTGATTAGCGTTGCGCAAAAGTCTGAAGACTTTATGGTTGACCCTGATGACTGTACTGCGGAACCTTGTTTATTAGTGAGGTTGGCAAAGCGGACTCTGTTGTTATGTCTAGCTGTTATAGCGGTATTAATATTAACAGGTATCCTTAACTAATCTCTTTTTTAAACTTTTTGGATGGCACCTCGTGACATCCTTTTTCAAGTACTGAGCCAACCACATAGTGATATTTTTGCATAAGCGTTAGTATCACTATTAATTTGAACGTGTTCAATCACCAGTAAAATATTACCCTGCCTTTTTAAAGCGCGTCTTTCTTTTTGATTTTCGCTTAAAAGGCACTTTGGGTAATTGCTCAAAAGACTGTTGTTCCAAGCCTCCCTTTAATCGTGCAGTTGGCATTTTGGCCATTTTGGCATACCTGTCCTTTGACTCTGCTAAAATTCGTAATTCACCGATAAACGTACTGTTCTTGGTGTTTGCCAACTAGTTGGTAAACCGTAACTCGCGCTCTTTAATGGCGAAGTTACCGCTATGGTATTATCTTCATCGTCCCACATTTCATCCACTTGGGTAACACTGGCTGAATTTAACAGGTTGAATACTTCGACACGTAAAATAACAGTAGAGTCGTCTAAGTCAAACTGATAGCTAGCAGACACATCAAGGGTCATCACACTGTCGGTCCGACCTTTTGAACCGCGGGGTACTAATTGTCCTTGGGCGTAAAACGATTCAGCGCTATAGGCTTGTGCACTTTCATCCGTTGGGTGATAACCAAATGCGTTTACAGGCCGACCCGATTGATAACTGAAATTAGCCGCTAAGTTTAATTGCTCAGTGATTTGATACGCCCCGTATATCTTAACTTGATGACGGCGGTCGTTGGGTAAATCACCGTAGGAGCCATCCATTAGACCCGGCAGGTCATATTGTGGCGTTATTCCAGTATTGATGCGAGTGTTGTCTTGGCGGTTGTCTGAGCGAACTAAGCCTTCATAATTACCTTTTGACTTCGACCAAGTATACGTGGCATTTAACATCCACAGTCCGTCCCATGCATGTTCAAGTGAAAAACTCATCGCCGTATAT
The DNA here is from genome assembly GCF_014077345.1 of Colwellia sp. BRX8-4. Classification (NCBI taxonomy): domain Bacteria; kingdom Pseudomonadati; phylum Pseudomonadota; class Gammaproteobacteria; order Alteromonadales; family Colwelliaceae; genus Colwellia; species Colwellia sp. BRX8-4. The sequence continues at coordinate 116,654 of NZ_JACGVS010000002.1, forward strand.
GTGCGCTCGGGCTCTGCGTAGCCTAAGTCGGCGGCTGAAATAGTATATTCTTGATATTGGAGTGGCCCGTCATCGTCTGGGTTCGCCTTGATGGTCACATCCTGCCCTGGGTTGGCCAATATATAGTAATGAAACCCCGAACATTGGGTACAACTGGCATTAAATTCTCGCTCAAGATAACGATTAAAGCCCGCGTCTACGCTTATATCTTCAACCGCCATAGCTAAATTACGGTAAGTACCTTCAACAGTCAGCAGCCAGTTGTCTGTGACGGGCATTTTAAAACCAATATTAACGTTGTCAGACGTCATTGGTTTTAAATCTTTATCGGCAATGTCGTAGTTTTCAGGAGGAGACCCATAATGATAATAGTCAAAGTGATAGATTGGAGTGCTAAGATTGGGGATTTGTAAAATCGGATCGGCGAAGCCATCAAAGGCATAATAATCTTGCCTGTAGGTTTCACTCCCTCCGAGTCGCAAGTTAGCATTCATTGGAATAGGTGAGTAAAAGCGACCAGCATTTAGCCAAAGTCGCGTTCGGCCATCTGCTGATAAGTCATAAGTTAGGCCCAAACGTGGCGCCCAATGGTTATCCATGGTTGAGAAGTTTTCTCCGACTCCATCAGCATTTTTGAAGGAGTCGCTGCGCAACCCAAAGTTTACTGTTAACAGGTCGGTGGCTTGCCATTTGTCTTCAAGGTAGTAGGCGATATTTTCCGACTCATAGCTACCGCCCGATTCATATTGACGGTGACGGACTTGCCTGAATTGGGGGGTGTCGGGATCGGTATAATCGTCGACGTAAAGTAAGTAATAAGCGCCACCCGAGTTGATGGTACGCTGGTTTGCTGTTAATTTCTCGGCGTCGAGTCCAAAACTTAACTCGTGACTACCGAGCGTCCAATTAATATCAACACGAATAGTCTGGCGTTCATCGTCTCCTTCATCAATTAGAAAATTAAGAAATTGGCCCTGTTTAACAAACTCTCCGGCACTTTCATAAAGGTAATACACCACAGGGTTGTCATCCAGTTCATTTTTACTGGTACGTTCAGCTTCATGGACACCATACTGGACGCTTAACGCGAAATCATCGGTGATAATCGAGGTATATTTTAGCGTCCAATTTGTGCCTCCCGTGTAGTCAACCCCATTGTGCGACTCTATCGTGTCGCCATGGGGGCTGACGATTTGGGTGGCGTTATTACTGCTATCGGAAAACAGCGTGAATTCCAGCAGATTGTTATCGGTAATATAGCCGTCGAGCTTCATTCCCCAATACGGATCTTCTTCCGTGACTTGATATCGGGCTTTATTATTCGGCCCCGGATTAATCGGATCGCTCGCAAAATTACTATACTCCACTTTTCTAGGGTTGAATAAAACATAGAAAAATAGCTGATCTTCAATCAATGCACCCGACGCCCAAAGATTAGTGTCTATATTTGAGTATTCACTGGCCCGATTGTCAATAAAATATGAGCCATCCGCTAACGTAACTGATGGGGACGACTCTCGAAGAAAATCAGGTTCATAATTCAGGTTTATACCCGCCTTAAATTCGTTACTCCCCGATTTTGTTTCAGCGTTGATCATGCCACCGTGATAACGGCCGTATTGAGCGGAATAACCATCGGTTATAACCTCGACAGACTCGAACATATCAAAAGGTACAGTCGCAAAACCGGTATTATTTCTAACATTGGTGATATTAAGGCCATTGACATAAAACACATTTTCAGCGACAGAGGCGCCATTAATAGCGGGTAAATTTCCAAACGCGGTGTCGCCTTTTACGGTACCTGGTGTGAGCATTATCACGTCGGTGAGTGAACGACCTATTGGAATTTTATTGTTGACCAAGTTATTTGTTGATTGGTCTAATGCATCGACTACCTTATTACTAGATCCGTCTTTTGTGACCGAAGAGAGAGTCTGTTTTGCATGTTTGTTGATCATTTTGCTGGCGATGATATTATTTGCGAATGCAGAACTATGACAGACTATTGTAAAGGCCATTGTAACGGCCACCGTAACTAGGTTTTTATTAAACTCTTTCATTTACGATCCCTATAATTTGAGCTTATTTGTCTTTGATTTGTACTTACTTACGGAGCTTGAGAAAGTACTAAGACTATTATTATTAACTATTAACTCTAGTTTGCATTATGGGTATTTATTGTGCAAGTCTCTATTTTTTAATAAATATTTGACTAACCCTTTTACTGTTTTTGTAGTATTAAAATTTCCCCAGTATGATCTTCCATTATAACGGTGAGGCCTAACTTTGCTGTAATATCCAATAATATAGTTAACTACTGAGTTTTCAGCTTCAAAAAATGAGCGATAACCCGTTGTTGGTATTCATTGTTTTTTAAACGTCTAAAAACCCTTTCATTGAGCTATTATCGCAACAGTTTCCACGACGACTCATTGCTCATTTTATCAGCTCTCCATGAGTGTCAAATTAATATTCGCACTTCATTTCATTGCTTTAGTCAGTAATGATATTATTGATATAGTCATAGCAAGATAGGGTTAAAATTAAATACAGATACTTAATAAACTAACGAGTCTACTCTAGACAATTAGCTTTAATAGATGATTTTTATGTTGCTCGCTTTCTATTTCTTTTTTTAGTAAATCTTCTTGGGGTATTGGATTGGGGCAAATCAGTAAATGCAATATCTTTAACTTCAAGGATGAGTTGTTGTAAGTTTTTTTCAACACCTTTAATAAAGAACTGGTAGTTGAGTGTTTTATTACTTATTGATTCTAGCTGTGACTCCCATAGTGCTGTCATGTCAGGCTGGGAGATTTGAACGGGTAAAGAGGTAATGAGTTTTTTCCCAATCTCTGTTGCTCTTATATCCTTTCCTTTTCTCACTAAAAATTGACGCTTAAACAGGAGTTCTATAATACCAGCACGTGTTGCCTCCGTACCTAGTCCATCAGTATCTCTTAGTAACTTTTTTATTTCAGCATTCGTCACATAACGAGCTATGCCGGTAAGGGCACCTAATATCGTTGCATCAGTAAAGTATTTAGGTGGGCTAGTATTTTTTTCTACAAGCTCGCCATGTAAACAATGCACGCAATCACCCGCTATAACATTGGGTAACTTAATCGCAGAAAATTCGGAATTATCTTTACTTTTATTAGAGCTAGGAAATAAATCTTTCCAGCCATTTTTAATGATATCTTTTTGCTTACTGATAAATAAACCACCATCAATAATAGTGTCTATTTGCTTGTCCATATATTCAAAATTTGAATAAAATTGTGCAATATACTGCCGAGATATTATTTCATAAATTTTAGCTTCATCATTTGATAGTGCGCCAGTTGGGGTGTTTTTAGCTGTGGGTATAATAGCATGATGAGCACTGACTTTTTTATTGTTCCAAGCTCTACTTCTTATCTTTAAATCTGCATTTTTTAACATATCGGCTAATTTCTCAGATACGTTACTCATAGCGTTGGTTACGGCAGGTACATCATTGAGGTGTTCGGTCGGTAAGTATTGGCAATCTGATCTAGGGTAAGTTATTAATTTGTGCTTTTCATAAAGTTGCTGACAGATATCTAATACTTGCTTTGCACTCATACCAAAAGCTTTAGCGGCTGATATTTGTAAGCCAGATAAACTGAAAGGTAATGGTGCTACTTGCTGTTTTTTATCCTGTGTAACCTTTTCAATTTTTGCCGGTTTGTCATTAATACGATTGACTACATTTTCAGCTAGCTTTTTTGATAATATGCGTTTCTCTTCATCCATGAAAGGCTCACAAGCCTTACTTGGCTTCCACTTACCCTGATACTTTTCACCGTTTTTTGTCGTGATATGAGCAAGTACTTCATAAAAAGGCTTTGAGATGAAATTTTCTATTTCAATATCTCGGTTTACCACTAAACCTAATATCGGAGTCTGTACCCGACCAATTGATAATACGCCTTGATAGCCTGATTTCTGCCCTTGTAAAGTACAAAGACGAGTCATATTTAAGCCATAAAGCCAATCAGCTCTAGCTCTTGATAATGCTGAAACAGCAAGAGGGATATAATTTTTATTAGGTTTTAAGTTATCTACCGCTTTTTTAACCGCATTAAAATTCATATCGGTTATTAGACACCTCAAAGCATTATCTATTTTGGATTTAGATGCTCCGCTAAAGCTAATCGCTTCATCAACTAATATTTGACCTTCACGATCCACATCACCAGAATTTACGATGGTATCAGCTTGTTTTATTAGCCTTTTTATAACGGTCAGTTGTTTTCGAGTTTTTGGTTTTGGTTTTAACTTCCATTGCTCAGGAATTATGGGTAAATGTTCAACTACCCATTTTTTATATTTAATATCGTAATCCTCAGGTGGAGCTTGTTCTAATAAATGTCCTATGCACCAGGTAACGACATCGCCATTACCTGCTTCTATATAACCATCATTTTTTTTATGAGGTTTAGGTAGTACGTCTACAATTGCTCTTGCTAAGCTAGGTTTTTCTGCAATAAATAATTTCATAAATATTAAGCCTGGTCTAACAGAGGGTTGTGATTGTCAAACAGAGTCAAGAACAAGCTCTTTTTTTGTATGTATTTGTCAATAATAGTGAGGCTTTTTTTCAACGTTTTTAGCTTGGTAACTGCGTCAAGCTTATATCGTGATAATATGACCTTGTTTATTGAATTATATAATAAAAATATAGTGTCAAACTTATGGTGATTGATTGTTACATCATTGCCGAGCGCTATATAGCCTTGTTGACTTTTATGGGGGTTGGGTAAAGCTGCCGCAATGGCACGTCCTAAACTTGGCTTTTCGGCAATATATAGTTTCAATAGAATTTCCAAGGGTTCAATACAGACCATTAGAATAAGCTTAGCACAATAACTGGTTTTTTATACAGTACTCATTCTCGGTTATAGTCAAATTGTTTCATCCGTAACTAGGTTTAGTTAGGAAGCGGCCCACTCATTCACTATGTGGTGAGTAGGTCATTATCACAGCGGTAGGATAAAAGTAGTTTTACTTGTCTTTAGGTAAATATTTAAAGCCGTGGATCATTGAAGAAACAATAGAATGTTTTTCACGTCGTTCAGCAAAAAATACGGCTAAAATATGTAGTGGGATCAACAGCAACAAAAAGTAAAAGCTATAAACGTGAGCAGTTATAAAAGGCTTTCTTACATTACGCATTTCTTTATAAGCATCTGCATCAACATTTTCTTTACTGTAGGGCTTAATTAAGGCTACTTGGCTTTTATCTTGAGCTATGCTGCTAGCAAAGTATTGCCCAAAAGGAGGATAATAAATGTCAGTACCCGCGATCACTAAACCTGAAATCATCTGAATAGAAAGACTTAACATTAAAGCGCCAACCATAAGTTTCCCCAGTGGACTATGACCTTTAAATGTCTTATTTTTATCTTTTTTGAAATCGGCTAGTTCTTGTTTAAAGACTTTATTAAAAGGCAGTGTTTGTCCCCAACGTTCATATCCTTTACCAATAAAACCAAGAATAATTCTAAAAATTAAATTTGCAGCAAAAACATAGCCCACACATACATGTATTGTTTTAAGCAGTATTTTACCTTCTGTTGAGATACCTAGATCTTTACCAAAATAAATAACGCTACCAATAACAATAAGCAAAAGTACTGACAAGACATTCAACCAATGAAATAAACGAATGTTTCTACTCCAAACAAAAGTTTTTACTATAGTGGAAGTGATATTTACTGGGTTATCTTGCATGATGATGACTCTTTTTATTTGTTAACATTTTGTCTGTTATTTTAATAATAACCGAAATATTTATCCGCTTCTAACACTAAGTGATAGTTATTTGGATTAATGGTTACAAGATATCTTAAAGTAGCTGTGTGTCTTTTCAATTAAGCGGCGTTATTTTAGTTTACTGATGATTACCTAGCAGATAATTTAATTTAATTTTCCGCAAGTGTCAGCGTTTTTCAAGATAAGTTCCTGTAAACTAGCCAAACAGCCGTAAAATAATTCTGTGTATTATAGTATGTATTATGGACACCCATTTAATATTTATTCACTTGTTGAAGGAAATGCAGCGAATAAATAACCAAGGAAATTTAGCATGAAGAAAATTGTCTTATATAGTATGAGTAACTGCCCTCATTGTGACACGGCGAAAGCGTACTTAGATAAAAACAACATTGCTTATCGTTTATGTAATGTAAAAACAGCCGCGGGACAAAAAGAGTTTCGCAGAGCAAACTTTAGATCCGTACCGGTAATAAAGATTGGTGAAGAGTATCTGCAAGGATTTAAAGTGGCGGCTTTTAAAGCGCTTTACGAGGATTAATATTGGTTAATATATCGCTGATGATACAATTTTATGGCTTTAACTCGTTTTAAAAAAAGGTCTATGTTAAGGTTGAAATACTTACATGAATTAACAAGATCATTAATTACGGATGTGTAATGAAATTTGATTTTTATCGGTTTTTTTCGGTTGTTGTTATTATCTTTTTTTTTTCCTGTAGTCAATCACAGGCAAATAGTAGTGGCCAATTAGCGGTAGAACAAACCGATGAGCTAAATCGCTTATTGAACATGGATGAAGAAATACGCCAACAACCTCTGCAATCTTATCAACAATTATTAAACGCAGAAAAATCTTTTTCAACTATGCCAAAACTACAACAATCTTGGTGGTTGTTACGTAAAGCTCAAGCAGAAAATTTACTCTATTTTTATGAAGACTTTAATAAGACCATCGCACAAGCCGTAGCGCTTATCGACGACAAAACCCCATTAAAAATTCAAAGTCACCTTTATATTTATCAGGGGTTAATTTATCGTCGCCATGCTCAGTATGCAGATTCTGTACTTATTCTTCGAAAGGCTATGTCTATAGCAAAAAAAAATAATTTAACTTACCTTTTTATCCTTGCTAAACAAGAGCTTGCTTTTACAAAAAGTATCACTGAACTCTTCGAACTGTCATTGAATGAAATGCAAGAAGCTTACTTAGATGCTTATTCACTAAAAGAACACTTTCTAATTGCTGTTATCAATGAAACCTACGGTGCTATTTATGGCTATATGGACGATTATGAAAAATCGATAGAATATTACCAAAAAGCATTAAATACCTATGAACGTTTAAATTATCCAGCTCATGTTTCAGAGGCTATTTACGGCATTGCTATAACCTATCGATATTGGCAAAAATATGATTTGGCGATTCGCTACTTTGAGCTATATCAAGAAAAAATTGCCTATACCCCTAACACTGAAATTTCTTTTTTTTCAGCGTACGGTTTAGGTATGACACTGGCCGAAAAAGGCGATTGTGTTAAAGCTATCGATGTTATTAATCATGCTCTAACGTTAAATGGCTTGATTGATTATAATGCCGAATTATATAAGCAACAGGTTCACTGTTTTATTATCTTGGGTGAGTTAGAACAAGCGCAGGCATCGTTGACTAAAGCTGAAAATATATTCATGTCTTTACCTGAATTAGTCGGCACTAAGTGGCAATTAGAAGTTATAAAGCTCGGCTCAGAGCTTGCTCACGCAAGAAATAATGACAGTGAAGCTTTTCAATTATCTCGACAGTATTATCAAAAATACAATGAGTTATTGGTCAAAAATTCCAGCACACGATTAACTACAGCGCGCGCTGCGATGGAAAATGAGCGAAAATATGTTGAACAAGCACTTACCCTGCAACGAAAAAAGGTCGCCGCTTTAGAAAATGATTCCTATCATCAACAAAAATTACAGAACCTTTATCTACTGATTTTTATGTTATGTGCCGGCGTGGTTGTCATTATCGTGATAACCATTCAGTATAAAAATAATAAGAAAATGTATGCACTGTCAATTAAAGACCCATTATCAAATTTATATAACCGCCGCTATATTTTTGAGTACTTATCGAACTACCTGAACGATGTCTTAGTCGAAAAAACTGAACTTTCGGTGATTTTATTTGATATTGATGACTTTAAAATGGTCAATGATAAGTTTGGTCATCCTGTTGGTGATAAAGTTATTAAAAAAATAGCTGATCTTTGTCATGATGTCTTTCGTAATGGAGATGTCATTGGCCGTGTTGGCGGAGAAGAATTCTTATGTATTTTACCTCGTACCGACGAAAAGCAATGTAAAGTAATTGCTGAACGTTTTTTAAAAAAAATAAGTCAGCAAGTTTTCCAAGTCGAGCCAAGTTTACAGTTAACCGTAAGTATCGGTATAGCAACCTTGTCTCAACTTAGCCCAACGAGTGAAATGTTATACCTACATGCCGATGCTGCCCTTTACCAGGCAAAGCATAACGGTAAAAATAATGTGGTTATATATCAATAGAAAGCCATTATCTCATATGAATAATACAACACCGTTCGCCGTTCAAGCTATTATATTATTACAGAATTATATAAAACAGCTTGGCTTTACTCCTGTAATTCACTTTGAATTAGAAGGTTGTTATCAGCTCGATAGTAAAATAAAAAGATTTTCACTAGATTATCAAAGAATTAATCGTCAGTTAACGCATGCAGGAATTGACGGAGAATTAGTGCCAGAGTATTGGTATAGTCAGTGGGAGTATGTTTCTTTATTTAATGGCCAGTCGCCGTTAAAAGAGGCTAATAATTTAAGCCAAGCGTTACACCTTTTACCTCGTTTTTTTGCCGAACAAGGCATAAGTAAAACATTAATCAAACCGGTTGTTTGGTCTGGTGATAAAGGCAAGTTAGCCAGTGGTAGTGGTGATATTTTCACCACAGAAACACGGGCAGTGCATATCCCTAATGCTGTTCAAATGAATATTAGTGCGCTTGATAGTGAAGGTAAAAACATTATTATTGAACGCGGCTTTGGTGAATATTTACAGCAATGCTTTCTTGATACTAGTTTAAATTGTTGTTTGATTTATTTACCTGAAGAAGAAGCTTTTGAGCGACTAGCATTAAAAACTAAATACGGTTTAGCGGCTGAGTTATGTTCACCCGTGGATATTTCAGGCGGACACCAAGGCAGTATTGCCTTGTATAAAGAAGTGGGTAAACATAATCAAGCGATGGGCGAAGAGCCGGTACTTTATAATCACAAAAATGAAGTACTAGTTAAGCGACAAAATTGGCAAAAAACTGCTCGTATCGAGCACAGAATTGGTGCTTCAAGTATGCAATACAATGCTTATTTTAATATTATTTACTCTTTATTGAACTTAATTGACGCGCTTGAAGTATATAAGGTGGATAACTGTCGCAAATTGCTCCGTAAAGAAGTTCATCATCAAAATTTACCTTTTTCATTGTATGATAATACAGAGCAAGAAAAATTGGGCGCAATATCACTATTTGCAAATGATCACTGGTTAAGCGAAAGTTTAAATAAGCTATCGGGTCAATTTATAAATGGTGAGCAAATATCAGGGCAGTTGCAGTTAGGTGACAAATTAAAGCAAATGATTTTAGCGCCGTATCAACAAAAACTTATTCTCACTCATACATCATAATTAATTTAAAAATAAAATATGACTCTTATTAATAATCAAAATATTACCCCGCAGCTTAATGGTTTATCTATAGATGATAAACGCGCCGAGCTAAAAAGCTACTTCCATAATACTTGGACGACTTACGAGTCGTTGTTTGCTTTAATCAACAAAGATGAAGCCTATTATTTACGGCCTGAGACTTTACGCCATCCACTTATTTTTTATTTTGGCCATACGGCTACCTTCTTTATTAATAAATTACTTTTGGGTAAGTACATTAATAAGCGTGTTAATACCAAGTTAGAAGCTGTTTGCGCTGTTGGTGTTGATGAAATGAGCTGGGATGATCTCAACAGTGAACATTACGACTGGCCTAATGTTGATGAAGTAAGAGAATACCGTCAACAAGTTTTCACTGTGGTTAATAACCTTATTGATACCATGGAAATTAGCTTACCTATCAAACAAGATTCGTTAGCTTGGGTGATATTGATGGGTTGTGAGCATGAACGCATCCATCTTGAGACTTCATCAGTTATTATGCGCATGTTACCGCTAGATTGTTTAACACAGCCATCTGAAGTAGCGGGACAATGGACAAGTTGTGCTAATTTTTCAACGGCTCCAACGAACGAGTTACTACCTGTTACAGAACAATCTATTGTATTAGGGAAAAAGTTAACCGATGAAACTTACGGCTGGGACAACGAATATGGTGAGTTATCTGTTGAGGTTAGTGCCTTTTCAGCGTCAAAATATTTAGTCTCTAATCAAGAGTTTTTAGCTTTTATCGATGCAGGTGGTTACAAAAAACCACATTATTGGAGCGAAGAAGGGCAAAAGTGGCTAAGTTTCACTAAAGCTGAAATGCCGCGTTTTTGGCGAAAAAATAACGATGAATACGTGCAGCGTAACTTACTTAATGAAATGCCTTTACCTTTGAATTGGCCTGCAGAAGTGAACTACTTAGAAGCGAAAGCTTTCTGTCATTGGAAAAGTGAACAAACTCAAAAAAATATTGCTATGCCTACTGAAGCACAGTGGCATTGTCTAATCAATAATGCCAGCGATAATGAAGAACAAGTATTAGGTAATATAAACTTAGCCCGTTACGCTTCTTCATGCCCGATTGATGAATTTTCAACAGGGGATTTTTATGATGTTATTGGCAATGTATGGCAATGGAATGAGTCAGCAATAGATGGTTATGAGGGATTTAAAGTTCATCCACTTTATGATGATTTTTCTACGCCAACCTTTGATGGTAAACATAACTTAATTAAAGGCGGTTCATGGATTTCTACCGGCAACGAAACCATTCCGTCATCTCGTTATGCTTTTCGTCGTCACTTTACTCAGCATGCTGGTTTTCGTTATGTTGAAAATATCGATGGCAAAATACCATTAACGCCGGTTAATCGATATGAAACTGATCGTGAAGTTTGTCAGCAACTCGAAAGTCATTATGGTGATCAACATTTAAGTGTTGAAAACTATTCACAACAAGTTAGCCAATTATTGCTTAATAAAGTACGAGCTCTGGGCATTAATACCGACAAGTTATTGAACTTAGGTTGTAGTGTTGGACGAACCGCTTTTGAGTTGTCAGAGCATTTTCAGCATATTGATGCGGTAGATTTTTCTGCGCGTTATATTCAATTTGGTGTGCAACTTCAACAACAGAAAACACTCCGTTACACCAACGTTATTTCTGGTGACATACAGAGTTTTCACGAGGTGTCTCTTAAGGCCTTAGCGCTAAACAACAACGCTGACCATATTGTTTTTAGTCAGGGTGATGCGAGCAATTTAAAACCCATTTTTAACGGTTATGATGCGATTTTAGTTGAGCATGCGCTAGAAAAGAGTTATCAACCTAAACAGTTGTTAGCCACACTGTCTAAGCGACTTAATAAACAAGGTTTACTTTTTGTATTAACCGACCATCAATACTCAGCGAAACACACTGAAAAAGAAAACTGGTTGGGTGGGCTTAAAGTCAATGGTGAAAATGTTATTGGCTTTGATGGTTTACAGGAAAAACTAGCAGAAGAGTTTACTTTTTTAGACGCACAGCCATTAACGCGTGTGATTAAGCAAAATCAATGCACTTTCACCGTAACCACCACCGAAATGTCGATTTGGCAGCGGAAAATATAGCAAGGATGAAAAATATTTTACCGGCACATATCGCCTTTGGCCAACAGCTTGCAGAAAATCAAAAGGTCACAATTAAGCACAATTTGAGTAACTCTTGCGGACAGTCGTTGTCCGCAGCACAATTGTGTCTACTCGGTGAAACGAGTCTTGATAATCTACTGGGTGACCAAGCGTTATCCTATGCGTCGATAAGTGGCAGCCATTATTTGCGATCACTTATTGCCGGTTTTCATCAAGACTATAATCATCATCAAGTTGAGTTAACTGCTGACAATGTTCTAATTTTTTGCGGCGCTCAAGAGGCGTTGTCAGCTATTTACCAAACAGTACTTAGCGAAAATGAACGAACGCAAGGTAATACAGTTGAGCAACAAGCAGCGATTGAAATTGTTGTTATTACACCTTGCTATCCCTCTCTAGTGACGATGGCAGAGCAGATGGGGATTAAAGTAAGGTGCCTTACGGTTGATTTTCAACAAAACTGGCAAATTAACCAAGCGGCACTTTTAGACCTAGTAAACGAAAATACCCGACTAATTGTCTTGAATTCTCCCCATAATCCCAGTGGTAGCATAATAGACACTCAATTTTCGGAGCAAATATTAGCCATTGCAAAACAGTTCAATTGTTACCTTTTAGCCGATGATGTCTCTCAAGCGAGTAACTATAATGATCTTAAATTAGCTCATCGCTATTTAGATTATGATCGCACGATTGTTGTCTCGGTATTATCGAAAAGTTTTGGTTTGGCGGGGCTACGTATTGGTTGGGCAGTGTCTAAGGATAAATCACTGCTAAAAAAATTATTAGCGGTAAAAGCTCAAGGCTCAATTTGTACTTCAATCGTTGATGAAAAGCTGGCAGAGCTTGCTTTAGAAAACCATGTTGAAATCATCAGTAAAAATAATCTTATTATCAAAAATAATATCGCTTTATTTCAGCAGTTTATCGACAAAAACCAGTTGCATTTTAGTTGGTGCCCTCCTCAGGCAGGCTTACTAACATTAGTGAAGTGCCATAGTGATTTACCCATGCTTGAATGGGCAGAGCAACTCGCCGAACAAGCGGGAATATTCGCTTACCCATCATGCCTATTTGGGCTTACTGGGCCATATTTTCGTTTAGGGCTGGGTGCAAAAAACTTTTCAATGATACTGGAATCATTACAAGGGTTTGTTGATAGTCGCTTATCGTTGACTGTGAATTGAAAGTTGGATTGAAAGCTTAATTAATTTATTTTTGCTATGAACCTATTAATTAGTAGCCGCATTCTCCATTGCTAAGAAAGTTGACGATAACTCGAGAATCAAGCCTAAAAGCTGCAAAGGCGATAGCGTTTTAACGGCTGATCTAGGTATAAATTAATTTACCATCCTCACCAGCAACTATATCTCTGGTTATTTCTTTTGTCAGTCCTATCAGCGCTTATAAGTAGAAGTAGATCATAAAAAAGTGACATGCCGCGCCACCTAAAACAAATAAATGCCAAATAGCATGGTTGAAATGTATACGCTTTTGCACATAAAAAATAACCCCTAAACAATAAATAATACCGCCAAGAGCAAGTAGTGTTAAAGCTTGATTTGATAATTTGTCATTTAGCTGTTCAATAATGGTTATAGATATTAGTCCCATACCTAAGTAAGTGATCAGCGAGGTTTTTTTATAGCGGTGACCAAATTTCATTTTAAAAAACACCCCTAATATAGCCATACTCCAGATAATTGTCAGCATAATAGTACCGAGTTGGTCGTTTAAGGCAATCATCATTAAAGGGGTGTAAGTTCCTGCGATTAACAAGTAAATAGCACAATGGTCGAGTAATTTAAAAAGCCTTTTTTTGTCAGGATCTTGAAAGGCATGGTAAAAAGTTGAAGCGGTGAATAATAAAACCAAACTAGCACCGTACACGGCATAACTCACTATTTTTACTAATGAGTTATCAGTAAAAGCTGCAGTGAGTAGCATGTAACAAGCCATAACAGACAATATTGCGCCAAGAGCATGAGTCAAGGTGTTGGCTATTTCTTCATTTTTGCTGTAACTAGCTTGGCTTGTCATTTGTTATCCTGTTATTTTTCATTGTTTCTTTAAATTTGATTTCAGTGTACACGTGTAAGCTGAGATTGAATAATAACAGAAAAAACAATTGAAACAAGAGGTCAGACCAATGAATTTAAGGTATAAAAAAAGAGCTTAGTTAAGCTCTTGATTAGATGAAAAATAGTAAAGTTACTTTCTCAACGAATAATTGGAGAAGGGTAAATTTTAATGAAAAACGCTACAAAGCTAACTCAATCACCATAGCTTTGAGTTCTTCTTTGGAAATTGAATTATTATGATTAACATCAAATTTATTAAAAATACTCTCACACATACGGATGCCTTTATCTTGCAAAAGACAGTCAATTAATTCAACAAATTCACTTCGACTAATCGCACCGTCTTTATCTTCATCAAAAAATTCAAATAGTTCATCAACCCACTGATTAATGTCCATCAGTTATCCTTATTAGTAGTATTACATCTACTAAATACTTTATCTTTTATTGTGCTATTTGTGAATGATTAATTGCAACATTGCGTTAATAAGCGTGATTTATTATCTACTAGCGTAAAGTTTCTACACAGCACAAGTATCAAAGCTACATTTTCTAGTAAGTAGAGTATATACTTTAACATATTTAATCATGACTAAATAAAATGACTATTATTAGGCAAGAAACAAAAACACGAATGAGCCGCATCGTTAAGCACAATGGTGTTATTTATTTATGTGGACAAGTTTGTAAAGATGCGAGCCAAGGCATTGAAGAACAAACACGTTCAATGTTAGATAAAGTTGATGAATTACTTGAACAAGCAGGTAGCGACAATAAACATATTCTATCGGCAACTATTTATATAAAAGATATGAATGATTTTTCAAAAATGAATGAAATTTGGGATAATTGGATCCCTCAGGGGTTCGCTCCTGCAAGAGCTTGTGTCAAAGCTTCAATGGCAAGAAATGAATTACTTATTGAAATATCGGTAATAGCGGCCGAAATATAGTTATTTTTTAAACTTGTTCTCTAACATTTTTAATATATTAATCTACACTTCATTAGGTTAGCTTGCCTGTAAACGAATCGATTTTAATAAAAAAATTTTAATAAAACATAAGCACGTAAAAACATAAGCACGTAAAAATATAAACTCTAAGGTGGATAATATGAAAAGTAAAATAGCGGTACTAGCGCTTGCTAGTAGCTTTATTTCCTATACGGCTCAAGCAGATATCAATTTAAGTGGTTTTGCTTCAATAACAGGTGGTATCACTACATCGAGTGATGAAACACTGTATGGCTTTAATGATACTTTTGACTTTAAAAATGGTTCATTACTTGCCATTCAAGCATCAAGTAACATAGGTGAAGGCCTTGATATTACTGCACAAATTGTTTCTCGCGGTGAGAATGATTGGGATACTGAATTTGAGTGGGCCTACGTTAGCTATAACGTAAATGATAAATTTAGGGTTTTGGCTGGGCGTCAACGAGCACCTTTCTTTATGTACTCAGACTTTTTAGATGTTTCGTATGCCTACCCGTGGATAACACCACCAAAAGGTGTTTACGATTTAATTTTTAATACTTTTGACGGTCTTAGCGGCATATACAGCAGTACTCTTGGAGAATTTGATACGACTTACCACTTTATTGCGGGTAATAACTCCGATGAAATCGAAGTCTTTGGTGAAAAATCATCACCTAACATGGATAATATCTTAGGTGGCGCTGCAACCTTTAATAGAGATTGGCTAACCTTGAGAGCAGCTTATTTTAATGCTGATGTATCAATTCCTTCAACAGGGTTAGATGGACTTGCTAATAATTGGAATGCCTTTGGTTACGCTGCATTTGCAGACAATACTAGTATTTTTGAAGACAAAGCAACGTTCACTGAACTTGGCTTTCAAATTGACTATGAAGGCATCTTAGTTGTCGGCGAATATACTACGCTTAAAATAGATAATACGTTATTAGGTGAAGAAGAGTCTTATTATGTGATGCTAGGTAAGCGCTTTGATAATTACTTAGTACACGTTACTTACGGTGTTGATGAAGACACTGCGGCGAACGATTTTACTAGCGTTATACCGTCTGGAACTCCTCTTGATGCTTTAAAAGTACCAACACAAGATGTTATAGCTAGTCAAAAAAATGATTCAAGCTATGTTACTGTTGGTTTACGTTGGGATTTTCATAGCTCTGCATCATTAAAGTTTGAATATACCGGTTTTAATGATGACCTTAATGGTGCTAATGATGCTGGTTTATTCCGCACTTCACTTGTTACTGTTTTTTAGGGGATTGATGATGAAATATATAAAAGTCACTGCGATCTTACTTTCAATAGGCTTTAGTTTAACGGCTTCTGCCGATATTGCTGTTATTGTGAATCCGGCTAATTCTAGTGCGCTTACCGACAGAGACATATCTCGGATTTTTTTAGGTAAAAATAAGAAATTTACTAACGGTGCTTCTGTCATGGCAGCCAATTTAAAAGATGAAAGTCCCGCTCGAGAAGAGTTTGAAAGCAAAGTGTTGCAAAAGACTAGCTACCAAGTTAAATCTTATTGGGCTAAGCTAATTTTCTCTGGTAAGGCGAAACCTTTAGCAGAATTTGACAATGATGCCGATGTGTTAAGTTTTGTTGCTGATAACCCTGATGCTATTGGCTATATCGATGCTGCTAATGTCAGTGATAAAGTTAAAGTGATTAAAACCTTTTAAGTAACTCTGTTATTATAAAACGAGTATCAACAGTGATTTTCAATTGACTGTTGATACTCGTTTTTTTAATTCATTTATTTAATAGGTATTTCTTGTGTCATCTCTTGTTAACTCACTCAAGCAAATCTTTGGTTTTTATGCCTTTCGTGATGGACAGCAGCAAACGATTGAACAGCTCCTCAATAGCCAATCTTCTCTCGCTATATTTCCGACTGGCTCAGGTAAATCATTATGCTATCAATTAGCGGCTATAGAACTACCTCACTTAACTATTGTTGTTTCTCCCTTGCTGGCGCTAATGAAAGATCAATTAGCCTTTTTAGCGACGAAAAATATAGCAGCGGCAAGTATCGATTCAACATTAACGCCACAGCAAAATCAGCAAGTCATGGCGGATACGCGTTCAGGTAAAATAAAAATTCTTATGGTGTCGGTTGAGCGTTTTAAAAATGAGCGTTTTCGCCAATTTATTGAGTCTGTGAATGTATCTATGTTGGTTGTTGATGAGGCACATTGTATTTCTGAATGGGGGCATAACTTTCGACCCGATTATTTAAAACTCCCTAACTATCGCCAAGAACTCAACATTCCGCTGGTGCTTTTGTTGACCGCCACAGCGACCAAAAAAGTCAAGCAAGATATGGCCACTAAATTCGCTATCTTACCAGAGCACATCGTACAAACAGGCTTTTATCGTCAAAATTTAGATTTGTCGGTGTTAGCGGTTTCAACAAAAGATAAAAATCAACAATTGCTAACAAGTATCGCTGATCAAACCGGTTGTGGCATTGTATATGTGACTTTACAGCAAAGTGCTGAATATGTGGCAAACTTTTTGACGCAACAAGGTTTGAATGCGCAACCTTATCACGCCGGATTTATAAGTGAAAAACGACAGAAAATTCAAGAAGATTTTATGTCGGGAAAAGTACAAATCATCGTGGCTACTATTGCTTTTGGCATGGGCATAGATAAAGCAGATATCCGCTTTGTTATTCATTATGATTTACCCAAGTCAATTGAAAATTACAGCCAGGAAATTGGCCGAGCAGGGCGTGATGGTTTAGCATCAAATTGCATTACCTTGGCAAATTTAGATGGGCTAAATACCGTTGAAAATTTTGTTTTTGGTGATACACCCGAACTGAGTGGTATTGAATGTGTTATAAAAAACATTCAACAAGAATGCCAAAATGATCGCTGGGAATTACAAGGTTTATCGCTGTCAAATGCCAGTAATATCCGCCAATTACCCATGAGAACCTTACTTGTTCAGTTAGAGCTGCAAGGTGTTATTAAACCACTATTTTCATATTTTGCCGATTTTAAATATAAATTCACCACCAATAAAGACGAAGTGTTAAATTTATTTGAAGGTGAGCGCAAAGATTTTCTTGCGACTATTTTTAAATACAGCGGCTTTAAAAAAGTATGGGGAGAGCCAGACTTTGATGCACTATTTCAGCATTATGGCTGTGACCGTGGCCGAGTGATTGTGGCTTTGGAATACCTACAAGAGAAGCAATTAATCACCTTGGAAACAAAAAAAATCACTGAAGTATTTAGTGTTAACAAGGCCTTATTGTCAGCTAATATACTTGCTAAGTCACTACATGATTATTTTGTCGAAAAAGAAGAAAAAGAAATAAAACGTATTGCGACACTGGTGCGCTTCTTTGAATTATCCTCTTGCCTAAGTCGAAATTTATCCTTGTACTTTAATGATAAAAACACCCCTGAAAATTGTGGACATTGTTCAGTATGCCGTGGAAACGTTGCTAAGCTAAGTTACTCACAAGAAAGTATTCTGCCAGATGACACTGCGATAGTTGACATGCTAACGGCACTTATTGAACATATGTCGACCAAGCACAAAGGTGTTTTATCTTTAGAAACGATGTGCCGATTTTTAACTGGATTAACCGTGCCGCTTTTTAGCCGTAATAAAATAAAACAGTTATCTGGTTTTGGCTGTTGTGAAAATATTCGCTATCAAGAAGTGCGTGAAAAAGTGATCAGTGTGATGAATATTTAGCGGTAAATAATTAATAAAAAAGCGAAATATAAGTACTTATATTTCGCTTTTTATTTTTCAAACTCAGTATATATGAGGATTAGTCGTGGTTGTGGCCACAACCCCCTTCACCATGGACATGTCCATGTTTCAATTCATCTTCTGTGGCATCACGGACTTCTAAAATTTCTACATCAAACTTTAAATCAATGCCTGCCAAAGGGTGATTTCCGTCAACGGTTATTTCATCATCGGTGACATCTATAACAATAACTGTTTGCTCACCATCATCAGTCGTTGCACGTAATTGTGAACCAACCGCAAGATCTTCAACACTTTCGAACATACTTTTTGGTACGGTTTGTACAAACTCATCGTGGCGATCGCCATAAGCATTTTCAGCGCTAACTGCGACTTCGAATTTATCATCAACAACATGATCTGTTAAAGCATCTTCTAAGCCCGGAATGAGATAACCTGTACCGTGAATGATAGATAAAGGGCTGTGATCATAAGAGCTGTCGATGAGTGTATCTTCGCTGTCGGATACGGCATAGTGTAAAACGACAACTTTGTTTTCTGAAATTTTCATGATATGTCCTAAATTTTAAATAAATGTAACTCGCGACTATTCCGCTAAGTTATAAGGCAATTCTACTAAGCTTAATGCTGAGTTTTCGTGGTTTTTAATCCGTAAGTTTGTGGTGCTATCGATATCACTGGCTAAAACAGCCTGTAGATAATAAATGCCATCATCACTAATGTAGCTCGCTAAGATGTCACCAGCTTTACGCCAGTTTGCACCTAACTGTTGCTCAATAATATCACCTGCTTGCAAGGTTATTAACTCATTATTTGCTGATTTACTCTTTAACGAAAATAAAGCGCGTTTGTTTTTTCCTAAATACTGCATTCGAGCAACAGTCTCTTGTCCTAAGTAACAGCCTTTAGTAAAGCTTATGCCGTGAATTGCTTGTAAATTCAACATTTGTGGCACATAAGAAGCAACTGTTTCTGGTGCTAGTAAAGGAAAACCTTCATTAATTTCGATTAAATTCCACAGCGCTTGAGAATAAGTGACTAAGGCAAAGTCATTAATAATTTTTTCAGCAGTCTTCGCCTCATCAATTATAAGATAACGTTTTAATTTTCCTGCGAGGTAGACAATAGTGGTACTACCGACTTGTAAAACCGGTGTTAAACTATTAGGTAATTCAACAAACTGTTGATGGAGTATTTCTGTTGCCTTTTTTCCTGCAACCGCATAAAAAGCTAAATCTGTGGCTTGTTCAATGGTTACTTTGGCAAATACGCCAAATTTTTTCAGTTCGGCTAATGATTGGCTAATACTGGTTTTAGGTTGTAAAAGTAAATGAATATTTAGACGATTTATCAATCTAAATACTGAAAAAACTTTACCTTTAGCGTCGCAATGACCACCCAATAATAAATTATTATCTGTCAGTGTATTTACATCACAAGTCACTTGTCCTTGTAGGTATTTACTTTGTTCTGCTCCATGTACAGCAATTGCACCATATTCAGCTAAACTAATGATACAAGCATCAGGAAGGTTATCGTAACTAGGTAAGGTATTTTCAACAGAGATTGTCATAATTAAATTAGCATTTTTGTTTTATTGATAGCTTAAATAATGAGGACTTTCTTGTGAAATTCAAGGTGTATATGATATTCGTTAGTTTATTTTTCTAGATCTGATAAACAATATTGTAATGGCAAATGACTTTGTTAGAATAAGCCTAAATTTTATTTTACTGGGTGTTACATGTCTTTAACTGATAATAAACCGCGTTTAAGATGGGCTTGCCGTCGTGGAATGCTCGAATTAGATATACTTTTTATGCCTTTCGTTGAAGAGGCTTATGATTTGCTCTCAGAAAAAGAGAAGCTAGTTTTTGAACGTTTACTGGAAGAGCAAGATCCGGAATTATTTGCTTGGTTTATGGGGCATCAAGTTTGTGAAGACAAAGAACTCAACGCCATGGTGCAACTTATCCTTAAACGAGTTAAAGTTTAATATAGTTGTTGAGCATACGCATAATAAATTTAATTTTATGCGAATGTTCTATACTGAACCTAACAGTTTTACTCTTGATATAATGGGTGAATGCCAGTTTTCGGCTAAAGGTAAAAGACAGTTAAGCGCGTCTAGTCGTATTGGTTTTTGGGGGTGTTGGTTGGTCTTTGAAGATAATTTACCAGCACAAGTTATCTGGCTGAAAAATCATTTTTTAAAAAACTGTCTCGCGCAACTGAATTTACCCAGCTACTTTATTTTCAAAACGAGTTTGTCTGCTAAACATTATTCAAGGTTATGCCGTGTTATCGTCAAGTTAAATAACCCAACTTAGGGTGATTAAACCTTTGATAACTCAGCATAACACTTAATATTAAGGACGTAGAATAGTTGGGGTTGCTACCTGACTTAATTCAGGATAATCAAGCGTGTAGTGCAAACCACGGCTTTCTTTACGTTCCATCGCACATCTAATAATTAATTCAGCTACTTGTACTAAGTTTCTTAATTCTAATAAATTATTACTGACTCGAAAATTTTGATAGTAATCTTCTATTTCTCTTTGCAATAACTCAACACGGTGCAGCGCTCTTTCTAAACGTTTTGTTGTTCTGACAATACCGACATAGTCCCACATAAATAATCGCAGCTCATGCCAGTTATGTTGTATAACAACTTCTTCATCAGAATTTGTCACGCGACTTTCATCCCAAGCGGGTAACGCAACAATACTCTGTTGACGGTCAATTTTTTGTTCTATGTCTAATGCCGCCGCGCGAGCAAACACTAGGCATTCTAATAACGAATTACTCGCCATACGATTAGCGCCATGTAAACCGGTATAAGCGACTTCGCCAATAGCATACAAGCTCTCGATATCTGTTTTACCTTGCTTATTAATCATTACACCACCACAAGTGTAATGGGCAGCAGGTACAACGGGCATAGGTTGTTTGGTAATATCGATGCCTAAAGATTGAGTTTTTTCATAGATATTAGGGAAGTGTTGCTTAATAAAATCAGCAGGTTTGTGGCTGATATCTAAATACATACAATCAGCGCCGAGGCGTTTCATTTCAAAATCAATAGCGCGGGCAACAATATCTCGAGGTGCAAGTTCGGCGCGTTCATCGAAGCTTGGCATAAATCGACTGCCGTCAGGGCGACGTAAAATAGCCCCTTCGCCGCGTAATGCTTCCGTTAACAAAAAATTTCCTGCATCAGGATGGAATAAACATGTCGGGTGAAATTGGTTAAACTCCATATTAGCGACACGGCATCCTGCTCGCCACGCCATTGCTATACCATCACCGCTGGCAACATCAGGATTTGAAGTATATTGGTAGACCTTACTTGCACCACCCGTCGCTAAAATGGTTTTACGGGCAAATATACGTTCAACGCATTCGCTATTTCGGTTCCAAATGTAGGCACCAATGCAGCGCTTTTGCTGGTTATTGGTATCGTTTGGTTGTTCACAGACTAAATCAACAGCATTGTAGCGTTCAAAGATTCGAATACGGGGATGATTTTTAACTTGGTCGACTAACGTGGTTTGAATGGCTTGACCTGTGGCGTCAGCAGAATGAAGAATTCTGCGATGGCTATGACCCCCTTCACGGGTTAGATGGTAACGTAACTCACCTTTTTCATCTTCTTCTTGATCAAAGTCAACACCTTGGCCAATTAGCCATTCCAAACATGCTCGCGCATTTTCAGCGGTAAATTGCACTATTTCTTGGTCACACAAGCCTGCACCAGCAATTAAAGTGTCATTTACATGAGCAGCAACACTGTCATTCTCATCAAAAACAGCAGCGACACCCCCTTGGGCGTAAAAGGTTGAACCTTCATTAACCAAGGATTTGCTGAGTACAACGATATCGGCATTATTTGCTAAATGTAAAGCAAGCGTTAAACCCGCGGCACCGCTACCAATAATTAATACGTCACAGTTGTGTTGTTTGTTCATAAAGTTATGATTTTAATGTATTCTACATATAGCAGGAATCTTAACGGTTATTCACCTGTGGTAACAGATAAAATGGGCTGTATTTAGAAATAAACACGAAATTTGGATAGTTTTATGATTTATTTTAATTTTTTTCGAACTTTTTCAAACTAGTGTAGTCCTACTTGATGTGTTTACCATGAGCCAAATGTTGAACCGGATTTTAGAAGTAAGTAATAATTAGGAGTATTGGCTCAGATGAGCGAAATAAACGTTGACCAAAAATTGGTTGAACGAGTACAACGCGGAGATAAAAATGCTTTTAACCTTCTGGTGACAAAGTATCAGCATAAAGTAGCAAATTTAGTGTCGCGTTATGTAAAAAATCACAGTGATGTACCCGATATAGTTCAAGAAGCATTTATTAAGGCATACAGAGCTTTACCTAATTTTAGAGGGGATAGTGCTTTTTATACTTGGCTTTATCGTATAGCCGTTAATTGCGCAAAGAACCATATGGTGGCGAGTAATCGAAAACCACCGGGCTCTGATATAGAAGTAGAAGATGCTGAAATTTATGATTCAGGTGAAGCTTTGCGAGAAAATGCTTCTCCTGAAAAGTTATTATTAACCAATGAAATCAAAAAAGTTATTTTTGATACCATTGAACAACTACCCAATGATTTGCGAACGGCAATTAACCTTCGAGAGTTAGAAGGGTTAAGTTACGAAGAAATAGCACATATTATGGATTGTCCTGTTGGGACTGTCCGTTCGAGAATATTTAGAGCTCGAGACGCGGTAGATAAAAAAATTAGGCCATTATTACAAAGCTAGCTATTAAGAGTAGATTTTTGGTATAGAAGATAAAATTAATTTAATTCACACGAATGTAAGTGTTAATTTTTAAGGTGTATATATGAGTGAAGGTAAGTTTGAAACAGTGTCATCTTGTGTTGATAATTTTCAACATAATGATAAAACGTTTGATGATATTATCAACGATGAACATTTGTCGACTACTTGGGATCGTTATCATTTAATTGGAGATGTTTTACGTAATGACACTCCTGATGTTTTACAACTTGATTTATCTGCTGAAATAGCAAAAGCGATTGCCGCTGAGCCGACCGTTTTGGCACCGAAAACGACTAATGTTTTCATGCTTAAGTTAAAAAATAAAGTGGTCGAGTTTGCTAAACCCTTTGGCCAATTAGCGATTGCTGCTTCAGCCGCAGGTTTAATGGTTTTAGGTGTACAAAGTAATGTTGCACAAAATAATGAAACTATTTTACCTAGCCAAATAGTAAAAACTATTCCTATGGCAGGTTTCGCTGAACCGGTAAGCTTGAACTTTCAAGAACCAGACAGAGCTTCACAAAAGCAAGCTTTTATTGATCAACAACGTCGTTTTCATGCTTTGCTGTCTGATCACCAACAACAAATTAAATTAGGTTCACTGACAGTTGATACCACAAATACAGACAATGAAAGTGAAACAACTAGCATTGACAACAAAAAGGCAAATAAAAGTAATTAATGAAATTCTTAAGTTATGTTTTACTGCTGTTAAGCATCAGCTTTTCCGCGGTTGGTGAAGAAAGTGAGTCGGCAAAAGTTTGGCTCGAACGTTTATCTAGCGCATTAAATAAACTTAATTTTAGTACGTCTTTTGTTGTTGTAAAAAATAATCAAGCTCAGCCATATCACTGGTTTCATGGTGTCGATGAAAGTGGTAAAGAACTTGAGATACTTTCTTTACTCAATGGACCGCGTCGCGATATTTTACGCAAAGGCAACGTAGTTAGCTATATCGAACCTGAACTGCCTCCTTATTCAGTAACTTCTCAACAAATTAGTGGTCCTATTCCTGCTATTTTAGCGGGAGATATTTCTCGCTTAGAAAATATTTATGATTTTATTTCTGTTGGCCGAAGTCGTGTATTAGGCCGACCTGCACAATTGATCAGAATAGAAGCAAAAAATACCCACCGTTATGCCTATTGGCTTTGGTTAGACCAACAATCAAGTATGCTATTAAAGTTGTCTATTGTGACGAAACAAGGCCAACAATTAGAGCAGATTCAGTTTACGCATCTTGAAATTACAGAAAAACCTTCAGAAAGTGTCTTACAGTTAAATGAGACTGAACTTCCTGTGCTAGTTGATATTCCTGAAGAATACCAACAGCAAGAACTGCAATGGGATGTTAACTGGTTGCCAGAGGGCTTTACGCAAATTAACGCTAATCGACATAAAATATCACTAACAAAACAACCAGTTGAATTTATGCTGTTGAGTGATGGCTTAGTAGATATTTCAATTTATGTTAATGGTAGTCAAGAAAAACAACGCAATGCGGACTTTGTTATGGATGGAGCTACTTTGGTGTTAAACCAAGTGAGTGATGGTATTGAAGTGAGCATTGTCGGAAAAATACCGTTTAAAACAGCGAAAGCTATTGCCGACGCTATCACGATAAAGCCACCTCAAAAACCATGATTGAAGAAAACGCTACTGTTGTTGCCATAGAATTAACGGCGGATAAAAATGCCGGTCTAACCGCTATGCATAAAGTGACCGTGGAAAGCCAAATCAAATCAAGCTGCAGTGGCTGTAAACAGGTTGATAACTGTGGTAGTGGTCAAGTGGCTAAAGCTTTTCCACAAGCCAAACTTAGCTTAGAATTAGAAACTGAATTAGCGGTAAAAGTTGGTGACACTGTGGTCTTGGGTTTATCAGATAAGCATTTACTATTAACCGCTTGGCAAGTTTATCTATGGCCATTGTTGGGGCTAGTCATCGCGTCAGCATTTGGCCAATGGTTGGTTGAAAATAGCATATTTAGCCACGAGTTATTTGCGATAGCGTTAGGTGTATTGGGCGGATACATAGGTTTTTCGCTCGCGAGACACCAACAAAAACGTGGTAAATATTGTAATTTGTTAATCCCCAAAATTCTCCGTATACATAACTCGATGATTAATATTGTCGAAATTACTGATTAAAATTTTTGCGACTGATTCTGTGTCCAGTACAAGTCTTTAAAGTAGACGCTTCTGCGTAATAGATATTAGCCATTAAAGAACTATTATTTGCTACTAATGCCTAGTAATTTACCTATTTTAGACTTGCTTAAACCTCTATCTCGAAGTAGAACGGCTATATACACAAGTTAACACAACATAAAGATAGCCCCAGCGCGCTAAATTCGCTAAAATCTCACCCTATTGAATTAACCACAGCATTATTTGAACTTCCATTTATGAAAAATATACGTAACTTTTCAATTATCGCCCATATCGATCATGGTAAATCTACACTTTCTGATCGCTTGATCCAACATTGTGGTGGCTTACAAGAACGTGAAATGGAAGCACAAGTCCTAGATTCTATGGACATTGAGCGCGAGCGCGGCATCACGATCAAAGCGCAAAGTGTTACGCTTGATTACCTAGCCAAAGATGGTGAGACGTATCAGCTTAACTTTATCGATACGCCAGGTCATGTTGATTTTTCTTATGAAGTTTCGCGTTCACTTGCTTCTTGTGAAGGTGCCTTGCTTGTTGTGGATGCCGGACAAGGGGTTGAAGCACAAACCGTTGCCAACTGTTATACCGCCCTTGAAATGGATCTAGAAGTTATCCCAATTTTAAATAAAATTGATTTACCTCAAGCGGATCCAGATCGCGTCAGCGAAGAAATTGAAGATATCATTGGTATTGATGCGACAGGCGCAGTGCAGTGTTCTGCAAAAACTGGCTTAGGTATCGAAGATGTTTTAGAAACTATCGTTGCCAATATCCCGGCACCAACTGGCGATCCTACGGGTAACTTACAAGCCTTGATCATTGATTCTTGGTTTGATAATTACCAAGGCGTTGTTTCATTAGTGCGTGTGATGAATGGCGAAGTGAAAAAAGGCGATAAAATGGTGGTCATGTCGACAGGACAAGTTCACCAAATTGATAAAGTCGGAATATTCACACCAAAACAAAAAGAAACGGGTATTTTAAGAACCGGTGAAGTTGGTTTTATTATTGCTGGTATTAAAGAAATACATGGCGCGCCAGTGGGCGACACTATTACCATTCATAAAAAAGAAGCTGCAAAAGCGCTTGCCGGTTTCAAAAAAGTTCAACCGCAAGTTTATGCTGGGATTTTCCCAATAAGTTCTGATGACTACGAAAATTTCCGTGATGCGTTGAACAAATTAAGCTTAAACGATGCTTCTTTGTTTTTTGAGCCAGAAAACTCATCTGCGCTTGGCTTTGGCTTTCGTATTGGTTTCCTTGGTATGTTGCATATGGAGATTGTTCAAGAGCGTTTAGCACGTGAATATGACCTTGACCTTATTACAACAGCTCCTACGGTTAACTATGAAATTGCTTGTACCAACGGTGACGTTATATCTATTGATAACCCTGGCGATTTACCGGCTATCAACAGTATTGACGAAATTCGTGAACCTATCGTTGAAGCCAATATCTTAGTACCCCAAGAACACTTAGGTAATGTTATTACTTTATGTATTGAAAAACGTGGTGTGCAAAAAGATATTATTTATCACGGAAAACAAGTAGCGGTAAGATATGAGCTACCTATGGCTGAAGTGGTCATGGACTTTTTTGATAAGTTAAAGTCAACGAGTCGTGGTTATGCTTCACTAGATTATAACTTTATCCGCTTCGAAGCTGCCGACATGGTGCGCGTTGATGTGATGATTAATGGCGATCGCGTTGATGCTTTAGCAATGATCACCCACAGAGGTAACTCGGTTGCACGTGGCCGTATGCTCGTCGATAAATTAAAAGAACTTATTCATCGTCAAATGTTTGATATTGCGATTCAAGCGGCGATTGGTAATAACGTTATTGCCCGTACTACCGTTAAACAACTACGAAAAAATGTTACGGCAAAATGTTATGGTGGTGATATTTCTCGTAAGAAAAAACTACTGCAAAAACAAAAAGATGGTAAAAAACGTATGAAGCAAGTTGGTAACGTTGAAGTACCGCAAGAAGCGTTTTTAGCTGTACTTAAATTAGAAAGTTAGTAGGGAAGTTATGGCTGTTTATTTTTCAATATTTCTCGTTATTATTACTAGTATCACTGGCATTGTTTGGTTAGCTGATAAGTTTTATTTAGCGCCGCAACGTAAATTAAAATTAGCTGACGCTCAAGCCCAATGTCAAGAAGTATTGCCAGCTGAGGTTATCGCTAAATTAGCAGAGCCTTCAGCAATTGTTGATACGTCGGTACAAATATTTCCGGTTATCGCTTTTGTTTTGATTTTACGTTCTTTTTTATGGGAACCGTTTCAAATACCTTCGGGCTCTATGATGCCGACATTACTTGATGGAGATTTTATTTTAGTCAATAAATTTGTTTATGGATTACGCGATCCAGTTGCACGTAATAAATTTATTGAGATCGGGCTACCAGAACGTGGCGATGTGGTGGTATTTAAATATCCACAAGACCCAAAGATTGATTATATTAAGCGTGTTATTGGTTTGCCTGGCGATAGAATTATTTATCGTAACAAATCCATATATATCAAGCCTGCTTGTCAAGAAAGTGACGTTAAATGTCCAGACTTTGAGCAAGTAATCAACACCTTTAAAAAAGAAGATGAGTCACCTGACGGTTCATATGGCCTGAGTCGTTACACAGCTGATATGCCAAACAAGACACATGATATTTTAATGGATAATCAAATACTGCCACGCACGCAGCATTTTTATCAACAGAAAAATACCCAACGCGATGAGTTCTTTGTACCTGAAGGTCATTATTATGTGATGGGTGATAACCGTGACAATAGTCTTGATGGACGCTTTTGGGGATTCGTACCCGAAGAAAATCTTGTTGGCGAAGCCGTAGCAATTTGGATGAGTTTTGATTTTGATCGTGACGAAGATAGTTTTTTACCAAAGTGGATACCGACTAATGTCAGGTTTTCACGTTTGGGTGGAATAAACTAATCGTGAAAAGCTCAGCAGTCGCACTAACTAGACTCAGTAAAAAGTTAGGATACACCTTTAATGATAATGACTTATTGCTTCAAGCATTAACACACCGAAGTGCTAAAGGAACTCATAACGAACGTTTAGAGTTTCTTGGCGACTCCATTCTTGGTTTTGTCATTGCTGAAGTACTTTATCAGCAATTTCCTTCTCATGACGAAGGAGATTTAACACGCATGCGTTCGAGCCTTGTGCGAGGTGTTACCTTAGCTGAAATTGGCCGAGGCTTTAATTTAGGCGATTACTTAATTTTAGGCCCAGGTGAATTAAAAAGTGGGGGACATCGTCGAGATTCAATTTTAGAAGATGCCGTTGAAGCGATTATCGGTGCTGTTTATTTAGATTCAGATAACGACACGACTAAAGCATTAGTGCTTAGCTGGTTTGCTGAACGACTAGACATTATTAAACCCGGTAACGAACAAAAAGATCCTAAAACACGTTTACAAGAATATTTACAAGCACGTAAAATTGCTTTACCACTTTATGAAGTCATTCACACCAGTGGTCAGTCTCATAATCAACAGTTTACTGTGCGATGTACAACCAAGGTGATAAACACCGAAGTGGTCACTAAAGGCACTAGCCGTCGTAAAGCCGAACAAGCCGCAGCGCAACAAGTACTCGCGCTCATTTTTGATAAAAAATAACTCAGCGAAATATTATCATGACAAGTGAAAATAAACATTGTGGCTTAATTGCTATTGTCGGTCGTCCTAATGTTGGTAAATCAACATTGCTTAACAGCTTGTTAGGTCAAAAAATTAGTATCACCTCACGCAAGCCACAAACGACACGCCATCGTATTTTAGGAATTTTAACAGAAGAAAATAAACAAGCGGTATTAGTTGATACTCCTGGTTTGCATTCTGATGAGAAACGCGCGATTAATCGCTTAATGAATCGTGCTGCAAGTAGTTCAATAGCAGAAGTTGAATTAGTGGTTTTCTTGGTTGAAGGAACACATTGGACAACTGATGATGAACTTGTGCTTAGCAAGATAAAAAAATCTGGCGCACGTTGTATCTTAGTGATTAATAAAATCGATAATGTCCAAGATAAGGAATCATTATTACCTCACTTGCAGAAATTAGGCGAGAAGCACAACTTTAGTGATATCGTACCTATCTCTGCAGCGAAAGGCGATAACGTTGATACCATTCGTCAACTTTGTCTTAGTTCACTGCCTGAAGGTGATTTCTGGTTCCCAGATGATTATGTTACTGACCGTTCAAGTCGTTTTATGGCTTCTGAAATTATTCGTGAAAAACTTATTCGTTTCACCGGTGATGAATTGCCTTATTCAACAACGGTTGAAGTTGAACAATTTAAAATGGACGAAAAGGGTATCATCCATATTAATGCGCTAATTTTAGTTGAACGAAAAAGTCAAAAGCGTATGGTTATAGGTAATGGTGGAGAGCGACTTAAAACAATTGGTCAAGAAGCTCGTCGTGATATGGAAGCGCTTTTTGAACAGAAAGTGTTTCTTGAAACTTGGGTGAAAGTGAAATCTGGCTGGGCTGATGATGAACGTGCACTGCGTAGTTTAGGCTATGGGGATGAATATTCAGGTTAGACTTCGAACCGTCTACTGGACTAAAAATAATGGAAGAATTTGAGCAAAGTGCTTTTTTATTGCATTCACGACCCTATCGTGAAAATCAAATATTGCTTGAATTCTTAACCGCTCAACAAGGAAAAGTGTCTGCTATTTCTTATTTAGGTAAGTCCTTAAAATCTAATAAAAAAGCTTTATTACAACCTTTCTCTCCACTAAAAATTGTTTTGAAAGGTCAAGGCAGCCTCAAGTATTTACAACGTGTCGAACCCGAAAGAAAATCCTACCAGCTCAGTGGTAATTACCTCTACAGTGGCTTTTACCTTAATGAGTTACAAGTGCGTCTACTGGGTGAACATATCCCTTATGACGAACTTTTTTGTCAATATCAACAAAGCATTGAACAATTATCGGAACAACGTTCAATTGAATTTATATTGAGAAATTTTGAAAATAGATTACTAGAAGAATTAGGGTTAACTATTGATTATTCGCCGATATTTTCAGAAAATAATAATCGTTATCATTATTTCCCTGAACAAGGTTTTGTCCCGATAATAAGCAAGCAGGTACAGACTGGTTATAATGCTGAGCATTTAAAAGCGATAGCCGAAGAAGATTTATCATCTAAAGACGTAATGCAAACGTATAAAGTGCTGATGCGGCAAATTATTAATCATTTACTTGATGGTAAACCACTAAATAGCCGGAAATTATTTACAAAAAATTCATAAATTTAAGAGATATAAAAATGAGCGAACTATTATTAGGCGTTAATGTTGACCATATTGCTACCTTACGAGAAGCAAGGGGCACAAATTATCCTGATCCAGTCTATGCTGCATCAGTAGCAGAGCACGCTGGAGCCGATGGCATTACCGTCCATTTACGTGAAGACCGCCGTCATATTCAAGACCGTGATATCTATGTACTAAAGCAAACATTGCATACCCGAATGAATTTTGAAATGGCGGTTACTGATGAAATGTTGGCCATAGCCTGTGAGGTTAAACCGGTATTTTGTTGTCTAGTCCCTGAAAAACGTGAAGAATTGACGACTGAAGGCGGCTTAGACGTTGTTGGTAATTTTGATAAAATTAGCCGTGCAGTTTCACAACTAACTGCAGCAGGTATAGAAACAAGTTTATTTATTGATGCTGATAAAAGCCAAATTGATGCTGCTATTGCAAGTAAAGCTCCTTATATTGAAATTCATACCGGCCATTACGCTGATGCAAAAAATGAACAAGATCAAAAAATTGAATTGATCCGTTTAATTGAAGGCATTAAATATGCGCATGCCAATGGTTTGAAAGTTAATGCTGGGCACGGCTTAAATTACTTTAATGTTAAACCTATTGCGGCAATTGAAGAGATAATCGAACTCAACATTGGTCATGCTATTATTGCTCGAGCGGTGATTGACGGATTAGACAAGGCTATTCGCGATATGAAACAGCTAATGAGAGAAGCGCGTAGTTAACTTTTAGAGCACAGCGCTTAGACCCTACCCGGCAGAGCTAATAAAGTTCTGCCTTATTTAACGAAGTGAAGCTAAATTAAATGTTAAGACAACATTTATCTAGCGCTTAAAAAAGTGATTCATTATGTCTGTAGTTGGCATCGGTACTGATATTATTGAAATAAGCCGTATAGAAAAAATGGCGATTAAGGTGCGAGACCGATTAGCGCTTCGTGTGTTAACGCCAATAGAATATGAAAAATACCAATCGTTAAAAACCCCTGCATTATATTTAGCCAAGCGCTGGGCAGGAAAAGAAGCCGCATCTAAAGCGCTTGGTACCGGCATAGCCAACGGGGTTTCATTTCAAAATTTTGAAATAAAATCATTAGCTTCTGGTCAGCCACAACTACTACTAAGTGGTCGTGCAGCAGAGCTAGCAACTGAATTAGGGGCTGAAAACTGGCACATTTCGCTCTCTGACGAAGCATTATATGCTACCGCGTTCGTAGTACTTTCTCGCTAGTTAACGCAATAATAAAATCTTTGTTGGTAAAATCTGTTCTATACTTACGTTAGGCACCGCTGTTTATCTGGGCTATATTGATACAATGACGTTAGTATTTATTTAACGGGTGGGTAAGTTATGCAACAACAAAAGCAACCTTTCAATGAGAGAAGGCACGAATCTCCTGAGCATTCAGTTTGGTGGGAGAAGCTGACACTCGCTCAAAAATTTTCAGCAGGTAGTCTTGGTAAGTTTGGCTATGAATTGCTTTTTATACGTAATAATAATGGACGTAGCATTGCTGTATTATCAAATAATAGTGGTACTGTTATCATTACCGAAGATGGTGAAATTGACGGTTCACCCGATATCACTATTCGTTAACGTATCTATTTAAAGGCTCCTTAGTCCGCCAATAGCAATTTATTTTGCTTTTTTTTAACTTGAAAATGACAGCGTTGTCATTATTGGGTTTCAATGTTAATCTTATTAGTAGACAATTATCTTTTTTCATTTTAATGGAAATTTAATAAGGCGTATTCGACTTTAGTTGAGTAGTCGCACTAATTAACTTCCTATATGATGTTGTCACTGTTTTAAAAATAACCTCAAAATCTATTAGTGCTTAGATGAATATCAATAGCATTTAAGCAATAATCAACTTGATATAATATCAAGTCAGCAATGAAGGACTCAACATGAAAGAATTGAAAAGCTGTTATCCAGTTTTAGAACAAGCTAAAGCACACACTCATATTGATAGTGCAACATACGATGCGATGTACAAGCAATCGATTGAACAACCTGATGTATTTTGGGGTGAGCAAGCTGAAAAATTTCTTGATTGGTATAAACCTTGGGACAGTGTCAGTGATGTTGACTTGAAAACGGCTGATATTAAATGGTTTTCTGGTGGTAAATTAAATGTAAGTTATAACTGTATTGATCGTCACTTAGCTACTAAAGCCAATGATACAGCTATCATTTGGGAAGGCGATGATCCCAGCGACGACAAAAAAATTACTTATCAAGAATTACATGATCATGTTTGTCGTTTAGCGAACTTATTAAAAGCACGTGGTGTTAAAAAAGGTGATCGGGTTTGTATCTATATGCCGATGATCCCTGAAGTGGGTTATGCCATGTTAGCCTGTGCTCGGATTGGCGCGGTACATTCTGTTGTCTTTGGTGGTTTCTCAACTGAAGCTATACGCTCACGAGTTGCTGATGCTGATTGCCAAGTTGTTATCACTTCTGATGAAAGCTTACGTGGCGGTCGTGTTATTCCACTGAAAGTGAATGTTGATGAAGCTGTTGCCGAATGCCCCAATGTACATACGGTTATTGTTGTTGCTCGTACCGGTGGTGATGTCGCATGGAATGACAAAATAGACATCAGTTATGAAGAAGAAGTTGCCAAGCAATCAGCCGTTTGTGAACCAGAGGTCATGGATGCAGAAGATCCATTGTTCATTCTTTATACATCAGGTTCAACAGGCACACCAAAAGGTGTTTTACATACCTGTGGTGGTTATTCGCTCTATGCCGCGATGACTCATAAATATGTTTTTGACTATAAAGATGGCGAAATTTATTGGTGTACAGCAGATGCAGGTTGGATCACTGGTCACTCTTATATTTTCTATGGCCCGTTAGCTAACGGTGCAACTACACTAGTATTTGAAGGGGTACCTACTTACCCCGATGCTGGACGTTTCTGGCAAATATGTGAAAAACATAAAGTTAATATTTTTTATACTGCACCTACTGCGATAAGAGCCTTGATGAGTATTGGCGACGATTTAGTCCATCAATCAGATCTTTCATCGTTGCGTTTACTCGGTACGGTTGGCGAGCCTATTAATCCTGAAGCTTGGCATTGGTATTATGAAGTGGTTGGCAAGTCTAACTGTCCTATTGTTGATACTTGGTGGCAAACAGAAACTGGGGGTATTTTAATTACTTCATTACCCGGTGCTGTTGATATGAAACCAGGTGCAGCAGGTAAACCCTTTTTTGGTGTTCAGCCAGCATTGTTTGATAAAGAAGGTAATACACTTGCAGGTGCTGACCAAGGTTTGTTAATGATAACGGGTAGTTGGCCTGGGCAGTTACGCACAGTTTATGGCGATCATGATCGTTTTTATCAAACCTATTTAAGCCAATATCCTGGTAATTATTTTACTGGAGATGGTGCACGTCGTGATGAAGACGGATTTTATTGGATCACCGGGCGTGTTGATGATGTCCTTAATGTTTCGGGCCATCGTTTAGGTACTGCTGAAATCGAAAGTGCTTTAGTGCTTCATCCTGCTGTAGCTGAAGCTGCTGTTGTTGGTTATCCGCATGAAATTAAAGGCCAAGGTGTTTATGCTTATGTGACTTTAATGGCTAGTGCCAGTGAATCACCAGAGTTACTGAAAGAATTAACTGAGTTTGTTGCTAAAGAGTTAGGCCGTTTTGCAAAACCTGATTATATTCAGTATGCACCTGGCTTGCCAAAAACACGTTCTGGTAAAATAATGCGTCGCATCTTACGTAAAATTGCTGAAAACGATATTGATACCTTAGGGGATACATCGACCTTGGCAGATCCTAGCGTTGTAGAAAACTTAATAAGTAATCGAATTGTTCACGCTAGTTAGTCACTAACAAGCACTTAATTAAAAGCGCCTTAGGGCGCTTTTAATGTTTTTATTGGCGGGAAAGTGGCTTGAATACGTGCACTGATCTCGTCATTAGAACATGCTGCGAAAGGCCATGCTTGATTCACCCTTGGACGCTTCGCTCTGTATTCTAAATAGCCAAAGTTGTGAACAGTTACCTTCTTTACCGTCTCGGTAAATGCTCCTACGTTACTCTACTTCCTATGTCCATTTAGTCACGGCACCACGTTATACCGTTCACCCTCAACATAACCTAGAATAAAAACACTAAAACTACTGTACCTTCAAAAAAAACCCCTGTAAGATATTGTGTACAAACAGAGTAAATAATTCTTTACGATATGGCGATTAGCGGAACTATTATGAAAAACCAACAACATCGATATTATTACTAGCCCTTCTTTTGCTAAGTCACACTTAGTTCTTTTGTTCTATATTTACTTTAATAAACAATATTGCGATAAATGGAAAATACAATGTCTAACTCATTACCGAACGTTCAACCTAGTAAAGGTCCTCACATAAAAACCCTTAACGATATTCATGTCAATTCAGAAGATGTATTAATAACGCCTGATCAATTAAGAGATGAACTCCCCTTGTCAGAAAGTGGACGTAATTTCGTTAAAGCTGCCCGCAAGGTGATCGCTGACATTATTCATAAAAAAGATCATCGCTTACTCGTTATTTCAGGTCCTTGTTCTGTACATGATCTCGAGGCCGCTAAAGAATATGCCCAAAAGTTAAAAGCCTTACATGATAAGCATCAAGACAGCCTTTATATTGTTATGCGTGTTTACTTTGAAAAGCCTCGCACCACCGTTGGATGGAAAGGTTTAATAAACGATCCTCATATGGATGGTACCTTTGATGTTGAAACCGGTTTGCGTAAAGCTCGAGAATTATTGATTTACTTAACTGATTTAGGTTTGCCATTAGCCACCGAAGCGCTTGACCCCATTAGCCCGCAATACTTGGCTGAACTTTTTAGCTGGTCGGCGATTGGCGCCAGAACAACTGAGTCGCAAACACATAGAGAAATGGCGTCAGGTCTTTCTATGCCTATTGGTTTTAAAAATGGCACCAATGGTAGCCTAGATGTAGCTATTAATGCTTTGCAGTCAGCAGCGTCTTCACATCGCTTTATGGGAATAAACCGTCAAGGACAAGTATCATTGATTAAAACTTCTGGAAACCCTGATGGTCATGTTATTTTACGTGGTGGTAAGAAACCTAATTATGATGCTGCTAATGTTGCGTTATGTGAGAAAGAATTGAGTGTACAAGGTTTAGAGCCTGGTATTGTTATCGATTGTTCGCACGGTAATTCAAATAAAGATTACCGTCGCCAGCCATTGGTGGCAGAAAATGTATTTGACCAAATAATTGAAGGTAATAAATCAATTATTGGTATAATGTTAGAAAGTCATATAAATGCAGGTAACCAAAGCACTAATGGCCCGAAAGAGTCATTAAAGTATGGTGTTTCAGTCACTGATGCGTGTATTGATTTTAATGATACGGCACTTTTATTAGCAAATGCGACCGATAAACTTAATGGTGTTTTAAAGAAGCGTTTATCTTAAATCAGTATGAAGGCGAGTACGCGAAACGTAAATGAGTAAATTAATGGATAAGAAAAGTATTGCTCCTCAGTTAACCGCATTGAGAAATGAGATTGATGAGATAGATACTCAATTAGTCGAGCTATTAGCCAAGCGCCGCAGAGTTACCACTAAAGTGGGAGAGCTAAAAAGCCGAGTTGGTATGCCAATTTATGCGCCTGACCGAGAAGCTCAATTACTGACTATGCGACGTCAACAGGCGATGGAGGCAGGCGTGTCTCCAGAATTAATTGAAGATATTTTAAGACGGCTAATGAGTGACTCTTACATCAGTCAAGATGCGAGTGGCTATCAATGTGTCAATACAGAGAGTGGTAAAATAGTTGTTATCGGTGGTAACGGACAGTTAGGTAAAGTGTTTGTTGATTTATTTGAGCGCTCTGGTTATCAGGTAGCCGTTCTTGAACAAGATGACTGGCCAAATAGTGACAATATCCTTGCCCAAGCCGGTGTCGTTATTGTTGCTGTACCTATTCGCTTAACATCAATGATCATTCAAAAGCTTTCTTGTTTACCCAAAACATGCATTTTAGCTGATGTGACTAGCGTAAAAGAAATGCCACTTTATGAAATGATGAAAGTTCATCAAGGACCGGTTGTTGGTTTACACCCAATGTTTGGACCTGATGTGTCAGGGTTAATCAAACAAACAATTATTACTTGCGAAGGGCGTTTACCCGAGCAATATAATTGGTTGCTGAAACAATTTCAGGTTTGGGGAGCAAAGATTTATCCCGTCGATGCGTCGGCGCACGATCAAGCAATGTCTATGGTTCAAGTTATGAGACATTTTTCAACAATTGCTTACGGTTATCACTTAATGACTGAAGGGGCTGACATTTCTCAACTTGTTGAAATGAGTTCGCCTATTTATCGTTTAGAGTTAATTATGGTTGGTCGTTTATTTGCTCAAGATCCTGTGCTTTATACTGATATCATTTTTTCAAATCAAGATAATGTCGCGATGATGAAACGTTTCGCTTATCGGTTTCTAGAGTTGTTAGAAGATGTTGAAATGGGTGATAAAGATGCTTTTGTTACCATGTTTAGCCAAGTCTCCGATTGGTTTGGTGATTATGCTGATATCTTTTTACAAGAAAGCAAAGTCATGTTATTAAAAGCTAACGAATTAAAAAAACATTAAACATTACCGTGCTACTAAAAAATTGCTAAACAGCTAGGTTGCAGTCGCACGGATATAACATAAGCAGAGTCGCAATGATAAAAGTCCTACTCACAGTATTCACTATAGCTTTTTGCCATCTATTGTCATTATCAGTTCACGCGGAGGATAATAATGGCTTTGCCTTAGGTGTGATCAGTGAAGCTAGATTGTTGAGTGACTTTAGTGCTTTTAATAAAAACTTCAATGAGTCTTTAATTACTGAGCAAGAAAAAGAAATTGTTGCGCAGTGGCCTGAATCGTTAAAAATAGACATTTATTTTGCGACTTGGTGTCATGACAGTGAACGTGAAGTGCCTAAACTACTTAAATTACTGCAAGGCAATAAGCAAATTAGTGCGACACTTATTGCACTCGATTACCAAAAAGAAGACCCACAGCAATTAGCCAAAGAAAATAATGTCAAATACACGCCAACTATCGTTGTTTATCGAGATGAAAGTAAAACCGAAGAGCTGGGGCGAATTATTGAAAGGCCCAATACTAGTTTAGTTGCCGATATTAATCAGCTGTTACTTGATTAGCCTTTGAATATTCATAGCCTTTCAGGTCCTGCTATCAGCTTTAACCTGGTCACCTTTACCGAAGCGCTAACGCCTATATTTAACCTTAAGTAAGTCATTGAGCCAATAACCCTAGCGGTGTCACTTTTTTTTTAAAGCTAAAGTATTATCAAATAATTATTAGTGCTCAATGTTAGGCTTTTTATTAAAAACTTCTGGTGCTTGATTAATGACATTATCAATGTGTTCAAAGAATTCAAAAAATTCAGGTTCTAAGTCATCGATAGTGACACCACTTTTCAGTTCTGTTTCTATCTGATGAACAACACGTCCTAGGCTGGGTACACCCGAGTAACAGCAAGCACCGTTAAGCTTATGAATAAGTACTTTTAATTGCTCAACATCTTGCGAGGTCAATGCTTCAGAAATATTCAGTTTTGTTTCAGGCAGGCTTTGCACTAAACCTTTAAACATCTCTTTGGCAAGTTCTTCTTTATTGCCTGCTCGTTTTAATGCTAAAGGCCAGTCAATTACTTGATGGTTTCGTCGGTGCATAATCGTTGCGTTGTTAGTATCAAAAGCTTGTTGATTTAAATCTGTGTTATCGATATTTTTATTTTTCATTGTTTTAATATTTTGTGGCTGTGTTAAATCACAATATTCATAAATACAGTGACGTAACATAGCTTCGTCAATAGGCTTAGTCATATAAGAGTCAAAGCCCAGTTTCAACAGTTTATCTTTTTCTTCTTTAAGGGCATGGGCGGTTACTGCGATCACGGGAGTATTGTCATTAAAAGTGATTGCTTTAATGCTTTTTAGCGCGGAGATGCCATCCATTATCGGCATTTGAATATCCATGAATATCATTGCAAATTTTTCATGTTTACAAATATCTACCGCTTCTTGGCCATTGACGACAGTAGTAACCTCATTGACTTGTTCGAGTAAAAGTTCATTAATAAGCTTTAAATTGGCTTCATTATCGTCAACCGCCAAAATTTTAACTGGAATTTTATTGTCTTCTGACGTTGATCTCACGATATCTAGCAGGTGATTTCTCGGTAACAGTACCTTATTTAATCGCTCTGGCGTAATGGGTTTACTTAAACAGCTTTTCGCTCCACAAGCGATCAATGCTTCCTGTAAATTTGGCGAGTTACTGTTAATCGCTAAATGAATTTGAGTCACGTTTTTTGAGAGTGTGACGATAAGCTCTTTTAGCTCAACTAACGCTGTCGGCGTTATATCATGACTTATTAGAGCAAAATCAAAATGTACCTTTTCATTCAATAAATCGTTAACTTGTACTAAGTTTTGGACCGGATGAACAGCCAAGTTCCAATCGGTAAGAATTTCGCTGGTCGCAATACGGCTATGCGTATGAGGTTCAAAATAAAGAACACTTTTACCTGCTAACTCATGATTATCAAAAATATTATCAATAGAGATAGGATTTACTTCACAACGAAAAGTAAACCAAAATGTTGAACCTTGACCTTGCTCGGTAGAAAAACCCATATTGCCGTTCATTTCAGTGACTAAGCGTTGAGAAATAACTAAGCCTAATCCTGTGCCACCATAAAGCCGCGTAACACTTTTATCAGCTTGACCAAAAGCCTCAAAAATAGTTTTCTGTTGCTCATGGTTCATACCAATACCAGTATCTTTAATTGTTACTTTTAAAACCGCAATATTATTTTCAATGCGTTCGCTGTCGACATCAATATCAACAGAACCTTTGTCAGTGAATTTCATGGCGTTGCTGGTCAGGTTGATCAATACCTGCTTAATTCGCATAGCATCACCAATGAGAGCATCAGGTAATTGCGGATTAACACGTAAAGATAACTCAATATTTTTCTTATGAGATGTTGGCGCAAGCAATGTTAATGTTTCCTCGACCGCTGCTCGCATCGAGAAAGGAATGTTTTCGATAACCATTTTTCCAGCGTCTAATTTCGAAAAATCTAAAATATCATTAATAATGGCTAACAAGTTAGCTGAGGATCGCTCTATGGTTTGTAAATAATCGCGCTGGGTAATAGTCAGCGGTGTCTTTAATACCTGGCGAGTAAAACCAATAACACCATTAAGTGGTGTGCGCAGTTCGTGACTCATATTGGCTAAAAATTCTGATTTAACTTTATTCGCTTCTTGTGCTTTTCGTTTAGCGATATCAAGTTCAACGTTTTGTATTTCAAATTGCTCTAAACTTTCTCGTAAATCGGTCGTGGCTTGATCTATGCTGCCTTGCATTTCTTCTTGGTAATCACCTAATGATTGTGCCATCGCATTGACACCGTTTTTCAAAAAGTTTAATTCACCAATTAATTGTCCTGTGACTCGACTCTCTAGTTTTCCTTCTCTAATACGATCAACGGCAAGTACCATAGCGTCTATTGGACGCGTAAAGTTTTTAATCAATCGATAAGAGAAAAATGCACTAAAAACACTGCCAAGCAAGACAATAAGAAAAGAAAATAGCATCTGGTCTTGTTGTTTTAAACGTATATTACTGCTGTCAATCTGCATAGCAATATAGCCAATATTATCTTGAGACATTGAGCGAGTTGCCTCATTTATCAAAGTTTCATTAATAATAGGACTATGAAAAATAAAATCATCACCATTTTTAGAGAAAATAGTGCTGTTGGGAATAACTTGCCCTGCTTTTAGACGTAATAAATTGGCGTCACCGTGGTAAGAGCTGGTGACAAAAACTTGGTTATCTTTAGTAAAAACAGCAATACTTTTGATAATTGATGATTGACTGCGATGGGTGAAATTCATCAGATTACGCAGTTGAACACGATCTTTGTTTAACATACCTAAAGAGCTAGCAATTGCTAGGGGTTCAATAATACTTTGAGAGCGCTGCGTTAAAAACGTATTTAATTCGTCATAACGGCTATATGAAAAATAGCTAGCTATCGAGAAAGCGATCAAAGTGGTTGGCACTATGGTAAGTAAAATTACCCAATCTTTCAGACTTATTTTATGCATTATCTGCTGAACTTTAGTGTAAAATCATGACATTGAATAACCTTATCATGGCATATCGTCATATAAATTTATAGCACTTAACAGGTATATTTCGTTATGGCGAATTTTTTTAAAGCAACAGCTAAAAAACAAGAACTAGGTCAAGAAGTTAGTATCAAGGTTACTCGTCTTGATATTAACGGCTGTGGCGTAGGTTTACACAATAAAAAGCCTATATTTATTGATGGTGCTTTACCTGATGAAGTTGTAAAAGTGAAGGTTATTGAACAAAAAAACAAATATAGTCGTGGCAAGTTAATTGACGTATCCGTTGCTAATAAACGGCGTGTTGCCGCTAAGTGCCAGCACTTTCTCAGTTGTGGCGGCTGTGATTTACAGCATTTAGCCATTAGTACTCAGCTTGATTTTAAGCAGCAGAAGGTCAGTGATTTATTTTCGCGAAGCAACCACGAGCAGTCACTTCCTTGGCAAGCGCCTATCGTCAGCCAGCCTTGGCATTATCGCCGCAAGGCGCGTATTGGTGTGCAGTATAATAAAGCAGGCCAAGCCATTATTGGTTTTAGACAACGGGGCAGCAATCAGCTGATTAATATTAAAAGTTGCCCTGTACTTATCGAGCCGGTAAATAATATCTTTTTACCCTTAAGAACATTACTAAAAAAATTATCAGGTAAAAATGCTATCGGTCATATTGAAGTTATTGCCACAGAAAAAGTGACGGTAGTCGTGCGCCAGTTAGAGCCGCTGACCAAGCAAGATAAAAGTCACTGGCAAGCATTCAGTGATGATTTTTCTTGTGATGTTCTCTTTGACTTAGGTAAAGAGGTAGTAACGCTCGATAAAGCGACTTTAACTAGTTTGCACTATAGTTTAGCTGACAATATTGTTATTTCTTTTAGTAGCGACAACTTTATTCAGGTTAACCACCAAGTTAATAAAAGCATGATAAATCAAGCCATTCAATGGTTAAACTTGACCGAGCAAGATATTGTTTTAGATTTATTTTGTGGTTTAGGTAATTTTAGCTTACCAATAGCTAAAAAAGTTGCGCAAGTTGTAGGTATTGAAGGTGTTGAACTTATGGTCAGCAACGCGCATAAAAACGCTTTGCAAAATGGTTTAAGTAATTGTGAGTTTTATCAAGCTGACTTAAATAGTCATTGGAAAGAGGAAGCTTGGGCAAATAAAAAATATACTAAGCTGCTATTAGATCCCGCGCGTGCTGGCGCTTATCAAGCGTTACAACAATTAGTACATTTAAATATTAATAGCGTGCTATATGTCAGTTGTGATCCGGCAACCTTAGCCAAAGATAGTGAATTATTGCTAGCACAGGGTTATCGCATTGAAAAAATATCCTTAATGGATATGTTTTCTCAAACAAAGCATATTGAGACTATGGTATTGTTTGTGAAGTAGACATTCATTTTTTTTCTAAAATTTAGTAGGTTATTTTTATGGTTTCGGTACGTAAATCTCATCAAATATCGGAAATAAATTTTGAGCAATGGTTAAGTTCAT
The DNA here is from genome assembly GCF_014077345.1 of Colwellia sp. BRX8-4. Lineage (NCBI taxonomy): Bacteria > Pseudomonadati > Pseudomonadota > Gammaproteobacteria > Alteromonadales > Colwelliaceae > Colwellia > Colwellia sp. BRX8-4. The sequence goes on from NZ_JACGVS010000002.1 coordinate 159,155, forward strand.
TGGAGCTTAGTGAACAAAAAAATCAAGCACTTGAAAAGCTTTGGCAGCAAGTCAGTGATTTTTATGTTGACCAGCAAGAATGCCAGACTAAGTCTTTAGAGATGGTTGAGATCCTCGCCAGTTTGAATTTAGATCGCGATTCTTTATGTGCTGCATTTTTACTGCCGTTATATGAATACCAATGCATATCATTAGAATATATAGAAGAAAACTTTTCTAAGAAAATTCTAAATTTATGTAATGGCGTTAGCCAAATGCAAGCGATAAAGACATTACAGCAAGGCCAGTCTAATCAAGTGTCGGCCAATCAAGTTGATAATATTCGTAAGATGTTAGTTGCCATGGTTGACGATGTTCGTGCTGTTGTTATTAAACTTGCCGAGCGAGTCTGTTACTTAAGGCTGGTAAAAAATGCCGATGAAGAAACGCGAGTTTTAGCTGCCAAAGAAACCGCCAATATTTATGCACCTCTCGCTAATAGACTAGGCATTGGTCAATTAAAATGGGAGCTTGAAGATATTTCCTTTCGCTACCTTCATCCCAAGGTGTACAAAAATATAGCCCAACAATTAGATGAAAAACGCTTAGACCGTGAACAATATATGGCTAATTTTGTGAGTAATCTTAGTGGGCAATTACAAGATTTAAATATTGCCGGTGAAGTGTATGGTCGGCCCAAGCATATTTTTAGCATTTGGAAAAAAATGCAGCAAAAATCGCTTGGTTTTGAACAACTTTTTGATGTTAGAGCCGTGAGGGTTGTTGTTGATAAACTTCAAGATTGTTATGGCGCATTAGGTATAGTTCATACCAGTTGGCAGCATTTACCTAACGAATTTGATGATTATGTCGCCACACCAAAACCTAATGGTTATCAATCGATTCATACGGTTGTATTAGGTCCAGAAGGCAAATCAGTAGAAGTACAAATAAGAACTCAGCAAATGCACGATGATGCAGAAATGGGTGTTGCGGCTCATTGGCGTTATAAAGAAGGCAGCACTGGCAGTAAGAACACGGATAAAAAAACTGGTTTTGATGAAAAAGTTAGCTGGCTAAGAAAAATTTTACAATGGCAAGATGACGTCAGCGAAAGTGGCGATTTACTCGATGAATTACGTAGTCAGGTCTTTGAAGACCGTATTTATGTATTTACACCTAACGGCGATGTTATTGATTTACCTGCTGGCTCTACACCTTTAGATTTTGCTTACTATATTCATTCAAATGTAGGTCATTGTTGCATCGGCGCGAAAGTCTCTGGACGGATTGTACCTTTTACTTACCGCTTAAAAACAGGCGATCAAGTCGAAGTGTTAACCAGTAAAACACCTAATCCAAGTCGTGATTGGTTAAACCCTAATCTGCATTATACCCATGCACCTAGAACACGGTCAAAAATTCAACATTTTTTTAGATTACTCGACCGTGATAAACATATTGCCATAGGTAAAGAACAGTTAGAGACAGAATTATCTAAAATCGATTTGACCGAGACTGATTTAATGTCAGCGAGTAGGCGCTTTAATATAAAATCGATTGATGATTTATATGCAGCTATTGGCTCAGGTAATGCCCGTTTAATGCAAGTGATTAATCATTTGCAATATCATGACGAGAAAAACAAACCACCGGTAGATCTTGACCCACAAAGTTTGGTCAAACCTCAACAGGCACAACAAAAATCTCAAACCGATGCTAATGGCATTACGGTATCGGGTGTCGGTAATTTATTAACGCATATGGCAAAATGTTGTCATCCGGTGCCAGGCGATGATATTGCTGGCTTTATTACTCAGGGACGGGGTATCTCGGTGCATCGCAATGATTGTGACCAATTAGCGAATTCGTTAGTTCAGCAACCTGAACGAGAAGTAGAAGTACAATGGGGTGAGCAGAATCAACAGAGCTATCTAGCAACAGTGAAAGTTATAGCGAGTGACCGTCAAGGTTTAGTGCGTGATATTTCTACGATTGTTTCCAATGAACGGGTCAGTATTGTTGGCATGGAAAGCCGTTCTGATCCAAGCAAGCAAACAGTCGCTATGTTGTTAAATATTGAAATTCCAAATAATGAAATATTAGGACGTTTAATTGGCAAATTACTTCAACTTGATGATGTATTAGAAGTTAAGCGACTCTAGTTGTATTTTATCTACCTTATGGAAAATGTATAAATATGTTAACTGAACAAGCCTCAATGAATAAGCTACGTTGGATCATGACCGAGTTACGCGACCCTAAAACAGGGTGCCCGTGGGATATCAAGCAAGACTTTGCTTCGATAGTACCGCATACCATTGAAGAAGCCTACGAAGTTGCTGATGCGGTCATTGACGCTGTTGAACAGCAAGACTTCTCAGAATTAGAAAAAGAATTAGGTGACTTGTTATTTCAGATTGTTTTCTATAGTCAGCTCGGGCAAGAACAAAAACAATTTGATTTTGACAGTGTCGTCGCGGCCATTTGTGAGAAACTCATTCGTCGACACCCTCATGTCTTTGGCGATAAAAATCTAACATCTGATGCAGAGATTAATGCCAATTGGGAAAATGAAAAAGCGCAAGAAAGACAACAAAAAAACCTCAACGAACACATCAGTATTTTAGCCGATATTCCGCGAAATTTACCCGCACTTTCTCAAGCCGCTAAAATTCAAAAACGCTGCGCACATGCTGGTTTTGACTGGCATAACATTGAAGATGTCTTTGCTAAGGTTGTCGAAGAAGTCGAAGAAGTTCATCTTGAAATTGAGCAAAATAATCCGCAAGCGCTCGCTGAAGAATTAGGTGACTTAATGTTTGCCGTTGTCAATCTTTGTCGCCATGCCAAACAAGACCCTGAGCAGTTATTACGCCAAGCAAATCAGAAATTTACAAAACGGTTTCATGGTGTTGAAAAACAAGTGGCAAGCTCTGGCGTAGAATTTGAACAACATTCGCTAGAAAAACTTGAAGAATATTGGCAACAAGTCAAACTTGATGAGAAACAACGATGAAAGAAAATCTTCCCCAATTAGCCGACTGTCTACTCGCACTAGATAATAATATTGCTACGCTAACCTTTAATCGCCATGACGTACGTAATGCGCTAACAAGTACCGCAATTGCTGATGATATTGTTACCACCGTCGAGTGGGTTAATAAAACGGCTGATGTGGCTGTGCTGATTATTACCGGTGCCGGCTCTGCGTTTTCATCGGGGGGAAATATTAAAGATATGGCTGAACGTGGTGGTGATTTTGCTGGTGATGTACAAGAACTTGAAGCTCGTTATCGTCAAGGAATTCAGCGCATTCCACTAGCATTACATAAATGTGAAGTCCCTATTATTGCTGCTGTTAATGGTGCAGCAATCGGTGCCGGTTTCGATGTTGCTAATATGTGTGATATCCGAATAGCCTCAACAAAAGCTAAGTTTGGCGAAACATTTGCTAATTTAGGTCTTATTCCAGGGGATGGTGGTGCATGGTTTATGCAGCGAGTTATTGGTTATCAAAAAGCCGCGGAGTTAACTTTTACAGGCAGAATAATTAATGCCGATGAAGCGAAAGAAATGGGGGTGGTGTTAAATGTTGTTGATGCTGAGTGTTTAATGGATAACGTTATGGCTTTAGCAAATGATATTGCCAGTAAACCAACGGCGGCAATGCGTTTAACTAAGCGGTTAATGAAAATGGCACAACGTACCGACTTACCAGACTTTCTTGATATTTGTGCGGTATTTCAAGGAATGTGTCATAACAACCCTGAGCATTTAGACGCGGTAAACGTGATGATGGAAAAGCTGGCTAAATAAAGGAGCGTTCCCCTTTAACACCGATGTGAACAGCATATAAGGTTGATACATATTGATATAGTAGAAAACAGGATGTCTGATAACAGACATCCTGGACTTAATACTGTTGCAAATTACGACTCTGCAATATCGGCATTATGATAAACGTTTTGTACATCATCACAATCATCTAACATAGCGATAAATTTCTCGAAATTTGCTGTGTCATCTTCACCGGTAATTTCAGTGTAGGTTTGCGGTACCCAAGTGATTTCTTCAACTTCTAAATCAAACTCTGGCATTGAATTAGCAAATTCAGTTTTTATTTTGAAAAACTCAGTATGTGGTGCATAAACAGTAATGATACCGTCTTCAAGTTCAACATCTGTTACATCAATGTCAGCCATCATTAAGGTTTCTAATACAGTTTCATCATCTTCGCCTTGAAAAGCAAAGACAGCTTGATGATTAAACATATGAGAAACGGTGCCCGATGAACCAATTTTAGAATAGGTCTTGGTAAAACATTGGCGAACATCTTTAATCGTTCTATTACCGTTATCCGTTAAACAATCAATAATAACCATACAGTTACCTGGACCAAAACCTTCATACCTTGCGGCAACAAAATCTTCGCCTCCAGCGCCTGATGCTTTCTTTATTGCATTTTCAATGACGTGAGTAGGTACTTGATCTTTTTTAGCTCTATCGATTAAGCCACGTAGTGTTAGGTTACCATCTGGGTCAACACCGCCTTCTTTGGCACTTACATAAATTGCTTTACCGTATTTTGAATAAACTTTAGTTTTTGCGCCTGCTGTTTTCGCCATTGATAATTTGCGATTTTGGTATGCTCTGCCCATCTGAATGCATCTCGTCGTTCTTAATAAATTGATGGGCTAGATTCTACCCGCTGAAGTCAATTTTGACTAGCCTGTAGTGAATTAATCATCGATATTTTTATTTTGAACGCCATTAAATCATAGCTAAGGGACTTGAACTCTTGGTTAATTAGTGGAGCAAAATATTGCTAAAGATAAACTGACATGATTTTAGTAAAACCTTAAATAACTTCTGTCAGTAATAACAGTGAATATTGTCAGCCATTTAAATGAAATAGACACTAAGGTAATCTTTTTTTATTATCTTCATTGGAAAGTGTTATTTTTTTAGTAGTGTTTCTGCTTTTGCGCCAAGGTAAACATATAGGCCTAAACCAACAAGTAGGCCAACTGAAGTAGCCATCATAGCAACAGCATTAACTAAATATTCAGGGGAGCCAAGTACTGACTTAAACATTAGCAATAAAGCTTCTATTGAAACGGCAATTAAGATAGTGGCAATAAATCGAGTTATTGTTCGTCTTGTTGAACTATGGCGTAATATATCTTTTTGCATTAACACTTCTTCTTCTATCGTTGTTTTGCCTAAGTCGAAAATGGCCAGTGCTAAGGTCAGAAAAATAATAATACCAAAAGGTTTTATTTGTAGATCTTCAGGGGTTGGTGAGAGTAATAAATTAACTATTTCGCTACCGGCAGAATATAAAAGAATACCGACAATAAAGAATAGTCCAACGACAATACATGAATAGACACTGACGAAAAAAGGATGGAATTTTTTTCTTTTTACATCCCCCATTAAAAATTCAATGGCTTGAGCTAAGTTAATATCAATCACCAATACACCAATAACATCACCATTTTTATTAGCATATTTCATTGATGTAGAAATACATAGATTATGGCTAGAGGTTGATAAATAAGGCTCAGTAACAATGATGGTATTATTTTTATCTGCCTTTATATAATAGGGGCGATAAGAGCGGTCTATCCCAAGGCCTTCGGCAATACTTTTATTTATATTATTCTTCTTAGAAATATTTTTACTACTTTGAACGCCATCGCTATCTAAAGTGAACATCAACTCAATAAAAGGGTAATGTTTAGTTAGCCAGAGCATTGAAGTTTGTAGCAGGGTTTCGTCTTTAAAAAAGTTTTCATCAAAGGCTCCTGCGACGATTGACGCCATAAGTTCATGAATAGCATTGTGATATTCATGATATCTATCTATTACACTTATATAATTCATTAAACTCTACTTTGATGATAAATATTATTTAGGGGGGAGTAGCAAGTTGAATAGGGTTAACCTACAGGTGTTTATATTATGAATAAGCTGGGTGGGAAAGTAGCAACGCCATTGATATCCTGAAATATTTAGCGATTTCTGCTTGCGCTGCTACCGTTTATTAAATAAGCCATTCATTTACCTTGGTTGTCGAATTTCGTTAAAATTTTGGCTATTCTCTGTTTCTTCAATATCCCACTGACTCACAGATAAGTGCTTGATGTTAATGAGTAAACTGGTAAAAGATGAAATGCTATTTAGCATGCGTTTGATCATGATATATCTCCTGAAATCTAGTGTTAAGTTATTGATTAATCTGCAATCAGTGGTGAGGTTTCTGAAAGTGATGCCAATCGATATGCTTTTTGCTTGATAATTTTTAAGTTACCTAACGTAATTGTGTTTTCATCAATTAATATCGCTTGGTTTAAATCAGCTAGGGCACCGCTAATATCATTGTTTTTGTACCTTGAAATACCACGATTACTGTAACTTAATGACTTAAGGTAAAGTCCAATGGTGTTATTTAAGTTCATGGCCTCAATACTGTCGATTGCCGCAGTACATGCTAACTCTGACTGTTCTGCATTATCAGCTTGCAAATAGGCAACACATAAACTCATATGGCTGTTATACGAACTTTCATCTTGATGGCGTTTGGTGAGTTTCTTAATGCTTTTATTAAAATTGCCTTTAACAATATCTTGAGTACCTCTGGCATCTTTAACTACCGCAACTTTTAATGCGGTGTCACTTTCAAAAGCTGATACAGGGTTACTTACTAGTAAAGTTATCAATAATGGGGTTAATAAAGCTAATGTAGTTTTCATTTTTTTTCTCTCTATTTAAAAGCGCATCCGGTTGATGCAGGTCTACTATAGAAATTTTCATTTCGCGAGACAAACGATTAAAATCGACGTATTGAGTGAATAAATTTCATCTATCATTGGCATCGTTATTCGTTGTTATTGGCGAAGGTTTCTTTAACCCAGTCAGCAAATAAAGTTAGCTCAGTTTTATTTTCCATATTTTCATGTTGGATCAAATAGTATTTGTCATTGGTATTGAGTTCTTCATCGAAGAGTTTTACTAATAACTGTTCAGTAAACCATGTTTTACTGATTGGAAGAGGCACTAATGCTATGCCCATTCCTTGTTGAGCCGCTCGTGCAACGCCAAACATACTGTCAAACTGTATAATTTGTTTTGGATCAAAATCATTAATATTGACGTTGTCGGCCCATTGATGCCATGACCAAGGACGAGAGCGGTGTAAAATCAGTGGGGTATTTCTTAATGCCGAAGTCCCCATGCTTTTAAGTTTTTTATAAAGTTTTTTATTACAAGCTGGGGTATAACGCACAGGGAATAATTCATGAACAATACTCGCATTTGGCTTGCCATTCGCCAATACTATCGATAAATCAGCAATTTGTGAGGGTTCACTGCCTGATTTTATCGTTTCTAATTGTAAGTTTATTTCTGGATTTTTTTCAGACCATGTACTTAACTGAGGAATAAATAACTCACTGGCAAAAAACTCAGGCAAACTAATGACAATAGTTTTATTTTGTTGATTATGAGTGAACTCCGAAATTGTTGATTCAAGCTGATGAATTATCGGTTGAATAGATTGATAAAACTGTTTCCCTGAACTGGTTAGCTCTATTGAACGTGTTCCTCTTTTAAAGAGGTCAAAACCTAATTGTTCCTCTAGCTGTTTTATTTGATGGCTAACCGCTGAAGGTGTTAAAAACAATTGTGCGGCAGCATGTTTGAAGCTTAAACATTTTGAAGCCACGCAGAATGACCGTAAACCACGGATGGGTGTTTGAATAGGCATGTGAGTAAAATAAATTGATGAAGACAAATAGTAATAGCAATAGTTATACCGAAATGTAACTCATTGATATTATTGTTAATACGATTTTTATAAAACGGCCGTTTTTTTCGGTTTGCACCATGTTGGTTCATTTGCACTATAAGAACAATCTGTTTATAGAATTATAAGCAGAAAAAAAGGACATCAATGATGTCCTTAAATGTAGCAGTTTAGCAATACAAACAGGTGTTTTTAAAGAATCTATAAATTATTATTAGAGCGACTCAACAAACAACTGCATCGTAAATTGATTTATTAGGCACAGCAAACGAGATAAATTCATTCGATGGATCAATATTTTTCACCTATAAAATTAAATGGGAATAAATCATGCTATTAAAAAGGTATTTTTTACCCATCAACATAGTGTAATCAAGGGCGTTGTAAAATTATTAGCAAGTGTCAGTATTCAGTATAATTGAGATCAATAATGCTCATTCATTAGAAATTTATTCGCTAGGCACAGTAAGTAAGATCCATCTTATAAAAGTCAGCTTATTTAATCGCCTAGCTAAAAAAAAGCTAAAAAAAAAGGACATCAAATGATGTCCTTAAAATGAAACAATTTAACAATATAAGCAGTACTATTAAAGAATCGGGGAAGATTCAAAATACAAATGCATCGTAAATTGATTCGTCAGTCACAGCAAACGAGATAAATTCATCTGATAGGTTAACTTTTTTCATCTATCAATTTTTATACAATTAATAAGTGTTTTCGGGCTTATAGCCCTTATGGTATTCGCAACTTACGCGCTTTATTTACATTATAGATTGTTGCAGGTTATGTTCAGTTAATGACGCTATGACTACTGATAAATTAAACGTTAATATAAAATTTTTATATATTGATGATCAATATTTTGATTGGTACGTATTTTACTATGGTGTTAAAAAATTAAAAAAATGATTTAAAGGTCGAGGTAATAATGAAAAGTTTCGAAGTGAATTTTGATGGTTTAGTGGGGCCAACCCATAATTATGCGGGGCTTTCTGAGGGGAATGTTGCCTCATTATCAAATACTAATAACAGCTCAAACCCTAAAGAAGCAGCCTTGCAAGGTTTGAAAAAAATGAAAGCGTTGCACGATATGGGGTTAAAACAAGGCGTATTTGCTCCTCAAGAACGTCCTGACCTCTATACGCTTAAAAGATTGGGCTTTCACGGCAGCGATGCGCAAATATTGTCAGCAGCTTATAAAGCTTCGCCAACACTACTCGCCGCTTGTTGTTCTGCATCAACGATGTGGACAGCCAATGCAGCAACCGTTTCACCATCAGCGGATACGGTTGATAAAAAGGTCCATTTTACCTCAGCTAATTTAGCGAATAAGTTTCATCGTTCACTCGAACCTGAAACGACCAGTAAAATCCTTAAAGCTATGTTCAACGATGATAAGTATTTTCAGCATCATCAGCACCTTAACGATAATGAACACTTTGGTGATGAAGGGGCTGCTAACCATACGCGATTATGTGAAGGCTATGGAGATACTGGTGTAGAGATCTTTACTTATGGTCGCTATGCTTTTAATCGAAATAAACCAGCACCCGTTAAGTTTCCTGCTCGTCAAACGTTGGAGGCGAGTCAGGCGATCGCAAGATTACATGGCCTTTCTGAAGATAAAGCTGTTTTTGTTCAACAAAACCCCGATATTATCGATCAAGGTGTTTTTCATAATGACGTGATTGCCGTCGGTAACCAGAATGTTTTTCTTTACCATGAGCAAGCATATTTAAATACGGCAGAATTCAAAGCCGAAGTCACTCGAAAGTATAACGGCGATAAACTGCACTTTCTTGAAGTTTCAACCGAGCAAGTGTCGATTGAAGCAGCGGTTAATACGTATTTATTTAATACTCAAATTGTCACATTAGCTGATAATTCTATGGCTATTATTGCCCCGATGCATTGTCGGGAAAATAGTCAGGTTAATCATTACCTACAAACATTAATTGCTGGTGATAACCCAATAAATCATGTTGAGTTTTTTGATGTCAATGAAAGTATGAAAAATGGTGGTGGTCCGGCATGTTTACGCCTAAGAGTTGCGCTCACCGAGCAAGAGTTACTTGGGGTTAATCCTGACTGCTTGCTAACACCAGCATTATATAACCGATTAGTGACTTGGGTTAATCGTCATTATCGCGACAAATTAGTCATAGATGATTTACGAGACCCACAATTAATTATTGAGTCACGCACGGCATTAGATGAACTTTCACAAATCTTATCTTTAGGTGCAGTTTATCGTTTTCAACAATAATTATATACTTGCACAATAAGTGACTTTGAGCAGCCGTTTTTAACTAGAAACGTGCTGCTTTTAGTTAACCTAGGTATTTAAGACACAAATAGCTGATGCCAGCGATTAATGGTAAATAGACAAGCCTAATTCTTCTGCAATACCTTCTACTAACTTCATACCAACAACAGAATTACCAAAACTGTTTAACGGTGGGCTCCATGTACAGATCACGCCATAATTTGGCACGATAGCAATTAAACCACCACCCACACCACTTTTAGCTGGTAAACCGACAGAAAAAGCGAACTCACCAGATTGATCATACATACCACTGGTTGACAATATTGCATTAACGCGATGTGCATCTTTTGGACTACAAATAACCCGTTTCGTTAATGGGTCGACACCTTTGTTGGCTAAAAATAGTAAGCTTTGCGCGAGCTGCTCGCAACTCATGCTAATTGAACACTGAGTAAAATAATGGCTGAGTACATCTGGAATTTCGGCTTCAATATTACCAAAGCTTTTCATTAAGTAGGCTAGGGCGGCATTACGATTACCATGGGTGAATTCAGATTGATAAACTTCAAGGTCAACGCGAATGTCTTCATTATTTGCTAGCTTCCTAACAAAGCCTAAAAAAGCCAACTTACTTGCTGAGTAATGACTGGTTAATACGTCAGCCACTAATAAAGCACCCGCATTTATTACCGGATTTCTGGGGATACCTTTTTCCCACTCCAACTGAATAATAGAATTGAAAGGTTGACCTGAGGGCTCCATTCTTACGCGTTGCCACAAAGAATCACCTAGGCGATTCATCGCCATTACTAAACCAAATATTTTTGAAATACTTTGAATAGAAAAAGCGTGCTGATAATCACCGGCGCCAACTATTTTTCCGTCAATGGTCGCGACTGCTATGCCGGCAAAGTCGGCTTTTACACTAGCAAGAGCAGGAATATAATCGGCTACAGCACCCTCGACAAAGCTATCACGGTAAGAAAGCAGTAATGCGTTTAGCTTACCTTGTAAGTCAACTATGTTGTTTTTCATATAATGGCTCGATGTTAAAAGTGCAGAGGCGCTATTATGCACAAAATAAATGCGAGATGTTGCCTTAAAGAGACTTATTTAACGCTTTGATCTTAAATAAGTACTCAACAATTAATGAGCTAATCATGCACTTTAGCTTTTTCTTGAGTTTATAAAATATCAATAATCATTGATTATGGGCACAAGATTATTCATCTGTGCAATTTGAAAAAAATTTCATAATGCAACGTAAATTTAAAGATAAATAAGTGGTGTGAAAATAATAGAAAAATTATTTTTTATAATTTATTGGTTTTAATGGCCTTAGTGATATTACCCGCATTGAAATATCCTTTGCCGTTACTAAGCCAATAGCCACGGGGTAACTGAACCGTCAACATGGGGTATTTTGCTTTAGGCCTTGTCGTCCTAGTCACACGCCGATTTAACTTTTAGTATTGATGATTTTTATCGCATCATTAATACTAAAAGCCCTATTTTTATGATGTTTTATTATTTTTATTCATCCAAAACGTAAGTTTTTGGTGGAGTTTATTGATATCAATGGGTTTAGCCAGGTAGTCGTTCATACCGGCACTTAAACACCTTTCTTTATCTCCTTTCATCGCATTGGCAGTCATAGCGATAATCGCAATATCTTGGTGCGCTTTCCCTGCCTCTCCGGCTCGGATAGCTTTAGTTGTTTGATAGCCATCCATTTCAGGCATCTGACAGTCCATCAAAATTAAATCGTAACTAGACGAGTTTAGTTTTTCTAGCGCGTGAATACCATTTACGGCTATGTCGGCGCTTAACGTTAATTTGGTTAGAATTTTAGTGGCAACAATTTGATTTATTCTGTTGTCTTCCACCAAAAGTATTTTTTTAAAGGATAAGTTAACCGGGTTAATTGCGATGTCTGGCTCAGCACTGTCAGTAATATCATTTTCTGGTTTTTGATAAACTAAATAAAAGGAAAAGCAGCTACCTTTATTTAAGGTGCTTTTTATATCTATATCTCCGGACATAAGTTCACATAACTGTTTTACAATCGTTAAACCTAAACCTGTACCGCCATATTTTCGAGTGGTTGAATTATCAGCTTGAGAAAATGGAGTGAAAATATTCTGCTGCTGTTCTTCTGAAAGGCCTATACCTGTGTCACTGACTTTACACGAGAAGTTAAGTTGTTCTTTATTTATTTCTGTCAGTTCAACTTCAAGGTCAATAGTGCCTTGTTCAGTAAACTTAATGGCATTACTTAGCAGATTAATCAGTATTTGTTTAAGTCTTGTAGGATCGCCAATAACGGTCTTTTGTGAAAGTGACATCGACCTAATGTTAAGTACTAATGATTTTTTTTCAGCAAGTGCATTCATTATTATGACGACTTCGTTAATAATATCAGTGACATTAAAATGAATACTTTCTATTGCTAGTTTTCCTGATTCAATTTTAGAGTAGTCTAAAATACTATTAATTAAGGTCAACAATGATTCAGAGCTCGAATTTACCAAATTAATATATTCTTTTTGTTCATCGTTTAGTGGCGTGTTAGATAATAAACTCAGCATACCCACCACACCATTCATCGGTGTTCTAATTTCGTGACTCATATTTGCTAAAAACATGCTTTTTGCTTTAGTTGCCTGTTCAGCCCTTTTTTGTGATAGAACCAGCTGTTGATTTAATTGTTGTGACTGTAGTAATAAATCATTGGTTTGTTTGTTTTTTAATTGAAATATAGTCGCCGATTTCATTAGATGACCTATCTCATCTTTGCGATTAACGTTAAGTTCAAGCTTTTCATTAATTATTTTATTTTCAGCAAGTGCATTAAATACTTGAGTTACTTTTTCTATTGGAAATATAAGTCTTTTCAAAATATAGACAGTAATAAGACTGGTCAGGAAAATACCAAGAATAAACATAATATTGCCACGAATAACAGACTCTTCAACTAGGGTGTTCAGCTGAGCGTTACTTGAATCAAGATGGGTTAAAGCAACTTCACTTAAATTTTTTGCTAAATATAAAAATTCGTTAGCAGAGCCAGACATAACCACATTGACTAAGTAATTATAATTTCGGGTTACTTGCGTCAACAAATTAAAGTCACTAGATAAAGCGGTTAATGTTGAAGTAAAGCCATCGATATTGAGTGGCGCTGCGGTACTTTCTACTTGGCTAAAAATAGACTGAAAGTTGGTAATATTCTCAGTATTAGGTCGTATAAAATATTGATAAGCCGAAAGTTGTAAGGCCGAAGTCAGATCTGCAAGTTTCTTGGTTGTTACATGAGTCGTTTGAATAGATTGGTTAAGATGAATACCATTAGAGACCTCATCGGTGATGGTATTTAGATGGCTTAGGTGAGTTACTATGGTTTTATTAAATAATTCACTTTTTTTATCGATGAGTAAGACAACCGAATCAAAGTTTTCTCGATAAGCTTTTAAGTGATCACGCATACTCTCTATCGCGACTTGCTGATCGGTGCCAATGTTATTTTTTTCGATAAAGAGCGAGGTTATAGCTAATTTCCCTGTTACCGAACTCATCATGTCATTTAATCGTTTTAATACTGAAGAAGCTTGATTTTCTTTATAAATAAGCACATTGCGCTGTAAATCTAAAACATCTTTCTCTAATGCTTTAACCTGAACGACTCCATCAACTATTTCTTGATTAGAGGCTAAGCCCGTTACTAATCGTTTTTGGTTCTGATACGAAACAGTCTCTTGGCCGATAAAAAGTAAAATAATGAGGGCGAGCGAAAGCATCAATTGTGTTTTTAAACTTCGAAACATTACTGGCACCCTTGAGTTTGAATGCTTATTATATTGGCATAAAAATTTGATTGTTTAAGCATTAATAAATTCATACCACTTTTGCAGGCTATAGTCATAGGTTGGCATAACAGTATTCCAAACAGCAACATTGCTAAATCGTTTTTCATAACTGCCCCCGCGACGAATATTTCCTTTATAAACAGATACTTTATTATCAGTACCTTTTAAGTCGATCGCGGCGGGTTTTCCGTCATACCAGTAATCCCACTCTTGCGGAGAAAGGTAGCGAGCAGTACGCTCAGGGTTTGAAATATAATAGCCTTGTCTGGCAATGTAAGCACCTGGCCAACCAGACAGCCACCAATTCATATAATCATAGGCTGCGTCTTTTACCTTGCCAGTTGTCGCCTTAGATAAACACATGACTCCGTGCCAACCGCGATAACCCTCTTTAGGTGCTGCGTAAGTTACCGGTACATTCATGCCGTTTAGTGAGGCTACAGCAGGAGAAAACATGCTTTCTATCACCACACGACCCGATTTCATAAATTGAATCGACTCAGGCACCGAAGTCCATAAACCACTGAAGTGACCTGCTTGTTTCAAGCCTATTAATATACCAAAAAGTTTGTCTAATTCTGGCTTGGTCATGGCGCCAATATTATTAAATGACATTAGATTCTTAGCTTGTGCGGCGAGAGCTAAGTCAAAAAGACCTATGGTCGGCGCATTGATAATACCGACACGGCCACTGTATTTTTCATCTAATAGCCAGCCCCAACTTTCAGTCTCGTAAGGTATGCCTTTTTTAATAAAGTCAGTGTTGTAGCCAAAAGAGTCAACATTATGCACATAGGGTAAGAAACTTAAATCGTTGGTATGGTTTTCGCCTAATTGATTGTTTTTTTGTACGTGTAATATTTTATAAGGTGCATCGCCGTCACCGAGTTTCGCCGACTGCGTTATTTTTCCTGTTTTACTTAGGTTATTAATTTCATCCCAATGGGTTATTCTTCTTTTGTCTATCGATTGAATAGCACCAGAGCGCCAAAGCACATTAATACTGTTTGACCATTGCTCATAGAGATCAAATGACTGAGGAAACATTGACGCTTTTTGTAAAACTGCAGCGCTACCTTTAGGCTCAAATATCAAATTTATCCCTAGGTCTTCCATCGCTTTTTGTCGTAATTCTTCTTGTAATGTTACATGCGTACCCAAAATGCGTAAGGTCACCTTATTGCGCGCAAATACATAGGGCGCTTTGGCAATGGCTATGGTTGCCGCGCCGCCTAAGGCTATTTTCTTAATCACGCTTCTACGAGACTTATCCATTTGATTTTTCGCATATAATTTATTTGATATATCGAGTATAGATAATTAATCAAAATAATCTATTACGAATAGCACAATATTTACTTTTTAGTTAAAAATTTAAGCTACGCTCGTTAAGTGATTTTTTACCGCTGTAATAAAGCTATTAATATCTGCTTTACTAATATCTAAGTGAGTTACCAAACGCATGTTTTCACTGGGGGATATTAGAATTTTTTTTGTTTTTAGCGCGTTAGCCATGGTATTAATATCGATAGAACTGTCGACTTTTACAAAGACCATATTAGTGGTGACTTGCTCTACATTAACAGTAAACCCGCTTATTTTATTAAGTTGCTCTGCCAAGTAATAAGCATTTTCGTGGTCAACTTTAAGTTTTTCAACATTTTCGGTTAACGCTATTTTAGCTGCTGCACAGAGAATACCGGCTTGACGCATTCCGCCACCCAGTACTTTTCGCCATCTTCTTGCCTGCTTTATGATTTGCGTTGAACCTAGTAGTAATGAGCCAATTGGTGCGCCTAAGCCTTTAGATAAACAAATCGACATGCTATCAAAATATTGGGCTATCTCAGTGATATCTACGTCTAATGCGGTCGCAGCGTTATATACGCGCGCGCCATCTAAATGCAAACTTAATTGATGCTTATTAACAAACTCGCGCAGTTCTGCTAAATAGTGTAGCGGCAGTACTTTACCATTTATGGTATTTTCAATGCTAACCAGTTTTGTGTGAGCAAAATGTGAATCATCGGGTTTAATCGCTTGGGCAAGCTTAATTAAGCAAAGGGTGCCATCTTTCTCATTTTCTATCGGTTGCGGTTGAATTGAACCTAGTACTGCCGCGCCACCACCTTCAAATTTGTAGTTGTGGGCTTGTTGGCCACACAAATACTCGTCGCCTCGCTGACAGTGTGCCATTAAGGCGAGTAGATTTGCTTGTGTCCCTGAGCTACAAAAGAGTGCAGCATCAAAGCCATGACGTTTGGCAGACCATTGCTCTAATTCATTTACTGTTGGGTCGTCACCATAAACATCATCACCAACCTCTGCCTGCGACATTGCATTGCGCATTTTCAAGGAGGGTCTTGTTACGGTGTCAGAGCGAAAATCAATCATGTTAAATCCAAGTAAAATATTAATAGCAAGAAAGTATAAACGGTTATGCCGCCCTAAATATAGGTAATTAACACCATTTTAAAAAAGACATACATTGATAATTTTTTTTATTAAATACCAGATAAAAATCAATCATATTAATCTTTAATTGATCGCTATAAAATCCTATTTTATATGAATATTTTCCTTGGAATAGTCATTGAACTAATATGACTTTATTGTCGTATATCTTAATATTATTCTTATTATCCATTAAATAGAGGTTTTTATGTTGTTAAAACGTACCACCATCTCAGTTGTTTTAGGCGCTATGCTTGCTAGCACAACGGTATTGGCAGAAACAATAACTTTTGCAGATTCTGTTTCAACGGTTGCAGATACCTTAGTTATCTTTCACACAAAAGAGGGGAAAAATAGTGATTTCTCTGCATTCGATAAGGAAAGTCAAGGTCACTTAAGTAGAGCTGTGAAAGCAGAAGATTTCAGCAGTGAGTACGGTAGCTTTTTACAAGTTGTTGCACCTTATGGTTTACATTATGAGCGTGTGTTAATTGTTGGAACAGGCCCACAAGCACAACTGAGTAAAGATAAGTTGACCGCTTTGGGCGGTAACTTATTGGCTAAGTTAGACACTAAATTAACTCAGGTTATTAAAGTATCAACTGATGATTTAGTGTCTAGCAATACTGCCGCATCTTTATTGGCACATGGTGTAAGTTTACGTGCTCATCGTTTTGAGCAGTATCACAATGAAAAGCGTAGTGAAAAAACGTTTATGTTTGATGTTGAAAATGGCAAGCAAGCTCAAGCAGCGTATGCCCCATTAGCTAATATCGAGCAAGGTGTCTTTTTAGCGCGAGATTTAACCAGTGAAGTTCCCACTGAGATGACACCTGTTGCTTTTGCTAATGCGGCAAAAGAGTTAAAAAAACTCGGTGTTGAAATAAAAGTGTTAACGCCTAAACAGATTAAAAAATTAGGTATGGGAGCACTTGAGGCTGTTGGCCGTGGTAGTAAAGAAGGGTCACGTTTAGTTGTTGCCCATTATCAAGGTAACGATGAGGCACCGATCGCTTTAGTGGGAAAAGGTATTACCTTTGACTCTGGTGGCTATAGCATTAAAACCGGCGCATCTATTGCCCGAATGAAGTCGGATATGGCCGGTGCAGCTGCAGCGTTAGGGACTATTAAGGGACTTGCTTTAAATAAAGCTAAAGTGAATGTTGTTGCTGTCATGGGGATGGCGGCTAATATGGTCTCTCAATTTTCTATAGCACCCGGTGATGTTGTTAAAACAGCAGAAGGGCTAACGGTTGAGGTGGTTAATACAGATGCAGAAGGGCGCTTGGTTTTATCTGATGCACTCTGGTATGCGCGTCAATACTACAAGCCAGAAATTATGATAGATTTAGCCACTTTAACGGGCTCAAAAGTTCGAGCATTAGGTGATCGTTATGCTGGTTTATTCTCAGATGACGAAGCGTTAGTTACCGAATTAACCTTTGCAGGTAAACAAGTGAATGAAAATTTATGGCGATTACCGCTAGGGTATAAAGATATGCTTGAAACGGACATTGCTGATTTAAAGAATACCGGTTCAGGTGGGCCAGGTGCAACCACAGCAGCTAGTTTTCTCCAGCACTTTGTTGGCGATGTTCGATGGGCTCATCTTGATATTGCCGGTAATGCGCTTAGCAGTAAAGCAAAAGATGAAGTACCCACCGGCGGTACAGGTTTTGGGGTGAGGTTATTGTCTGAATGGTTAATGACTAAAGAAAAATAGTACAGGGTTATTAACTGAGCAATACAAAAATTGACTTTATTGAAAATAGACGGAGTAGGTCGAGGGTTAGCCACTTACATCCGTCTATAATTAATCGGTAGTTAGGAGGTTATTTCTCACCGTTTAATATTTTTTCTAACGTTAAATCTGTTAATTTCATGGTACTTTTTACCACATAGAACATAATTGCAATTAGCATCACCATTGAAGGTACGGCAATCACGGGATAACTTAACAGTGTCATTTCGCCAAGTTGCTCATTAAACTCTACTGTGCCAGCGGGGCTAATAACAATCCATTTAGCTAATAGGTAATTCATAGTGGCAGAAAAAACAAAGGTTGAAGCTAAAAGATGATTTGCCCACTGAATTCTTGCTTTAAACTGATCAGTTTTGTTTTTGCTTGCTAGCGTTTGATAGATTAAATCTAAATTAAATAACAGTGGATTTAACAATATTTTAGCAATTAAGGGTTTTCCCCAAAAACCAGATATCAGCACAACTATGCCGATAACAGATGGAATGGCAGCTTCTTTGATAGCGAGCCATTCAACGTCCAGTTCAAATAAACCTATGCCACCCGTTAACAAGGTACTGAAAAATCCTAATAAGGAAATAAAATTCATCGACTTGTTTTTAATAAAATCATACAAGCCATAACCGAGTGGAAACAATAAGGCAAAAATTAAGGCCGGTACAGTGCCTAAATACTCATCTGTCGAAAGTTTCATTAAAATAATCGATGGAATAGCAATATTATATAGGAGTTCTAAAAAGGTATTCGGGCGTTTAACAGGTGTTTGAATTGGCATTATATTTCATATTTAGGCACAACTGACCATCGCCAGTTTATTTAAGTCTGCCGACATTTTATCTAATAATAGCTAAAATGTCATATTATAATCTGCTAGTGCTCGCAAGCTTTACATTTACTGGCAAGCACTATCCATTATTCACTCCAAGTGCTGTTAATTAATGTGGCCTTATCGATGTGATGTTCACTAAGTAATGCAGCTAATTCTGATTTACATGAACCACAGTTTGTGCCACATTTTAACCCCTCTCCTAATTGTTCAACAGAACTACAGCCGCCTTTAATTGCGCCTACAATGTCTTTTTCACCAATATTAAAACAGCTGCAAATTTGTTTACCTTTGGAGAACTCTTCACTTGAAGTCCCTGCGAGTAAAGATTTAATATTAGCTTCGCTTAGAGATGACTGACCAAAAGCATAATTAAGCCATGCGCTTTCAATACGGGGCTGTGTTGTTGACACATAACACAAGAAAACTAATTTATTGGCTTGTAAGCAAATAATGTAAGAGGTGCCTGCTTGGCTAAATTGGTGCCACTCACCAGATATATGGCTGCTTGTTTGACACCAATTTAAAAGGTCACTTTCAAGTTCAATATTAGCAAATTGATAACTAAGGCCATAATGGGTGCGTGCTTTATTCCAAAAGTCATTACTCATTTGGCATTGCACGATAAATTCTTCGCTAAGATGAAGTTGACCAAACTGGACAAAGTCTGTTTTGCTTAATGCGATCGCGCCATGCTTCATTTCAGGTTGACCAGAAAACGGGTCGGTAATGCTCTCATATAAGTTGTTAACATTTGCGCTAGACGCAAATTGCTTATTCCAATGAATAGGCATAAAACATTCATTAGAACGCTGGTTTTTATCTAACTTTGCATGCACTTTTGCTTGCCCAGTGTTTGATGCAATATTGACTATCTCATCATCTACTATGCTTAATCTCGCCGCGTCATCAGGATTAATATAAAGGTAACATTTATCGGTATGAGCGGTGAGCTGAGGGGATTTGCCTGTTCGAGACATCGTATGCCATTGATCTCTTAATCGACCACTGTTTAACCTAAAGGGAAATTTAGCGGATAATTTTTGAGTTGGCTGGCGTGGCGTAATAGGAAAAAAGACAGCTTTACCTGAAGGGGTAGAAAAATTACCCTCTTCATAAACACGTTTTTTACCTTCAGGATAGGTATCATTAACTGGCCATTGTAGAGGCTTTAAACGGTTATACTGTTTTGGAGTAATGGCTGAAAATGCAGAGATATCAAAGACTCGTTTGCAATTGTTTTCAAAACCTGACAGTTGAGCGAACTCTCTAAATACCTCACTAACGTGTGAATAGTTAAAGCCTGAAAAACCCATGGCCGTGGCAACGTCCGCAATAATTTGCCAGTCGTGCTTTGCTTGTCCGCTCGGAGCTATAGCATTAGTTTGGCGCGAAATTCGGCGCTCTGAGTTGGTAACGGTACCGTTTTTTTCTAGCCATGGCGTTGCCGGTAGTTTTACATCAGCAAAGTCTAACGTATCATTGTTTTCAGCACAGTCTGAGACCACAACATATTCACATTTATTTAATGCTTGGGCTATTTTTTTAACGTTGGGCAAGCTTACCATCGGGTTAGTTGCCATTATCCAGACCGCTTTTATTTTACCTTCATCGATAGCGTCAAACAGATCAACCGCCTTATAACCTGCTTTAACAGCGATAGTGGGGGATTGCCAAAAACGTTGCACTGTTGAGCGGTGTTCAGGGTTTTCAATATCCATATGAGCGGCTAATTGATTAGACAAACCTCCCACTTCTCTACCGCCCATAGCGTTGGGTTGACCTGTGATAGAAAAAGGCCCACAACCGTCTTTGGCTATTTTTCCGGTGGCTAAATGACAATTAATAATGCTTTGACACTTATCAGTGCCTGAGTTTGACTGGTTGATGCCCATTGAATAAAAGCTGAGTACTTTTTCAGTGTCGGCAAATAATTGATAGACACTGGCAAGGGTTTGTTGGTCAAGATCGCAATAGGCTGATACTTCAGCGAGTGACCATTTTTTTGCTGCTAATAAAGCTTGTTCGAAACCTTGGGTATGCTGTGCAATATAGTCATTATTTAAGCCATTGTTAGCGCTTAAGTAGTTTAAAAGACCGTTAAAAAATGCGGCGTCAGTGCCTGGCTTTATCGGTAAAAAATAATCAGCTATTTGACAGGTTGCGGTTTTACGCGGGTCAATAACCACAATTTTCATCGCTGGATTACGTTTTTTAGCACGTTCAATACGTTGAAATAATACCGGATGGGTCCAAGCGGCATTAGAGCCGGTAACTAATAAAAGCTCTGTACTGTCTAAATCGTCATAGCTACATGGTACAACGTCCTCACCGAAACTGCGCTTATAAGCGGCAACCGCTGAAGACATGCAAAGGCGTGAATTGGTATCTATATTGGCTGAACCTATATAGCCTTTCATTAATTTATTCGCCAGATAATAATCTTCAGTCAGTAGCTGTCCTGAGACATAAAAAGCCACGGCATCAGCGCCATGCTCTTTAATAATTTGTGTAAATTTATCGGCAACATGATTTGTCGCTGTTGACCAATCAACCGTTTTATTATTTATTTGTGGCTCAAGTAAGCGGTTGGTTAAATCTGTGGTGGCTAATAAATTGGTACCTTTAACACACAGTTGTCCAAAGTTGGCTGGGTGCTCTATGGTGCCGACTAATGCACTGGCCTTGCCATTGTTAACCGTAATATCAATACCACAACCTACACCACAGTATGCACAAGTTGATTGAACAATATGTGATGATTGAGAACAACTCATAAAATTTACCTTTAAAACAGAGAATGATATACAGCCCGCTTTATATGGGATGTTTTGTTTATTTATTTATGTTCGAATTTTATTCGATGACATTTATACAAATATCTTGTTTAACTTTCACAGCACGGCTTGCAAATTCTGCCTCAGCCAGACTTTTCAATAAAGCGCTACAACCGCCACATCCGCTACTGGCTTTAGTACAAATTTTAATATCATCTAGGGTATAAGCTCCTTGATCGATTGAGCTGATAATATTGCTTTTTGTGACCTGATGACATGAACAAATAATCGCGCTATCAGGTAGTGCACCAACGTCTAATGTTGGCTTTTCACCTGATGAAGGCAATATCAGCGTTTCTGGTGATTCAGGTAAATCTATGGCATTAAGCATATATTGCAATAACGTGTCGTATTCACGGGTATCACCAATTAATACTGCGCCAAGCATTTTGCTTTTGTCACTAGAGATAACAATTTTCTTGTAAACGCCAGCCGGTTGATTTTGATAGGTATAGGTTATTGCCCCGGTTGTTTTTGCGTGAGCGTCACCTATTGAGCCTACTTCAACACCCATGAGTTTCAATTTGGTACTCATATCGGCACCGGTAAACAAGGTTTGTTCACCCATAATATGTTTTGCCGCCACTTTGGCCATCTGATAACCCGGCGCCACTAAACCAAAAATAAAGTTGTTCCAGAGGGCACATTCACCAATAGCATAGATATTTTCATCTGAGGTTTGGCAGTGGTTATTAATCACAATACCGCCTCGTTCCCCCATTTCAAGTGCGAATGATTTAGCTAGATTGTCATAAGGGCGAATACCAGCGGAGAATAAAATAAGGTCAGCTTCTAGCTCGGTATTATCACTAAAACAAAGCTTGTAACGACAGGTTTTGCCGTCTTCAATTACGCTGGTGGCTTTTGATGTATGCACCTCAACACCCAAAGCTTCAATTTTTTCTTTTAATAAGCGACCGCCACCAGCATCAATTTGCACCCCCATTAATTGTGGCGCAAATTCAACGACATGGGTTTTTAAGCCTAAGTGGCTTAGCGCATTTGCAGCTTCAAGGCCGAGTAAACCACCGCCGATAACCACCCCCACTTTACTGACCTTTGCGCTGGCCTGAATCTTATCTAAGTCATCTATGGTGCGATAAACCAAACAATGCTCGCGGTCTTTTCCTGGAATAGGCGGTACAAAAGGATAAGAGCCAGTGGCTAAGATGAGTTTGTCATAAGCGATAACTTGGCCGTTTTGCGTGACAACATGCTTATTGCTGCGGTCGATATCAACAACTTTGGCATTAGTTTGAAAATTTACCGTCCAATCTTGGTAAGTTTTTTCGTCAGCCATGGCCAGATCTGCCGCTGTTTTACCGCTAAAGTATGTTGAAAGGTGAACACGGTCATAAGCAAGGCGAGGCTCTGCTGACAAAACGGTTATCTCAATGGCTTGAGCAGCTGTGTTCATTTGAGCCAATTGCTCAACAAAATGGTGACCGACCATGCCGTTACCGACCACGACAACTTTTTGTTTCTCTATGATTTGTTGGTTACTTGAGCTAATTTTATTTACCTGCTGCAATAGTGATATGGGTTTACAATTTGTGATAACGCTTAACAAACCTGTAGAGCGTTATCATTATAAGTGTGTTTGGAGAGCTAAAAATTTGCACTTACCCAAAGCCAAATTTTATCTGTATCAACTTTACCTGCAGTAGAATCGCCTGCTGAGTAAGCCGCATATTTTAAGCCTGCCTTATAATTCTTAGCGAATTTTTTCGCGTAAACGGCATTAATTTCGCTGCCTAAATCATCAACCGTATTGGTTGATTCATCAGCAGAATAATCATGAATTGTCACTGTCCAACCGCCGCCGAATGCTTTACCTGACACAGAGGCATAAAGATCAACCAAGCCTTCTTTTGGTGTGCCTAAAAACTGATCTGTCCAACCATTGAATTTATGCAGTGTCGCCAGGGGTGTTGAAAACCCAACCATTGAATCATCACTGCCTAGAACTTCTGCACCTAATTTAAGAGTTACAGCATCAAAGCTATAGCCGCCTTCTATGGCCATATAGCTTGCAGAGTAGTCAGTTGCACCGCTTTCTGAATCTTGAGTAGCAAATTCGGCTGAATATGAAAACTTGTCTTTTTTACCGTTAAAACTCACCCCGAAAGTATCTAAGCTATTAGCTGTTCCTTCATCAACTTCTAAGAGATAGCTGTAAACGGTTAGTTTGCCATAACTCGTTTTGTAGGCGAGGTTAAGTAAATGGTCTTTTGCATTAAAATCTTTTTCATTGGAAAAAATACGATTACGTTTATTAATGTAGCTATAGCTCATTTTTACATTGTCTAATGCGTCATAAGTTATGGTCGCGGCATCAAATGTTTGTCTATCTTGACGCCATCCTACATGCCCAACATAACGATGATTATCTAAGGTCAGTACTTGGCGACCGACTTTAGCGGTGATCCCATCTTTTTTGTATTGCACATAAGCTTGGTCTAATTCAGTCGTTTCTGGATCGGCAATAACAGAATATTCAGTATTATTGCCCACGGCATCGTTATACCTGTTAATACCCGCTACTTGGCGTGAGTCTTCAAATTCAACAACTGCGGTAAAATTATTGTAGCTAGCACTGGTGTAATTTAGACGAGTTCTTAGCGTTAACGCTGAGGCATCTTTTTTGGTATTGTCTTGATCAACTTTTTCATATCGCAAGTTTAAATCTATACTGGCTTTAGCTTTAGTCTCGCTATTTGCGGTTGCTGAAGCACTGGCACTTGCTAACAAAACCACTGCCGTAATTTTTGAGAATGTATGAACGTTTTTCATGGTTTATCCCTTAAAGTTTTTTTAAATTATTTTTATAATTTTTCAATTTAGCGAAATGTATTAAGCAACACTGGACGTCTTTTGTTTTACTTGAGCTTTTTCAGTTGATTTAGCCGATTTAGCTGTGGGAATAACTTCAACCTTTCTTTGTTTTTCATACAAAAAAGTTAAAACAGCTGAGCGTAAACGGTTATATTCAACATCTTCTGCTAGCGCTAAACGGTTTCTTGGATGAGGTAAGTTGACGTCTAATATTTCGCCTATTGTCGCGGCTGGCCCGTTGGTCATCATGACAATGCGATCTGATAATAAAACAGCTTCATCTACGTCATGGGTGATCATGATGACGGTGTTGTTAAGCTTTTGCTGAATTTCCATTAATGAGTCTTGCATATGAGCTCGCGTTAAAGCGTCGAGCGCACCAAAAGGTTCATCCATCAAAAGTACTTCTGGTTTCATTGCTAAAGCTCTGGCAATACCAATACGTTGTTTCATACCGCCTGAAATTTCATCAGGACGCTTGTCTTTTGCATGATCCATATGAACTAAACGTAAGTTATGTTCGATCCATTCTTTCATTTCGCTTGAAGACATTTTATTTTTGAAGACTTGTTTTACCGCTAACTCAATATTTTGATAGGCGGTTAACCAAGGCAATAATGAATGGTTTTGAAAAACAACAGCACGTTCAGGGCCGGGTTCTGTTACTTCTTTGTTATTTAATAATACGCCACCTAATGTTGCTCTGTGCAAACAGGCAACAATATTCAATACGGTTGATTTACCACAACCTGAATGACCTATAAGTGAAATGAATTCACCTTTTTTTATTTGTAAATCAACACCCTTTAACGCGGTAAAATCACCTTTAGGGGTTGGAAATACCATATCTACTTTGCTGATGTCTAAAATAATGCTCATGTGATTTCCTTAATCCTATATTGGCTAAAGTTGTGCGCTTGATTTGTCCCAAGACAATATTCTTTGCAGTTGCAGCATGGTTCTATCAAGCATGTAGCCAATAAGGCCTATGGTTAATACTGCGGTCATAATGCGACTAAGAGATTGTGAGCTGCCGTTTTGGAATTCATCCCAAACGAACTTTCCTAACCCTGGATTTTGTGCCAGCATTTCAGCCGCAATAAGTACCATCCAAGCAATACCTAATGACATTCTCATGCCAGTAAAAATGGCAGGAATGGAAGCAGGTAAAACAATTTTTTGAATATGCACGTGTTTAGGCAGGCTTAATACTTTACTGACATTCACCCAGTCTTGATTTATTGAAGCCACACCAAAAGAAGTGTTGATGACCATAGGCCAAAGACTACATAAAGTTACTGTGATTAAAGAGGTGATAAAAGATTTAGCAAACATAGGATCAGGAGATACATAAAGTGCACTGACTACCATGGTTACTATCGGTAGCCAAGCCAAAGGAGATACGGGTTTAAAAATTTGTATAATAGGGTTTATTGCCGTATTTAAATTTTTACTTAAACCAATGGCAATACCTAAGGGAATAGCAACAACAGCAGCCACTAAAAAGCCACTAATTACCGTCACTAAACTGGTGAATATTTGGTCTAAAAATGTTTCTTTACCGGTATAAACTCGTATTTTAGCTTGATAGCTTGGATCTTTTGCCATTCGCACTTTATTTCGTTCGTCCTGGCGAATATAAAAAGCATCTTCTTTGGCGCGTTCAGCATTATGTTCATCAATTAAATTAACTACTTGAGTAGCCACTGCACTGGGGCCAGGGAATTTTCCGAGCGAAGTATCAATGCTACTTGCCGTAAACGACCATAGCAGCATAAAACAGAAGATACCGGCCATAGGTAATATCAACGCTTGTGCCTTTTCTGAAATAAAGGACCCGATTATTTTGTTATTGCTCATTGGCACAATACCTAATGTTTTTTTATTAATTACAGCAGTCATTTTTGCTCTCCTTTATGCGCTGCCAGTTAATGGACAGCGCATAACTACTCAGTAAAGTACTGGCTAAAATACGACAAGGTTCTAAAGTTTGTCACCGGCTTTTAGGCCAATTTTAAACTTGTTTATATAGGCGTTTGGTTGAGTACCGTCATAAACAATGTTGTCAATAAAGTGTTTTTGAGGAGCACGGAAACCGTCTTCACCGACTAAGTCTGAAAAGTCGCTTTTAGACAATAACTTGTCATCAACTAATGATTGCGCTGCAGCCATGTAAATATCAGGACGATAAACTTGTGCGGCAATATCTTTGTACCAACTATCAGGTTTGTCATCGCTAATTTGTCCCCAACGACGCATTTGTGTTAAATACCAAATAGCATCAGAGTAGTAAGGATAAGTGGCGTTGTAGCGAAAGAATACGTTGAAGTCAGGTACTGAACGCACATCGCCTTTTTCGTACTCGAAAGTCCCTGTCATGCTGTTTGCGATAACGTCGTAATCAGCACCAACATAGTTCGATTGAGATAAAATTTTCACTGCTTCTGGACGGTTAGCATTATTGTTTTCGTCTAACCATTTAGCGGCACGAATCAATGCGCGTGTTAAACGAATGGTGGTATTTGGGTATTTTTCAGCAAAGGCTTTAGTAATACCAAATACTTTTTCCGGGTTGTTCTTCCAAATTTCATAATCGGTAACGACCGGCACACCAATGCCTTTAAATACGGCTTGTTGGTTCCAAGGTTCACCTACACAATAACCATAAATAGTGCCGGCTTCCATTGTGGCTGGCATTTGTGGAGGAGGCGTTACTGACAACAGCACTTGTGCGTCAATCTTTCCTGATGTATCACCTTTATGAGGAGCGTAAAATCCAGGATGAATATCACCAGCCGCTAACCAATAGCGTAACTCGTAGTTATGTGTCGACACTGGAAACACCATACCCATGTTGAAAGGTTTGCCTTCATCAAGATACTTTTCTACAACAGGCTTTAAGGCATCAGCTTTAATAGGATGAACAGGTCTTCCATCGGCTTGCTTAGGAATATTGACCTTCATTTGCTTCCAAATTTCATTAGAAACAGTAATCGCATTGCCATTTAAGTCCATTGAAAAAGGCGTGATGATTTCAGCTTTAGTCCCGTAACCAATCGTTGCTGCAATGGGTTGGCCAGCAAGCATGTGAGCACCGTCTAATCGACCATCTATAACGCCATCAAGTAATACTTTCCAGTTAGCTTGAGATTCAATCGTGACGTATAAGCCTTCATCTTCAAAAAATCCTTTCTCATAAGCAATAGCGATAGGGGCCATATCGGTTAATTTAATAAAACCAAATTTAAGTTCTTCTTTTTCTGGGTAGCCTAGCTCTGCTGCTTGCAAAGACGAAGTCAGTAGGGAGCCAGAAATACATAGTCCTGCAATAACAGTACGGCATAATTTTTTACATTCATTTTTTAAAGTCGTTTTCAAAATACCTTTCTCCAAATAAAAAAAGCCCACAGTACTTCGGATACAATCCGAGTACTGTGGGCTTCAATGCCAAACTAATAATGACTACGTCGTTGCAGTGCGATTAGTTTTAACGAAATAAGTTTTGAGTCAATTTTCACTTTATCGTTAAAACAACCGCTGTTGATTGAATTAACATGAAAACGCTATTAACTATAAAGCACAATTAGTGCCACCTATTAATTGTATTTAAAATCAGTAACTTACTTTGCTTTATGTTTTTTGATTAAATACTTTGCTCCAACAGTGAGAAGTATTTGCACTATTTTGGTGTCTATAGGCCTGTAGGCAGATACTTCATTTTAATAAAGGCTCTACTTATTCTTATATATTACAGCTTGATAAATATCTTCCCTGTAGATCGAAGTAATGTCTAGATCCGTTATTTGTTGTCTGTTTATGTGTCCACACGCTTGCATTAATTTGGCAATGTTTTCACCGTAATGATGTGCTGGCCTATTGAATGTGGGATCACCTAATGTCGAAAATTGTTGATAGCTTTCTACTTTACGAGGTGATGTATTGTTAAGGGTTAGGCAACTCCCCATTAATGAAGGCGCAATTACGTCGATATGTGTGTCTAAATACTTTGCACGACTCAAGAACCTCGCTGCTTCAAAGCGATTGGGAATATTTTCAAGCCATTGGCATGCTTCATATAAAGCAGATACTAAAGCAAATGTTGTTTCTGGGTGCTTAACTTGCCAATCAGACATTAATCCAAGCACCTTCTCAGGTGAATCTTCCCATAAGTCAGAAGAAGTAACACCTGTGATGCCAACACCTTCTCTAACCGCTTTAGCATTCCAAGGACTACCGACACAAAAGCCATCAAGATCCCCTGAATGCATAGATGGCACCATGTTTGAAGGAGGTACAATTAATAAATTAATGTCTGATGGATCGATATCACTATTCTTTAGCCATTCAACAAGTTGATAATGATGACAGCTATAAGGAAAAACGACAGCGAAGGTTAATTTATTACCTTCTTTTTTTCGTTGCTCTATTTCATGTCTCAATATATTGGCCGAAAATGGCATACTGATCTCATTGGTATTGTGTTGTAATAATATTTTTTGGTAGAGTTTAGTCGATAACGTGATGCCATTACCGTTACGACTCAATATCATTGGGGCAATCACGGTTGACTTTTGTCCGTGTAAACCTAAGTTACAGGCAATGGGCATAGGGGCTAACATTTGGGCGGCGTCAATAACTCCGCTATGCAATTTATCTCTTAATGTGGCCCAAGAATTTTGTTTTGTTAGGTTTACGTTAAGCCCCCATTTTTCGAAAAATCCCATTTCATGAGCAATGACTAAGGGGGCACTATCTGTTAATGGCATAAAGCCAAGGGTTATATTTTTTTTTTCAATATTAAACATAATTGATATTCTCTACAATTCTTTAAAACGTCTTTAAATATCTAAAAAATGCTAGCAACAGAAAGGATGTTTTTGGCAACATCATCCATTTTCTGGCTGTTATCCATCGCTATTTTTCGAATGAAGTGATACGCATCTATTTCAGACAGTTGTTTTGTTTCCATTAACCAACGTTTAGCTTTATCGATACTTTTCTGGCTAGACAATTTTTGTTTAGTGTCAGCAAGTTCTTGTTTTAGTCCTTGAAAAAGCTCAAATCTCGCAATAGCCACATCAATAATTGACTTCACTCTTGTTTGGTTAACTTCCCCTACCACATAAGCACTAACCCCTGATTTGACCATCTGATTAATGGTAGTATTGGCACATTGTTGTTCTGAAAAAACTACGATAGGTTTTGGGGCGAATTGAGAAATTTTATTGAGGTTTTCAAGCATATCTCTGTTTGGAGATTCTATATCAATAATGATAACGTCTGGGTTTAGCTGTTTAACATCTCTTAATAAAGGTACGCCAGAATGAGCAACATGATAGATATCATATTGCTCATTTATCAGTACGCTCATTAATACCTTTGCTTTTGCATGGTTTATTTCAGCAAGCAATACTTTTAATCCTGATGGAACATCCTGATATATCGTATTTTTATTAGGTAAAGACAAGGTTTTATTTTTCAATTTATTCAAATTAAAATTAAGAATTAAGTATATTTAAAATATTAAAGCACAATTCACACCAGAAGTTTAATTACATTTATATCAATTGGTTAGGATTGTCCTTTGATTTTTTATACTCGTTTTTATTAGTTTGTGATGCAAAGGTGCACCAAAATAACCTCTTCTAGGATTGAACTGTTTAAACACCTTAGCATGTAGAATTGGGATAATTAATCTTCGCGTATGCAGACTTTTTTTTAGCAGATGCTAAGTGAGTCATATTAGGCTTAAATTTAATGATGAATGGTAAAAAATAAAAATCCCAGCACCGTTAACTTCGCTAGGATTTTTATGAAAATAAAGGATGAAATCCTTAACCAAATATTTCTAATTTTCCATCAGTAACACGTGTTTCATAGGTCTTAATCGCTAAAGTATCATCATCTAAACAGGCTCCTGAATTTAAAACAAAGCGTTGTTTTAATAAGGGTGAAGCAACGTAAATATTACCTTTAGTTTCACCAATTAAACCGCGGTATAAAACGTTTGCTTTACCAAAGGGATCAAAGTTAGAAATAGCATAAACGGTGTCCTTGCCTACTTGGAATAAAGCCACTTGTTCTTTGTTTGCTAATAATGCACAAACACCTGAGTTTTTAATTAAATCACTGGTTGAGCAAATGGTTTGCCAGCTATTTTCTGTTGTCATTTTATTTTCCTTATTCGTAAACGTATTTATGCAGGTGTTAAATCAACGGCTTGAATTTGAACGCCATATTTTTTCTCATCACCTTGAGCGGGTCTAATTTGATCACGCTCAGTAACGAATTCGATGTTGCCATCGACAGTGTCAGAGTTAACAAACTGACGAAAACGCTTTAATTGCTCTTCACTTTCGATGGTTGTTTTCCACTCACATTGATAGGTATCAACGACATTTTGCATTTGCTTTTCTAATTCATCATTAATCCCTAAGTGATCGTCCTTAACTATTTTCTCCATGTAGGCTAAGCCGCCTTCTAGGTTTTCTAACCAGACAGAAGTACGGGTTAAACGATCTGCGGTACGCACATAAAACATTAAGTAACGATCTATATATTTCACTAAGGTTTCATCATCTAAATCAGTCGCGAATAAGTCGCCATGGCGAGGCTTCATGCCGCCATTGCCACTGACGTACAAGTTCCAGCCGTTTTCAGTAGCAATAATACCAATGTCTTTACTTTGTGCTTCAGCACACTCGCGTGTACAGCCCGAAACCGCAAACTTAATTTTATGAGGAGAACGCAAGCCCTTGTAGCGATCTTCTAAGAAAATGGCCATTGCCATGCTGTCTTGTTGGCCGTAACGACACCAAGTGCTGCCAACACAAGATTTAACCGTACGTAACGATTTGCCATAGGCATGACCAGTTTCCATACCTGCATCAATTAAGCGTTTCCATATCGCCGGTAATTGGTCAACACGTGCGCCGAATAAGTCGATACGTTGGCCGCCTGTTACTTTGGTATATAGGTTATATTCTTTAGCGACTTCACCAATAACAATTAACTTATCTGGGGTTACTTCACCGCCTGGCATACGGGGAACGACAGAATAAGTACCATCTTTTTGCATATTACCTAGAAAGACATCATTGGTGTCTTGTAGTGATACATGGTCTGGTTTTAATATGTAATCGTTCCAAACCGAAGCGAGAATAGACGCAGCTGCTGGCTTACAAATTTCACAGCCTAAACCTGAACCGTGTTTTTCTACTAAAAGGTCAAAGGTTTTAATTTGTTCTGCTTGCACAATGTGAAATAACTCAACCCGGCTGTAAGCAAAATGTTCGCAAAGGTCAGTGCTAATTTCTACCCCACGTTTTTCTAATTCGTGATCTGTTACTTTTTTCAATAAGGCGGCACAACCGCCACAGCCTGTTCCTGCTTTCGTTGAAGACTTTACTTCACCGACATCAACGGCGCCACAATCAATAGCAGCAATAATATCGCCTTTGGTGACATTCAAACATGAGCAGATAGTCGCGGTATTAGGTAAAGCATCCACGCCTAAGGTGGGTTTTTCGCCTGAGCTAGGTAAAATTAAACCGTCGGGATTTTCTGGTAATTCAATACCATTTAATGCGTATTGCAATAAGGTATCGTATTCACTGGTATCACCCACTAAAACCGCACCTATTAATTCTTTACCATTGGCACTGACCACTATTTTTTTATAAATTTGGTCAGGTTGATTTGAATAGACGTAGCTTTTACAACCTTGAGTACGGCCATGAGCATCGCCGATCGATCCCACATCCATACCCATTAATTTTAATTTAGTGCTCATATCTGCACCAGTGAACTGCTGTTCACCGCCAATAATGTTATCGGCAGCCACTTTAGCCATAGTGTAGCCTGGCGCCACTAAACCAAAAATAAAGTTATTCCACAAAGCACACTCACCAATAGCGTAAATATTTTCGTTAGAGGTTTTACAGTTGTTATCAACCACAATGCCGCCTCGCTCGCCAACCGCTAAATCAAATTCACGTGCTAAATTATCATAGGGGCGAATACCGGCTGAGAATAAGATGACGTCAGTTTCTAAATGTGTTCCATCGGCAAAATTCATTCGGTGAACACATTCTTCACCGTCGACAATTTCATTGGTGGCTTTTTGTGTATGTACCTGAACACCAATACCTTCGATCATTGAACGCAATAAAGCGCCGCCGTCTTTGTCTAATTGCACGCCCATCAATTGTGGGGCAAACTCTACAACGTGTGTCTGCAGGCCAAGTTCTTTAAGGGCGTTAGCGGCTTCTAAACCTAATAACCCCCCACCAACAACCACACCAACTTTACCCGCTTTAGCTGACGCTTGAATGTCTTCTAAATCTTGAATAGTACGATAAACCAAACAATGGTCACGTTCTTTACCTGGAATAGGGGGAACAAAGGGGTATGATCCTGTCGCCATAACTAATTTATCGTAAGCGAAAATGTCACCCGATTCAGTCGTCACGGTTTGTGCAGCTTTATTAATATTAGTGACTTTCGCGTTGGTAAAAAAATTAACGCCTATTTCGTTGTAATATGCTGGCGTAGTCATGGCTAAATCATCAGCAGTTTTTCCAGAAAAGTACTCTGATAAGTGAACGCGGTCATAAGCTAAACGGTCTTCAGCTGATAGAACGGTAATTTCATAGCCGGCATGTTTCGCCATTTCATCAACAAAGTGATGGCCAACCATGCCATTACCAACGACGACGATCTTCTGAGGTTGTGTACTCATTTTTGGAACCCTACTTCTTTAAATTACTGCTGTATTAGCAGAATTAGATAATGATTTATTATTAGCAATAAACGAACCAAGTAGTTTTTTTAATAAATTCAATTAGATAGTGGTTTGGGTGTGAGTTGTAACAGCGATTTTGCACTGCAGTGAAGGCATCAACGCACCAGAGGTGTGCATCATAATAATGAGTGATAAGTGCAAAGGGGAAGAAGTAAAGGGATAACGGGTTAATTAACTAAAGATACCATCAAGGCAATAAACAATAAGGTTGATACTAATTGCCAAAAAAAGATAGGATCACGCTTTAACAAGGGTTGGTTTTTGTATTCTTCAACGGCAGATGAACTCGGTTTATTTAAATCACTAAAAAATTCTGAAAAGGCTCTATAGCGCTGTTTTGGGTCTGCAGCCGTTGCTTTTTGAAGGCTTAAATCTAACCACAAGGGTAACTCTGGTCGAAACTGTTTAATGCTGCGATATTGCATATCGTTATAATTTTTAATAGTGACTTCAGCACGTTGCATTGGTTTGTAAGGAAGTTCACCAGATAACATTTCATAACAAATAACCCCCAATGAGAATAGGTCACTTTGATAATCAGCTTGCATATGCAATAAGGTTTCAGGTGCAATATAATTTAATGAACCGTGTGGTACTTGTTCTTTTATTGTTTCTTGGTTTTCATCAAGTGAAGCGACAAATACGGTGCCGTAATCAATCAATTTAATTTGACCATATTCATCGATCATAATATTGTCGGGCTTTAAGTCGCGGTGAACTAAATCTAAACGTTGAAATGATCGTAATGCGCCGATCACTTGTTTCATTATATCGCGGACCTGCGCAATGCTAGGTTTAGGGTTGTCATGTAACCATTCACCCAGGGTTTGCCCTTTAATGTATTCACATACATGGTATAAAAACTGGCTGTCTTTTTTAGCGGATAATACACGCATGACATTAACGTGTTTAATGCGTTCTCCCACCCAAGCTTCCCGCATAAAACCTTGTAAATAAAAGGCGTCATCTGAAAAGTTAGCAGAGGGTGCTTTTAACACATAAGGCTTATCTGTTTTAACATCGACGACTAAATACAAGTGTGAACGAATACTGGCGTGTATTATTTTTTTAACGAGATAATCATCAAGTTTCTGCCCAACTTTTAATGCTGGAGGGATCGCTTTTGAACTTAGGTCGCGTTCAATTTCTGCCAGTTTCCGATTCGGTATCGCGTCAATATAAACCAGTAAGCAGGTCACATTGTCATGACTACCGCGCTCAAGTGCGGTGGCAACAATTTTTTCAGAAAGAGCTTCTAAGTCAGACTTATTGGGTGATAACGGCAATGAATCAAAGAGTGTTTTAAAAGCAGCTTTACTAACAAAGTCATGAATACCATCACAACTTAGCATGAATAAATCTCCTGCCTGTAAATCGACTTGATAAACATCAACTTCTAAATGGCTATCAGCACCTAATGCGCGTGTTAATAAATCCTGTTGCCCTATTTGTTTACGATTATGATCACGGGTTATAATTTCTAATTGTTGCTGGCGATATTTTGTTATACGGGTATCGCCAACATGAAAAATATAACCGGTGTTTGATTTAGCAATAAGCGCTGAAAAAGTCGTTAGCCATTGAGGCGAGTCTTGATTAACTAGAGCATCAACAAATCCGCTTTGTGAATACAACCAGTTATTTAAACTGCTTAATACTTTAGCGGCAGATTTCTGTGTAGACCATGTTTCGGGCGTAGCAAGATACTCTTGAATAAATTGAGTGACCGCAAGTTGTGAAGCTTCAGCGGCTTTACTTGCGCTCGATACTCCATCTGCGATAGCCACAACCGCGCCTTTAGCGCGTAATTCAAGTTTTTTTGGCACAATAGCAGCAAAAGCGTCTTGGTTTTCTGCCTTTAAACCTTTATGAGAAAAACCACCAAAGCATAGTTGTAAATCTACAACCGTGCTTTGGAGCGTTTGCTTCTCTGTATTGATAACACTCATGTTAGCTTAGTGACCGACATTAATTAATTCAACTGTGCCATCTTCACGTACCTCAGTCATTGTGCCTTTTGGCTCTACCATAAAGAGTAATGTAATAAAGCCTACCACAGCGGTAGCGGCAATCACCATAAAGAAAGTCGAGTAATCAACCATAGTTAATACGGTTAAGTAAACCACCGCACCCACGTTACCGTAAGCGCCTGTCATACCGGCAATTTGTCCCGTTAAACGACGTTTAATTAAGGGGACTGCTGCAAATACAGCTCCTTCACCCGCTTGCACGAAAAAAGAACAAGCCATAGCTGTTACTACTGCTAGGGCTAATGGCCATTCTCCGGTGATTTCCGACATGGCAAAATAACCCGCAGCTAAACCTGCTGTTAAAATTAATAAGGTTTTCTTTCGGCCAAACTTGTCTGATAACCAACCACCACCAGGACGAGACATTAAATTCATAAATGCATAAGTAGAGGCTAACATCGCTGCGTACACCATGCTTAATTCGAATGTTTCAGCGAAGAATAATGGTAACATCGAAACAACGGCCAACTCAGAACCGAAAGTTGCAAAATAAAGCACATTTAACACAGCCACTTGCTTGAATTCGTAACGATGAATTTCTTCGACCGGTTTTGAAAATAAGTGACCGTTTACTTTAATGGTTTGTTTTAATTCAATGGCAAACAAAACCACTAAGCTAATGTAGGCAATGACGGCACTTTGTTCTGTTAATAAACTGACACCGGCAGGTGATAATTTCCAGGTGAGTAAAGCTAAAGCGCCATACATAGGAATTTTCATAATGAGTAATAAGAAGAAGTCGCCCGTTGAGGTCACTTCCATTGCACCTGTTTGTTTAGGCTTGAAATACGTTGAACCCTTAGGTGTATCCGTTACGTTTTGATACCAGACAACACTGAAAACCAAGCTTAATACACCGGTAAAAGCAACGGCGTATCTCCAGCCATCTTCACCACCAAAGGCTAACGCTAGTGTAGGTAGTGACATGGCAGCAGCGGCTGAACCAAAGTTACCCCAACCCCCATAAATGCCTTCAGCCGTCCCTAATTCGTTAGCGGGGAACCATTCAGAAACCATACGGATTCCAATAACAAAACCCGCACCAATAAAACCTATTAAGAAGCGCGAAAGTGCCGCTTGTTCAAACGTATCTGCAAGCGCAAACATAAAACAAGGGATACTACACACACCAAGCAAAACCGCGAATGTTAAGCGCGGACCGTATTTATCGGTAAGCATACCAATGACAACACGCGCTGGAATGGTTAACGCTACGTTTAATAACATTAATGTTTTTATTTCAGCTTTTGTTAGCCCTAATGAATCAGCAATAACTGACACCAAGGGAGCAAAGTTAAACCAAACAGCAAACGTAATGAAAAACGCTATCCAACTCATATGTAATGCTTTCATCTTACCTTTGAATGAAAATATATTGAGACCTTCTTGACCGCTCATGTACCACTCCTAAAATTGAGTCAATTAAATAAGCAGGTTTATTTAATACTCATCATTGATTGAGTTACGTAGAGCAAAGGTAGTGCCATCATTATTACTTTATCTATCATATTGTTTTAAAAGACTTTATTGTTATTTTTATTGTGTTGATAATTTTTGGTGCACAAGACAATGACGAATACGCACAAATAGAGTGCAAAAAAAGAGTCAGTAAACAATGCATCATTAATGAGCACTTATATTTAGCAGACACCTTTAAAAAGGAGTCAATAAAACCATTGTTGTTGAGAGAGATTAGTTAGATGAGCGCTTTATGGTTGAGTCAACAATGGTGTTGATTTGAGCTTAGGTCACCAGAAAAATGGTGACGGAACTGTCCGCTTGATTAAGTCTCAGGTGATGTTATTTAAGATATAGTGGCTTGCTGTCTAAAAGTACAAAAGCCAGTTATTAGCGTATGAATTAAGAGGGTGAAAAATTGGCTGTGCTAAAACAGAACGCCGCTTAAATCTCCTTAATGACTTATCTGGAAAATTCACAACTAGGGGTTTTCCCCCGCATAAAGTAGGGGCTGTTCCTGATGGTCTTATTTGCCAAAATCTTGTCAAATAATAGCGTAAATAAAATACACTTTTAAAGACGGGTAGATATAAAGTATGAAGACAATAATAAAGAACATGGCATTAACCATGTCAATCGCAGGTATCAGTCTTAGTGCAACCGCAGCTGCAGTCATTGGCTCTCAATTAGAGCAACAATTACAAAGTATGACAGTAACAGACAGCGCTATGGTTGTCGTTTCCTATGATCAACTTGATGCATTAACAACTACCCAGTTGCAAAGCTTATTAAACCTTGGTTTAACTCAAGGTGTACAGTTTAAATCATTACCTATCGTAGGTGTGATGGCAAACGCTAATCAGATTAATCACTTAGCGGCAATGCCAGGTGTTCGTTCGATATTCGCTAACCGTTCATTAGAATATTATAATGCTGAAGCACGTCAGATAACAGGTGTAGAAAAACTACAATCTAGCGCATTCGACAGCAACAATGGCATGAAATACACGGGTAAGGGCGTTACCGTTATTGTTAATGATTCAGGCATTGATGCAACATTAGATGATTTAGAATATGGCGTTAAAGTGATTGAAAATGTGCAAGGCGTTACCCATGCTCAAGCGCTTTCTTTAACCGGTTTTGACGGTATGTGGCTAGAAGGTCAACGTAACACTGACTTAAATGTTGGTCATGGTACACATTGTGCCGGTACTGTCGGCGGTTGGGGGACTCACTCTGGCGGCAAATACCAAGGTGCAGCACCTGGCGCTGATATTATTGGTTATGGCTCTGGCGCGGGTCTTTCTATTTTAGATGCGCTGGGCGGCTATGATTATGCTATTACCCACGTTTGGGATTTTAACTCTCCCATTCGAGTGATGAGTAACTCTTGGGGCTCTAGTGGTAAATATGACTCTGCAGGTCCAATATCTTTAGCGTCTTATAAAGCGCACAGAATGGGCATTATGTCGGTATTTGCTGCCGGTAATAGTGGTTCAGGCGAAGACACGCATAATCCATATGCTCAAATCCCATGGGGTATCTCTGTTGGTGCAAGTACCAAACAAGGCGATTTAATCGATTTTTCATCGCGTGGTAAACGTGGTGAAAACGGTGATTTTACTATGCCAGACGGTTCAGCTTGGACTTATACCAATGAAGTGACTATTGTTGCCCCAGGTGTTGATATTATTTCGACACGTGCTAAAACCAATATCGCTTCTAATGGCGGTGCCGATGATATTGGTGTGATTGAAAACGAATACTTACCATTTTACACAAGAATTTCAGGCACTTCGATGGCCGCGCCTCATGTTGCCGGTATTATTGCCTTGATGTGGGAAGCTAATCCCAATTTAACCAATCTACAAATAAAAACTATTCTTCAAGAAACAGCTACTAATATGCCAGGTTACCAATCTTGGGAAGTTGGCGCGGGTCATGTCAATGCATATGCAGCAGTTGCTGGAGCCCTAGGTTATAACGAACAAAACAGTGTAACGGTGAACAATCTCAATACCTTTAATGCCAATGCGATTATTATTGATGATGAAGCACCTGAGCCATTTAGCGTTTTATTTACCCCAGTAGGTGAACCTGAAGTCCATCTGTTTAACGTTCAAGATGATGCCGCATGGATAAGTGCTTCCTCTGAAACATTGGCCAATCTGGTTAAACTTAAATTGGAAGCTCCAGACGGTACCGTCTATTTTGGTAACTTAACAACGCCTGTGCTAAGTAGCACCATGCGAGTTTCTGCACCAGCACAAACCGGAGAATGGAAATTATCTGCCTTTGGCATCACTTCTTTATCAGGTGTACAAGCTGATCCAACAGGTACCACTAATGGTCCTGGTATTCCTGAATATATCGAAGGTGATATTTCAATTTTAACCTCAGGTGGCTACGAAGGCCTAAGCGACATTGCCGGACATCGTGCAGAAAAAGCAATTGAATTTGCGGTCAGTGAGCGTTTAGTTGATAGTAAAAACGATCAATCTTATCGTCCTGATGCTAAGTTAAGACGTAAAGAGCTGGCGCAATATTTAGTCATGGGTATGTCAATTAGGCAGCACCGTGGCTTCTTAAATGATAATAAAACCGTCTTTACAGATGTTAACGCAAAACACGCCCCCTTTGTTGATGCCGTCACAGAAACTGGCTCAGCGCTTAAAGATCGAGTACAAAACCAAGCACCTGTGATGATCTCTAATGGTGATAGTTTTCAACCACACGCTAAGGTGAATAAACAAGAGTTAGCTTATTCACTGGTACAGGCACTCGGATTAGAAAGACAAGTTAAAGACTTTAGTGGTGATATAACCGTCGAATATAACGGTGAACGTATTGCTGTTAAGGACTCAAGCGATATTAATGAAGCGCTAAAAGGTTATGTGCAGGCTGCAATA
The DNA here is from genome assembly GCF_014077345.1 of Colwellia sp. BRX8-4. Lineage (NCBI taxonomy): Bacteria > Pseudomonadati > Pseudomonadota > Gammaproteobacteria > Alteromonadales > Colwelliaceae > Colwellia > Colwellia sp. BRX8-4. The sequence continues at coordinate 198,991 of NZ_JACGVS010000002.1, forward strand.
GATATGTCATTAATCGGGGTTCGTTTCGCTATTGAACAAGGACCTTATGACCTATCGCCAACCGTTGTTGCTTACTTTGAACCAGCCAGCGTTGTTAAGCGTGGAGACTATGCCATTATCATTAGTCGATTATATGATGGATACTTACGTAAATAACTGTTAACACTTAACATTTATATAATTAACATTGATAACAAAATCAACCTGACTAGGCTTGGTTTTGTTATTAGTAAAAGCACCATAGAACTTGCTAATTGACGTAGATCAACGTAGGTTCTAGCTAGAACAGTGTAAAAATAATTTGATGACATTGTCAGGTTACTACCCAGAGGACAAAATATGTTGCATATAAAAAAGCTACTTACTTTAGTACTAACATCAACAGCTATGTTGGTCAGTACAATCTCATTCGCTTCTGAATCGGTGTCAGTCAACGTACAAGGTAATAAGGTCGAGGCTGTTATTCATTTACCGGGCAACATTTCTGCCGATATGACTCTACAATTTGAAAATGCGGTTGGTTTAACGAAAGAGAGTTTAGGACTAACGGCAGAAATTATTGACGTTACCTCATTAGATTTTATTGACCGTTTACCCGATGGTTTAAATATCACTCCCTCTGCAGCATTTCCAATGATGATCACCATTGAGCCTTTGGCGAACAGTGGCTTTTCATTTTCAGGCTTAGCTTCGGTTGATTTACACACGCATAATTTAGAATATACCGCAGGTACACCGCTGCGATTCTTTAAAGCGCCACTTAATGGTGAGTTTAAAGATATCACCATGACTATGGGGGCAGGTAGCTATAGAACACGTGGTTCAACAGGGCGTTTCTCACAATTTATTATTGTTGCCGACTTACGGGCTCCGTTAGTTGTTGTCAACCAAAAGTTTAACGATTTACAAACTGCACTCAATGATTTTTCACCCAAAATAAATGCAGCGGTTTATTCTATGTTACTGCAAGATGTAAATGAAATTAATCAACTTATTTTGTCGAACAATTACCATATGGCGAGTAGTAAGCTCAATGACTTTAATCGCCGTATTAATGATAATAAAGGCATAAATATTCCTGATGTTTGGCGTTCAAGTCGAGATATTCATAATGTTGCTGGCGAGCTTATGGCTTATGCCAACACCTTACGATTCAGCTTGCGATTAATCAAATAGTATCGACAAAATAGTGTTCAATTAAGGGTGATCTTATGCCAGCTAAAATTACGATTTGTTATCCGGACCAACCAGCGATAGAAAGTTTTCTTTATGAAGATAATGGTTACCGTTTAGGACGTTCTCACGAATGTGAGTTGTTGCTTGATCACCCAACCGTTTCTCGTCAGCATGCTAAAGTTGCCCATTTAAACGAAATTTGGCAACTTGATGATGAGCGCAGCCGTAATGGCACTAAAGTTAATGGTATAGCAATTACCCATTCCACTTTAAAAGATGACGCGATTATTTCTATTGGCGAACTCGATTGCCTTTTTGAAACTAAGTCGTCAAAACAAGTTGATGCAATAATTACCCACAATGCATGGCGCTTATCGAGTAGCCAAACACCTACTTCAATACCGTTGACCGAGCATTTAAAACAAAATCTCTCTGAACAATTGCAAAATATTATTATGTTAACGGGCACTCAACGCGGTATCGTCTTACTTGGCGATACGTTAGCTTCACTTAATGTCAGTATTGCCCATGGTATGCAGCGAAATGATTTTAAACTATCAGATTTTGAAGGCAGTGTTGGCGCGATAACACGTTGTTTTGAAAGCGGACAAAACGTAGTTGCCATGGATGTTTCATGCCATGAACTGTTAAGTGCTCGTAAAAGCATCGAACTGAAACAAATTGCTGCTTTAGCCTGCATTCCACTGTTTTATGAGCATAAAGTGGTGGGAATTGTTTATACCGACAGCAAAATGTCTGATAAAGTGCTAACCGAGTTGGATATAGAAATTTTAAGCAGTATGAGCCAACAACTCGAAGCAACCGTTCAGGCGATGTTGCTGCAACAATCTATTGATTCATTGCAACTAATTCTTAATGAGAACTCGATATGGACATCTAGCGATAAAGACTGTAGTTTGCTTAATTTGTGCCACTAATACTATATCATTAGTAAAAAGGCTGTATGAGCGATTTAAAATCACCCAAGTTAACACATAGCGATGATGATCAGCTAAATGCGACTCAAATAATACCCTTGTCTAAGACGCTTGCTGCTGGAGAGTGTCTTGTTGGTCGTTTTGAAATTGAAAGTCTGCAAGGACAAGGCCGTTATGGTTTTGTTTACCGCGCCTATGATAAGCAGCTCGATACCCTTATCGCCATCAAAGTCCTCAATAAATCGCTGAGTCAAGATAAGCAAACCATTGCTGATTTTAAAAAAGAATTATTATTGGTTCGTCAATTAAGTCACCCCAATATTATCCGCGTTCATGAATACTACCAAGATGAAGATGTTCACTTCTTAACCATGGATTGGATTTCGGGTAGCAGCCTAGAAGAAGCTATCGCATCGAAATCACTCACAACGGAACAAACTTTTCAAATTATTGAGCAATTATTAGATGGCTTAGCCTTTGCTGAAAAAGCGGGCGTTACTCATAAAGATATTAAGCCTGAAAATATCATGTTAGATGAGTCAGGTCGGCTCTTTATTGCCGATTTTGGCTTGTCTGCTTTTAATAAAGAAAGTAACGCTGACCGTGTTTCAGGGACACCTTATTATGCGCCACCTGAGTATTTACAAACCGGTAAAATAAACTTAACCACTGATTTGTATGCCGCAGGTGTAGTGATCTTTCAATTATGTTGTCACGGTTTACCATTTAGTGGCCATTCGATTGATGAAATTTTACAGACTAAGTTGTTAGATAAACCTAAATTTAAGGCTGTTAAAGAAGAGTTTAACTTTCTAAAGTCATGGTCATTGGCACTCATTTCTCCGCATCCCGCATCCCGACCCACTAATATTAGCCAAGCGCAGAATCAATATATTAGTTTATTAGCAGAAAAAGATAATAAACCTATCAGCAAAAAACGGTTAATAGTGACGGTTATGTCGATGATGGTATTTTTTACCATCGCAGTGGTTTTGTTTCTGAGTCGTCAAACACCCATTAAAGCCAATGCAGTCGATCATTACGCGGTGGCGATATTGCCTTTGCAGACACAAGAGGGCGAATTTGATCAAACTTTTGCTAACTATTTGAATTACCAATTAACCGATATTAAGAATTTACGGGTGATTGAACAATCGAGATTAAGCCAGCTATTAGCGCAACTGGGTATTACGCCTCCCATTGATGACGCTAATATGGAGTTGATCTCAGACTTACTGCAGATTGACGTGCTCATTAGCCCACAAACATTTATTGCCGGTTCTGAGGCTAAAGATATTCAGTTTCAGTTGGTTTCTGTCGATGGTTTTAACATTCAACGCGAAACCTTAATAAAAGCCCCTTATAACGAGAAAGATTGGCAAGAAGTGACTCGACATTTTGTCGATAAATTTAGGCAGCGTTTAGACATAGAAGTGAATGCCGAAAAAACCATTGAGATTGAAGAAAACCCTTTGGTTGATTTATTTCCTATTAAAACACTTATTTTAAAGGGTGACTTTGAGCAGGCGCAGCAAGCGTTAAGCCAAATATTAGCGAGAGAACCTGCTTCTGCGCAAGCTTGGCTGCAACAAGGTGAATTAAACCTGACGATAGGTTTATTCATGGAAGCCGAACAGGCTTATAGCCAAGCGATAGCATTTAGCGCCACTAATTCTTATACGGCGAAACTAGCGAGTGCACGCTTAAATGATTTAGCGGGTAAAATCGAACAAGCTCAAGCCGATTATTTAAGCTTAGTGAATGCCTTTCCTTACAACACTGAACTTAAGATGATGCTATCAGAGTTCTATTTTTTAATTGAACAACATAAAAAAATGGAAGTCTTATTACAAGAAGTGGTAAAAATTGATCCAAACCATCCTAGTGCATGGTTTATGTTAGGAAGAGTGGCATTTTTACAAGGTGATTTTGAAAAAGCGTTAAATGAATATTTTGTTAAGGCACTAGTCACCGCTAAAAAACTAAAAAACCGTGTTCAAGAAGGTGAGGCGCTAAATGCCTTTGGTGTTGTTTATGAACAGTTAGGAGAAACAGAGCTTGCCTTTGATTATTATCAACAATCGTTAAAAATTAGAAGACAACTAACTAACTTAGCCGATGCAGCGACCACTATGACTAACTTAGCCGCTATGCATTTAGCGGTTGGCGAATACCAGCAGACTGAACAATACCTAACAGAAAGTTTAGCTATCTATCAGAAGTTAGACGATCAAGAGGGTCTTTCGAATACTTATAATGAGTTAGGAAAATTGGCTGAAGAGCAAGCTTCGTATCAAACGGCCTTGGAAAATTATCGCCATGCGTTAAATATTCGAGTTGAACTCAATAACTTAATGCTCCAAGCAGAGAGTATGAATAATATTGGCTTCACTTATTTTATGCTGCTTGACCCAGAACATGCCTTGGTTTATTGGCGTCAATCAGAGCAGTTATATCAGCAAGTACAGTTTCCTATTGGCATTATCCATGTACGACAAAACTTAGGGCAGATGGAACTCGCTAAGGGAAACTGGCGCAATGCCTATCACCTTTTTAACAACACTTTAACCGATGCTGAAAAACTCAATATTACCGAAGAGTCGATCGTTTCGCGTAGTTACCTAACAAAACTCGCTTTTTTACAAGGTAATTTTTATGCGAGCATTGAAGAGTTAACGTTAACTTATCAAGCGGCGGTTAAAGCTAATGACGTACGAGCTATGGCTGAATTTGGTCTATGGTTAGCCGATTGGTCATTGCAGCTTGGCGACCAAGAGCAAGCTGCTAAGCACTTAGCCAATATAAACGATATAGTTTCGCGTCATGGCAATAAAGAACATATGAGTAAATTTCAGTTCTTAAAAAGTCAGACGGTAGGGAATTTATCTACAGCTGTTATGGAAAATAAAAATAATAGGGTTTTAGATCATGCCCATCAATCTATTTATATTCGCCAATTAATTTATCAGGCAAAACAGTCTTTACATCAAGGTAACAAAGATATCAGTGCTTATTTGACACCACTGGCTAACGTTGATTTTAGCTTGCAACAATATCAGTATATTGAATATTTAGAGCTTTTAGCCGTACAGCAATATTTTTCAGGAGCTTGGCTTGATTTAAAAGCCACACTAAGGTCAGCCGATATTTTATTAAGAAAAATGGGCGATTATTGGCGCAGCTTTCAATTTGATCGTCTGCGTGCCCAATTGGCGATTGTCAATCAACAAGACCCAACAAAATATTATAAAAAAGTGACTAAAAAGCTGATGCATCTTAAGGCTAATTTACCTCCAGAATTTTCTGGTAAATTCATAGAAACTCAAGATTATTTTGAATTAAATGATTCATTAATGGAGTTATCACGCCATGACCAATAATGCCAATATTGCTAAAATGGTTGACCAACTTAATGAAAAGCAAAAACAAATATCACAACAGCTTTATTCGGGTAATGAGCAAATGCGTGGTTTGGCAAAACGCGTTTGGCGAGTACAAGAAGATGAACGCAAGCATATCGCTCGAGAATTACATGACGGAGTAGGACAACTGCTTACGGCTTTGATAAATCAGCTGCAGCAAGTTAAAAAAGGAGACGCGAGTATAGCGCTTGATGAGAGTATAGATCTTGCACGTCAAGCCTTATCAGACACTCGCGTGATTTCTCGCTTAATGCGCCCAAGAATTTTAGATGATCTTGGGCTTATTCCAGCCCTTGATTGGTTAGTGCGTATTATGGCGGAACCCGAAAAAGCGACAATTGAATTTCATCATCAAGTTGACAGTATTTTAGATAGTGATACTCAAACCCTAGCGTTTCGAGTAATACAAGAAGCGCTGACCAACGCGATTAAGCATGCACAAGCACAAAATATTATTCTCAATTTAATTGCAACTGATAATCTTTTAATGATTAAAATAAAAGATGACGGTATTGGAATGAAAGCTGATCAAGAATCTAGTCCTGAGGGCTTTGGCTTAGGCGCAATGCGCGATAGAATAAGTGCCTTCGGTGGTCAATTAACAATAAATTCGCAGCCAGGACAAGGCTGTGAAATAAAAATATTGGTAACGGGGAGGAATGGCCGATGATCCGTGTTCTTATTGCAGATGATCATACTATCTTACGTCATGGACTGGTCAGTTTATTAAGTAAAGATAATGATATTCAAGTGGTTGCTGAAGCAGCAGATGGACTTGAAGCTGTGAGTAAAGCGCTGGAATTAAAACCCACCGTTATCGTTATCGATATTAGCATGCCAGGATTGAACGGTATGGAAGCGGTTAAACGCTTAAATGGCCAACTGCCAGACACAAAAGTGTTAGTGCTAACTATGCATGAAGAACAAGAGTATGTCATTCATATGGTTAGAGCGGGTGCTTCTGGTTACTTATTAAAAGACAGTGCGAGTGACGAACTCATCGATGCGGTAAAAGCATTAGCTGCGGGGAAAACCTATTACAGCCAATACGCGGCAAGTGTGTTGGCATCACAATACAATAAGCCGGCAGAAAATTGGCAAGATCCCTACAAAAACCTGACTAATCGTGAACGTGAAGTCTTTCATTTAATCATTGAAGGTAAAACTACCAAAGAAATTGCTCGTTCATTAGATATAAGTGTTAAAACAGCAGAAAACCATCGCGGTAAAGTGCTAGATAAATTGAGCGTTGCCAACGCTGCTGAATTGGTCCGTTATGCGGCCAAAAACAACCTACTGCTATAAACAAGGTATATTAACCTCTTCCTTGTAGGGGTTTTACCTGATTATTTTAAACCTTAATGTTTGGCATGCTCGATGTATCAAAACATATAAGGTTTATTCCAATGCTAAAAACACAATTAAAAAATAAAATATTAATCGCTGGCCTTATCGGTGCAGGCTTAACTTTTATGTCGCTAAATATTGCTGCTAAATCTATCGGACCTGAACTGAAAGGTTTGATGGCGACTGCTGAAGTACATGAGGTTTTTAACGTCATCGTTACTTTCGAAGGTAAAGGAGCTATTAATGCACAACAGCTAAACGTTATTGAATCAACGGGTGTTATTGGTGGCGTAAGCTTTAAGCAGTTTCCTATTGTCGGTATAACGGCAACAAAGGCGCAAATAGAAGCTATTTATAAATCAAATAAAGTACGCTCTGTTTACTACAACGCGCCATTATCATTAGAAAATGATAGAGCAACACAAATTACCGGTGTTGACCGCTTACGTGATGACAGCTCTTTACGTAGTAACGGTATGCCATATTCTGGACGTGGTATCGGGGTTGTGGTTAATGACTCGGGTGTCGATGGCACGCACAGCGACATTAAGTTTCCTAACCACGTTGTTCAAAACGTATTGGCACAAACTAACCTACATTCGTTATCAGATATTTTACCCATAACTTACCAAGAAGATATCGCGAACAGTGATATTGCTGGTGGTCATGGTTCTCATGTTGCGGGTATTATTGGCGGCAACGGTGCGATGTCGAGTGGTAAATATCAAGGTGTTGCTCCTGGCGCAAAAATTGTTGGTTATGGCTCAGGTGCTGGTTTATTTATTTTAGACACTATCGGTGGTTTTGATTACGCTAAGACGCATCAATATGCTTATAATATTCGCGTTATTTCAAACTCCTTTGGTAGTACAAGTGATACAGGTACTGACTTTAACCCTGATCATCCAACCAATGTTGTCACTAAAACATTATCAGATGCGGGTATTATTGTCGTTTTCTCTGCGGGTAACTCAGGAAGCGGCGAAGCGACAATCACCGGTAACTTCAAAAAAGCACCTTGGGTCATTACCGTAGCAGCGGGTGATAAAGACGGTAAATTAGCTGACTTTAGTTCACGTGGTGTTAAAGGTAAGAGTGGCGAAGTTACGGTTGATGGCGAGCTTTTTCAGTGGGAAGACCGTCCTACTGTAACTGCGCCGGGTGTTGATATTATTTCAACCCGCGCTTCATTATCTAGCTTAAGTGCCTTGAGCATTGCCGATGATAGCGACGTGATGGACGCAAATCACGTACCTTATTATACTTCTATGAGTGGTACATCAATGTCAGCGCCACATGTTGCTGGTATCGTTGCCTTAATGTTAGAAGCTAACCCTGACTTAACGTGGCGTGAAGTGAAGTCAATACTACAAAAAACAGCAACCAATATGCCTGGCCGAGAAACATGGGAAGCTGGCGCCGGTTATGTCAATGCCTACGCGGCAGTACAATCAATTGTCGATGAAGATTTATCTTTTGGCAAAACAACTAAAATCAACCGTGATTTTAATGCTAAAGCGTTAACCTCAGTACAGTCAGAAGATGATATGTCTGTGCCGTTTAGTCCTGTTGGTGATAATGAAGGTGTTGTTTTGACCGTCAATGCCGAAGCTTCTATGGTGATGGTTCGAGCAAATGTTGATGATAATACGGTAGCCCTTACCTTGACTAGTCCTTCGGGCAAACGTTACGGGTCAAGTATTGCTTTACCTGTTTTAGGTCAAAACATTGCAGTGACAGCACCAGCGGAAGCGGGTAAATGGATACTTAAAGCAGGCGGTATTGGTAGTCTTTCTGGTGTTGCGCTTGACCCTGCTGGATTAACCAATGGTTATGCGGTACCTGGTGATATTGACGTAACGGTTAAGATTATAAAAACTGATGGTTATCTTGGTCTTGATGATTTGACTAACCACCCTGCTAAAGCGTTTATTGAATTCGCAGTTAGTGAAGAATTAGTCGATGCAAATGCGTTAGGTTTCGAACCAGATAATTACCTTACCCGTGAAGACCTAGCTGATTTTTTAAGCTTAGGTGCCGGTATTCGTCAATCAAATTTGGCAGCAACAAGCACATTTGCTGATGTCACAGAAAATACTACTTACACTGCTGCTATTAACGCGGCTGGTGAAAAGGGTGCCGCTTTACGAAATGGTGCACAAGATCAACATGCAGTAATGTTGACTAATGGTGATAATTTTAATCCACAAGGCTTAGTTAATCGCAATGAGTTAGCTTATTCTTTTGTACAGTCATTGGCTTTACAATCGACTGCAGAAAGCTTTACTGGTGATATTACTGCTATTTATGGCGAGCAACGTATAGCGATAGCAGACCAAACTGATATTCCACAAGCAATGAAAGGTTACGTACAATTAGCCTTAGACTTAGGAATATTAGGCGCAAGCTTTGACGTTCAACAGGGTGCTTATGATTTAGTCCCTACTATAACGGCGACCTTTAACGGTAAAACACCAGTTAGCCGCGCTGATTACGCAGTAGCCGCGACACGTTTTTTTAATAACTACCTATAGACTGAGTATCAAGGCAAATAAAGCCTATCGGGTAGCATCAGATAGGCTTTAATTACCCACTATTATTACAATATATACCAGTATCAGATTAGCTTTTTATTAGCGCAAAACATTGATGAATTATCTTTTTTAGCATTACTCATTAATATTATTTTTTGAGAATAAATAGGAATATCAAATGAAAACTAAATTTATAACAGCCAGTGTCACAAGTTTTATCTTCGCGTGTAGTTGTTTAGTTAATGTCGCATCGGCATCACTAATTACTATCGATTTTGAAAGCTTCCCTGAAAGTGATTTTAGTCAAGGTAGCGAAAACGGTTTTAATATTAGTGCTAATGGGCCAGATACTAAGATTGTAGACCCAGGGTTTAATAGCGGTAATACCGCTTTTTCTGATGGTGGCTCAACATTACTACCATCAAATTGGTTTTTCTCAACTAACGGCTTATTTACTTTTGAAAAGCTTGATATTGGTTCATTCTATAATCAGGGGGACTATGTCATTGTGACGGGGTGGCTAGGTAACGTACTTCAAGCAGAGGACAACTATAAAACGACTACCTCACAATGGAATGGTCAGTTATCAACTAAAGAAGCGATTAATTTGAAGGGTATTATGGTCGATAAAATTAGCATCTCGATGTTAAGTACCAGTAATCTTTATGGTGTTATGGATAATGTCGTAATGAATAAAGTACCAGAGCCGACCAGTTTAGCTATTTTTGCCTTAGGTATAATGGGATTAGCAGTACGACGCCTTAAGCAATAAGCGTAATGATTGTTTAGGTTGTTAACGTTTTATAAAAAACACTGATGGTAATCATCAGTGTTTTTTTATGATGTGAATTTGGGTATTAAGCCTTTAAGCTTGTTAATAGCCGAACAAGGTTATAAGTAAAGCTAATAAAATAGCTCGAATTATTCTCTGTTTTATTAAAATAATTATATTTTAATAAAACAATTCTTACTTTTCTAAGGGATCGCCCGCTGGCCAGTCAATAAACTGGCGAGTATCTGCGCACTTGACATCCCTTTAGCCTAACCTTATATTTAAAACACTTTGCCTTGAAACAATCAAGGTTGCCTAAAGAGTCTCAAGTGCAATATTTGGGCAGGCGAAGTCTCCAATATCGATTTAAAATAAACGTATAGTAAAGTGTATTACTTGCAACTTCCGGTAGTGTTATTGAATACCTTTTGCTTGAATTGCTCAACAAGGAACTATGTTAAATGGTGTCTGAACAGGATCAAAATACTACTGCGTTAGATCAATTCGAAGTAAATTCACATGATATAGAGATGTATCTCGATGTGGTTTTTAATAATCACGACGATCCTATATTCGTAAAGGATAATGAATGTCGATTGTTACTCGTTAATGATGCTTTTTGCCAGGTTTTTAACTTAACTAGAAACGAAATCATCGGAAAAACACTCGCTGAAACAGTACCTCCAAGCGAGCGTGATCATTTTTTAGCAATTGATAGGTTAGTACTGGATAAAGGGGAAGCGATTTTAAGTGAAGAAACCCTGACGATTAATGGCTCAGAAACTAGAGTTATATTAACTAGAAAGAATCGCTTCATAGATGGTAAAGGTGACTATTTTATCGTCGGTGTCATTAATGATATTACCAAACGAAAACTAGCCGAAGAAGAATTAAAACTCGCTGCCAGTGTTTTTACTCATGCCGGTGAAGGCATCATGATAACCGACGCCAAAGGGATCATTATTAATGTCAATAATACCTTTGTCACTTCAACTGGTTATAGCGCTGTTGAGGCGATTGGACAGAAGCCGAATTTTTTACAATCAGGAATACACCCTGCCGAGTTTTATAGCGAGATTTTGCAAGTGCTGCAGAGTAAAGGGGCGTGGTCTGGTGAAATATGGAACAGTCGTAAAAACGGTGAAATTCATGCTGAAATGCTTAATATTAGTTCAGTTAAAGATGTTGATGGTCAAATAAGTAACTATGTTGGCTTATTTACTGACATCACTCCAATGAAAGAACATCAAACTCAGTTAGAGCATATTGCCCATTATGACGTACTGACTAACTTACCGAATCGGGTGCTACTGGCTGACCGATTATCTCAATCTATGTTGCAGTGTAGCCGCAATATGCAAACACTCGCCGTGGTCTTTTTAGATTTAGATGGCTTTAAACTTGTTAATGATGAGCATGGTCATGATGTGGGTGATGAACTGCTGGTTGAAATTTCCATACGAATGAAAACGGCACTTCGCGAAGGTGATACTTTAGCCCGTATCGGTGGTGATGAATTTGTTGCGGTATTAACTAATTTAACAAAGGTTGAAGACTGTGAGCCGATATTAGATCGCTTGTTATTAGCCGCATCTGAGCCAGTGACCGTTAGTAACATCGTGTTAAATGTATCAACCAGTATCGGTGTAACACTTTATCCACAAGACAGCGTTGATGCTGACCAACTTATGCGCCATGCTGACCAAGCCATGTATGTGGCTAAAGAATCAGGTAAAAATCGTTATCACTTATTTGATACTGCGCAAGATGATGCGGTTAAAACACAACAGGAAAGCCTTGAGGCCATTCGCAGTGCACTCGATAACCAGCAATTTGTGCTTTATTATCAGCCCAAGGTTAATATGAAAACAGGGAAAGTGATTGGTGTTGAAGCCCTTATCCGCTGGCAACACCCTTGCAGAGGGTTATTAAATCCCATCGACTTTTTGCCTATTATTGAAAATAATCCGATGAGTATCGAAATGGGCGAATGGGTTATTGATACCGCACTAACACAAATAAGCCAATGGCAAAAATTGGGTCTCGACCTTCCAGTTAGCATTAGCGTAAATATTGCCGCGGTTCAATTACAACAGCCTGACTTTACTCAGCGATTAACAACTTTACTAGCAGCGCACCCTAATGTTAAACCTTGTTATTTAGAACTCGAGGTACTGGAAACCAGTGCCTTAGATGATGTTCATCATGTCTCAACAACCATGCTGGAGTGTATCGCATTAGGCGTAAGCTTTGCCTTAGATGATTTTGGCACGGGGTATTCCTCCTTAACTTACTTGAGACGGTTACCCGCAAACTTAATTAAGATAGATCAAAGCTTTGTTCGAGATATGCTGATCGATACCGATGATTTTGCCATTGTTGAAGGTGTTATCGCCTTGGCTAAATCATTCAAACGTGAAGTTATTGCTGAAGGTGTTGAAACGATTGAACATGGTAAGGCGCTGTTGCAACTAGGCTGTAATTTGGCACAAGGTTATGGCATAGCCAAACCTATGCCAGCGCATGATGTGCCAGCATGGGTCAACAATTGGCGACCAGATGCGAGTTGGCAACTGTAAGTACTAAATATGTACGATAAAAGACAAATTTAAAAAAATAAGTGAAAAAAATGAAGATTAACGAAATAGCAGAGAAGAACTATCTTTGGGTAGAAAAAATGGGTTGGCATAATAAAACAACGCTAGAAGCATTAGCCCTTGTTGCATCAGAAGTCGGTGAGGCTATTAATGAATGTCGGCACGAAAAACCTAGTGATGCCTTTGGCGAAGAGCTTGCCGATATTATCCTAAGAGTGCTAGATATTTCCCATTGGCAAGGAATTGATATTGAAAACGAAATTTTAAAAAAAATGAGCAAAAATGAAATCAGAGGCACTAGAGGAAGGCTTAAATAAATTAAAGACTAATACTTTTTCTAGTTACTTTCGCTGCAAGTAAACGCTGACATTTAATTTATTATAACGTGCAGTAGCAACCAAGTTGTTGCTGTTAATTTAACCTACAAAGAACATCCTCTTTTTACAAATTAAAAAATCACTACATCTTTTAACCATTCTTGCAAAACTCCCAGCAGATATTCATTTCGCTTGTGTCTTCCGCTTAGTTTAAGTCCTATTTTATTTTTAAAGCTAAAAATATTAACTCAAATAGAGCAAGTTTATCGCCATTATATGCGCCGGTAAACAACTAAACGATATCAATTTTTTTATCAGACTGATTAAAAAATTGATATTGAGTATTTCTATTAATGGCGCAGAATCTAGCAAATTTAGTTAGTGTTCATCAATAAAACTTTTTTGTTGATCACTAGTGACTAAATTTTTTAATGTATTTTAAATCGAATAAAAATCAGACAACCACTTATAAGAGCAATCATGAGTAACTTAATGGCAGGTAATGAAGTCATTTTTAGCGACGATAAATTATCAGTTTATAATTTTGGCGATAATTTTTTATCAGAAAAATCGAATATAGATAAACGCTTTTTTGAAGGCGGTACTCGTTATAGAGACGCTGTACAAATAATCGTGGCAACGGGAGAGTATTGGATATTTGACTATGGTGTAGTGGTTTTTTGGGCGGTAGCCGCAGGTGAACGTCAAGTATTAATCAACCGACTTAAGAGTGATAACACCCCTTACATTGAAAATATTGAAGAACATTTACGCTTTACTTTTTCTAATGAACTGATCATTAAAAAAGATACCATAGTACTACCTGATAACGATCCGTTGACACGTCTGGCGATAAGCCATGCGTTAGCGCAATCTAACAAGTTGATGGAATTTGAACTTCAAGCGCAAAATAAAATAATGGATTATTCTCATATTCCTGAAGAATTGGCTAAATTAGGTAAAATATCAATTAGCCAAAAAGAAATCGCTAAAATTAGAGGTACGCTACTGAGTACTAAAAGCGATATTATTTTACATTATGGATTACTTGATACCCCAGATTTTATTTGGGAATACCCTGAATATGAAGCGACTTACGAACGTATGGCGCGTTATATGGATATTCATCAACGCGTGGAATTATTATCTAAAAAGCTCTCGACCATTCATGAACTATTTGAAATGTTAGCGGCTGAACAAAAGCATCAACATTCATCATTTTTAGAATGGATTATTATCGTGTTAATTGGTATTGAGATTGTTTTGTTTCTTGTTCAAGAGTTGAAAAGTTTGGCGAGTTAACTCGCCAATTTTTATTGTTAATATTTACTTTTTTAATGTGGGTTTTAAGTTAGTCAGCAGGTAAGTTATTGAGTGAAAATAACTGACCTGCTTTGTTATACAAGCTTATGCTTAGCGGTCCAAATATGTGCCAACTCTAACGCTATTGTTGCAGCGGCTAATGCAGTAACTTCACTGTGATCATAAGAAGGAGCGACTTCCACTACGTCCATGCCAATCAGATTAATACCCACTAAACCTCTCAATATCTTCAACACTTTATCTGTGGTTAAACCACCACATACTGGCGTACCTGTACCAGGAGCAAAGGCGGGATCTAAACAATCAATATCAAAGGTTAAGTAAGTTGGTGTATCGCCAACTCTAGCTTTAATTAATGCGGTGATCTCACTGACACTCATATCATTAGCTTGCATGGCATTAATGACAGAAAAACCATGGTCTTGCTCTTTGTAATTGGTGCGAATACCGACCTGAATAGATTTATCTTTATCTATGAGATTTTCTTTAGGCGCATGATAAAACATAGTGCCATGGTCATAACAGCTACCATTGCAATAAGTATCAGTATGCGCATCGAAATGTATCAGTGCCATAGTGCCAAATTTTTTCGCATAAGCACGCAGTATCGGCAACGTAACAAAATGATCGCCGCCTAGCGATAAAATGGTTTTGTCTGCATCAAGTAACTGACCTACAGCCGTTTCAACTTGCGTACAAAAATGTGCAGAGTCTCCAGGAGAAAAAACCAAGTCGCCAGCATCAATAATTTTACAGTGTTTTAATAAGCTAAAAGGCCAAGGAAATCGCTTACCTTCCCAAGCCAAATTAATTGAAGCTTGCCTAATCGCAGTGGGGCCCATTCGAGCGCCTGAGCGCCCGGTGGTAGCCATGTCATAGGGTAAGCCTAAAACAACAATATCAGCAGCCGACTCAATGGGATTTTGCACTAAAGGCTGACGTAAGAACGTCATTGCATTTGAGTAAATTGACTCATCAACTTGATTGAAAATATTTTTCATTGTGCTTAATCTCTACAAATCTTCAAGGTAGGTGTAGCCTTGTAAGCCATCAACTAACTCTTTAAAAATTTCTTCACCTTCGCTTTTTGATAATCTAGCATCGATAAGCTCGGCATAGGTTTTTTTAAATAATTCGGCATCTAAATGTACATAATTCAGCATATCTTCTACCGTATCGCCTTCATTAATTTCAGTGATTTCTGCTTCACCGTCGTCATTGATGAATACTACCGCACTGTGAGTATCACCGAATAAATTATGCATATCACCCAAAATTTCTTGATAAGCACCCACTAAGAAAAAGCCAAGTAAATAAGGCTCATCTTCTGTCCATGCTGGCACCGGTAATGTGCTTTCAATACCCTGTCCGTCAACATAATGGTCAATAGTGCCATCGGAATCACAAGTGATATCTAATAATACCGCTCGTTTTTCATGTGATTTTTCTAAGTTACTTAAAGGTAAAACAGGAAAAACCTGATCAATTCCCCATGCATCGGGTAATGATTGAAATAAAGAAAAATTAACAAAAAATTTATCAGCAAGTTTCTCTGTTAAATCATCCATTATTGGGCGATGAAAACGATTTTTACCATCCATTAATTGATTTAATTCATAACAAACACGTAAATTAATTTGTTCAGCCCAAGCGCGTTGGGTTAAATTTAATAATCCCATCGAAAACTGGTTGTGTACTTCAGCTAAATCACTTTGGGTGTCATGATAAATTTCAATTAAGGCGCGATCATCATTACGATCATTTAGTTGCGCTAACGAACGCCACATATTACTTAATAAAATAGATTCATCAGGCGTAGGCGCTATGATATTTTCAGGTTCGTAAGACTCAGTGCCAATAACATTAGAAATAAGTACCGCATGATGTGCGGTTAATGCTCTGCCTGATTCCGAAATAATCATTGGCATAGGTTGATGATAACTTTTACAAATATCACCAATAGTATGGACGATGTTATTAGCGTACTCAGCAACACTGTAGTTCATTGAGTTATGGGATTGGCTTCGTGTACCATCATAGTCAATGGCCAAACCGCCACCAACATCCATGCATAAAATACCTGCGCCTAGGTTGCGCAGCTCGCAATAAAAACGCGCCGCCTCACTAACACCTAATCTTACATCTCTTATATTGGCTATTTGTGAGCCTAAGTGAAAATGGACAAGTTTTAAGGCGTCAAGCATGTTTTCTGCTTTAAGGACTTTTACAACGTTAAGTACTTGCGAAGCTGACAAACCAAACTTTGACTTTTCACCACCACTGGCTTGCCATTTCCCTTTGCCTTGAGAGGCTAAACGAACACGGATCCCTAAGCGAGGTTCAACATTGAGTTTCTTTGCTTCGGTTAAAATCATTTCTAATTCAGACATTTTTTCTAAAACGATATGAACTTTATGACCTAACTTTTCGCCAATTAACGCTAAACGCACATATTCTCGGTCTTTATAGCCGTTACAAACAATAACCGATGAAACTTTTTGAGCCATAGCTAAAACAGCTAATAATTCTGCTTTACTGCCTGCTTCGAGGCCAAGTTGAGTGGACTCTTTATTATTTTGGCTCGCCAAAATTTCATCAACAACTTCACGCTGTTGATTGACTTTAATAGGATAAACTAATAAATATTTTTCCTGGTAATCATAGTCTTCTATCGCCTTATTAAAAGCTTCACATAGACTGTGAATGCGATGATGAATTATTTGCGGGAAACGCACTAATGCAGGCAGTGTTAAGCCTTTATCTTCAATCATTTTAGCGATATTGATTAAATCTACTGTGTGATCCTGACGCTCAAATTTTGGCGCGACATATACATTTCCAGCATCATTAATACCGAAATAGCCCTGACTCCAGTGACGTACGTTATAGTGTGCGCGAGCGTGAGCAAGATTATCTTTGTTCATTGATTTTCCTTTACTTATTCTACTTAATAATAGAATGGCAATTCTTCATGGGTAATTAGGGCGAATTAGAATTTAACAGCCGCTTAATGTCCAACAAAAAAAATAATGATAGGTAACAATTATTATTGATGAGTGCTGGTGATAATTCAACTTGAGACCTGAATTAGTGCACTAATTGATAGGGGGAATTTAATTTGCGGGGCTAGTGCACTGATTTTGATATTCAATATTAGTGCGTTGACCCCGCAGATTATTAGCAGGTAAATATATTTAATTACTTATAAAAATGACCAACTAATCTTTTTTATGTTGGGTAATACTGTATAAATCATGGCGTCTATCACGCATGGTATGTACAGCGCCATGACTATGTAACTGTTTCAATAAATCTAGATTTACGTCTACAATAACAGTCATTTCTGAGTTAGGTGTTGCCTCTGCTTTGATGCCCGTTGTTGGAAAAGCAAAATCAGACGGCGTAAATACCGCAGATTGGGCATATTGAATATCCATATTATTTACTTTTGGCAAATTACCTACCGCACCAGCTATAGCAACATAACATTCATTTTCAATCGCTCTTGCCATTGCACAGTGACGCACACGTGTGTAGCCATTCTGGGTGTCTGTTAAGAACGGCACAAACAAGATATTCATCCCTTGGTCGGCAAGTATTCTAGAGTACTCTGGAAATTCAACATCATAACAAATCATGATACCAATTTTGCCACAGTCAGTATCAAACACCTTGAGGTTTTTACCACCCACCATAGACCAACTACGCACTTCTGCTGGCGTTAAATGAATTTTATCATAACGTTCCCATGAACCATCACGACGACACAAAAAGCCTGAGTTATAAAGATTGCCATCAACAAAAAACGGCATGCTACCGGTAATAATATTAATATTGTAACTTATCGCAAACTCGATAAATTTATCACGAATTTGTTCGGTATATTCCGATAGTCTGCGAATACTCTCTGTTAAACGTAAATGGTTAAATTCTGCCATCAAAGGTGCATTGAACAATTCAGGAAACAGCACAAAATCACTTTTATAATCGGATACGGCATCGACATAAAATTCCATTTGTTCAAATAAATCATCAATACTTTTCATTGAACGCATTTGCCATTGCACTAAACCTAAACGAACCTCTGAGCGCGGCGCATTGATAAGTTTTACCGATTTAGTATAAAAGATATTTGGCCATTCAAGTAACGTGGCATACTCCATTGATTCCCTATCGCCCGATAAGTAACCGGTTAGTAACTTGCGGACATAAAAATCATTGGCGAGTTGAAAGCTTAATACCGGATCATATAATTCTTTGATTTTTACTTTTTCAATATACTGTTTAGCGCTCATTTTATCTGAATGTTGCGCATAGTTTGGCATACGACCACCGGCTACAATAGCGCGTAAATTCAAGTTTTCACAAAGTTCTTTACGAGCATCATACAAGCGTCTAGCCAATCGTAAACCGCGATAATCAGGGTGGATAAAGACCTCTATTCCATATAAAGAGTCGCCTTTAGGATCATGATTATCAAAGGTCATATTGCTAGTGATTTCAGAATAAGTATGTTCATCACCAAAATCAGCATATTCAATTATTAATGAGAAGGCACAACCGACAACAATGCCATCAACAACTACACAGATTTGCCCATCTGGAAATTTAGTTAATAAGGCTTTAACCGTGGGTTCATTCCACGTTGCTAATTCTTTATTAAGGTAAACTGATTCACTCGCCTTGCGAAGCTCTGTCATATCTTGCAACGTTAAATGACGGACGGTAACGCTATTTGCTTCCATTTAAATTCCTAATTAATTTTGGTATTAATCATACTTTTCTCTCATCGTAGAGTGCAAAAAGACGATTATTGTGATTTGTATACCAAAAAATCAACTTATACAAGCATATTAAAAAAAATCAGAACAAAGATACAAACCAAAATACCTAAGCAGACACTCACTTAAAAAGATCTAAGCGGACACTCACTTAAAAAAGACCTAAGCTAAAATACTTAAGCAGACACTCACTTAAAATTGAGACCTAAGTTAATAGATCTAAGCAAGATCTAAGCAGACACTCACTTAAGATTGAAATCCACTTAAAATTGAACAATAACAGTCTTTGCACTAAGCTAAAATAAGGTAGCTATGTTATTTAGGATGAATGATGGCAACGCCAAGGAAGCAACAAATTAGTTTAGAAGACACCCCTTATTATCATTGTGTAGCTCGTTGTGTTCGACGGGCTTTCTTATGTGGTGAAGATAAATATTCAGGCCAAAGCTATGAACACCGTCGAGGCTGGATAGAAGACAAACTTCATTTTCTTACGCAAGTATTCGCTATCGATGTCTGTGCTTATGCTGTAATGAGTAACCATTATCATGTAGTAGTATTTATTGATGAAGCAAAAGCTAAGCAATGGAGCATGATAGAAGTTCTTGAACGTTGGCATACTTTATACAAAGGCACTTTACTGACCAAGCAATATTGTCAGGGTGAAGTCTTAGCAAAGCCATTACTTGATATAGTTAAGTCAACCGCTGAGGTTTATCGAAAACGTCTGATGAAAATTAGTTGGTTTATGGGTTATATTAATGAGGGTATTGCTAGGGCCGCTAATCAAGAAGATAACTGCACAGGTAGATTTTGGGAAGGTAGATTTAAATCACAAGCGCTATTAGACGAAGCTGCCCTTGCATCTTGTATGGCATATGTTGACTTAAATCCTATTCGAGCTAATGCCGCAGAAACACCAGAAAATTCAGAACATACCAGTGTCAAACTTCGATGTGAACAGGCAGCAAAAAGCAAACAGCCCAGCACGCTATTACCCTTTATTGGCAATCCAACAAAGGGTATGCCAAAAGGTTTACCTTTTGAACTCAAAGATTATCTTAAATTAATTGAGTTAACAGGTCGATGCATTAGAGAAGGTACATGTGGTTTCATAGAAAAAAGCCAACCTGCAATACTCAATCGATTAAATATATCCGCTGAAAATTGGTTGGTAATCACCACTGAATTTAATACCCAGTTCCATGGTGCCATTGGTCATGAAGTTGCACTGAGTGACTACTGTGAGCATCAACAGTTAAAGCGACGACAAAACTTGAGTCATTGCAACCAACTATTTTCTTAAATAGTTAATCCATAAAATATTTTCAGATTGCTAATCAGGTTTTTCCTGTGGACGAAAATTGTCGAAATATCGATGATTTAAGGAAGATACAGTTGAAAAACTGTTTTAGTACACTTTCATATGACTAAAAATCGATATGACTGACGACAGAAGATCAGTTATTAAAATATCTATGTTTTTTTGAATTAAAGTGAGTGTCTATGTTGTTTTTTTTACTTTTTATATCGGAACGAAACCTTAACATTGTTGTTAAGGTTTCGTTGCTTTCTATAGAAGGCTATTCTTAAATGCCATCAGTAGCAGCATTTTTTTGATAGCTACCGCCCCAAAAACCTATAAAATAAAAACTTAGAGCTGTTCGCTATCTGCTCTCGTGCTACTTGCTTTAGGTGCAGTTATCACTCTTTATTTTTTAACCCATTGCCCCGCGCTATTTTGGATAAAGTGGCCTGGTTGTGTTTTATCATAAGCTTTTTTACCTGCTAAAGCGGTGACTTGTTGCATGGTGATTTTATTGGTGCGCGCTAAATTCATATAAATATTTTTGCGCTTTTCGTTAACACTGGTGACTAGGCTCTTCGCGTCTGGGCTATCAATAATAAGACCTAAGTAACCATTAGACATTTCACCAACTAAACCTTGTTGTTTTGCATCGTCGAGTGAAATAGCCCAAGCGGAAAAGGCTATAGTAGAGAGCAATAGAGCGCAGCTTATTTTTTTTATGAATTTCTTTGTTAAATTTTTCATGGCGTTCCCCTAAAATATGTCGCTTTCAGCACTAAATATGTCGTCTAGTTGTTTATCTACCTTCACCTTTATTTCATGATCAATTTTCAAATTTAAATTAATGGTGATCGGTTCTTTTGCACTAACTTCTATCTTATGTGTACAAGCACTGATAATGAAAACAGTGAATAGCACGATTAGTATTTTACTCATACTTACTCCTTCTTTTTTTGTAAACCTTTGATAAGGCTTTCTTCAAAACGTTGTGTTATTGATAATGATTCAAGTAAGCCAAGCAAGTCGTAACTCAAATTCAAATTTAAATTAACATCGTTATCAATATCTGGATTTCGACCTTTTATTACCGTATTTAACTGCATGTAACCGTCGTCTGCCATAGTAACTGCGGAGGAAAGCTGATGATAATGCAAGTTTTGCAGTGCATCAAACGCCAGTTTTAGTTGACTGTTGTTTGCTTTAAGCTCTTCTACGGCTGGGTTATCAATGACCTGTATCAGTCCGTTGCTAATATTGTGCAGTTCACCTTTTTCAATAATATATTTATCACCATCAAAAGTAACGGGAAGTTGACCTGATATATTACCCGTTACAACAATACCTTGTTTTTCATCTAATGCTAATACTTGCTCTAAGTCTATACTATTAAGCTGAACATTAACTGAATGCCCATGTTCGACCGGCCATTGTATATTTGGAATAAAGAAGCTGCCCCCTAAAACATTCGCCTTAAGTTTGTTGGCTGAAAGCTGAAAGCTTTTATCGAATGTCCAGTTGGTGTTAATTGATAGCTTTGAAATAGGAGTCACAGTTTCAATTAATTCAACGGTTAGGTTTTCTTTAGCATTGGGCTGAGTCGTTATTTTTCCAGCAAGTAAGGAAAAATGTTGTTGCCAATTGAGCTCTTGCAACCAAATGCCATTGATTTCACCACTGAGTGAGGTAATTGCCACCGAAACGTTAAAGGGGGTGTTTTCAATATTGTTTAAAGCATTTATTTGACCAAAAATATTGTAATCTAATAGGCCATCAATCAATTCAACTTCAGTCGGCAATTGGATATTTAACGATAATAAGTCAGTGAGTTGTAATTTTTTGGCGGCGATAACTAGATTAGGTGACTTGACTGGGCCAGTCAAAACAATGTTGCCTAGCTTCACTCCGTCAGCACTGGCTTGAGCATTAAGCTGAATATCGTCAAAGTTGCCGTTGAGTTCACTAAAAATATTAAACGAAGTTATCTTTAGTTTTTTAGGAATATTCAGCTGTGAAACGTGATTATCGACTTTTAGTTTAATGTTTAGATTGTTGTCCTCTAACAGCGCTACGCTACCCGTTAATTTTGTTGTTAATTTTTTTAGGCTTAACAGTGCTTGAGGTTTTTGTGCAGTTGACGTTTTTGTGGTGATTTTATTGTGCGTTTGATTATTATTTTTGTCCTCAGTCATCTGTTTAAGCACCACGATATTATTTAAGGTGATTGAAGAGTCTGCTGTTAAATTAATCGTTGTTGTTTGCTCGGTTTTATTTAGTGAGCCAATTAAGTGTAAAGCAACAGGCGCAGGAGTGTATTTTGCTATGTTAACCAGCTTCAGCTGACTATCAATAACAAAACGCTCTACTGCTAATGCATAAGGTATTTGTGGGGTAGGTAAGTCAAAAGTAATATTATCAAATTTTACTTGGTGAGGTCGTGCACCGCTAAAGGCGCTTATTTCAAGATGACTAAGGTAGCCCTTACTATCGTTCAGTGTTAATCGTGCATCGCCTTGCGGTTTTATGGTTACGTGCGTTAATGGATTCTCTTCAAGTATTGACATCATTGTTGGCGATAGCCCGGCTTGGGTTAACTTCGCTAACAACTGTGGCTGACTATATTCCACTGATATTTCATTTTTTCCAACAAAGGTTAATGCGACTGTTATCTTGTCTTTAGCGGAAATTTCATTAGTCGTTTCTTTGGCGATTAAATCAAATTGACTATCGAAGTTCAGCGCACCTAATAGTTTAAACGGGCCGCTATTGCCTATGCCGTTTTCAGAAATTATCGAGATATTGCTTATTTGATTTTTCAAGCTAATAGAGCTCGCTTGATATTTCATCTGTGTGTTGAAATCACCTGAGATTTCGCTAGCCGTTAAGTTGTCTGTTAATGCTGCGGTAATAGGTAATCGATGGGCGCTTAAAAAGCTTTTTAGTAAACTTAATTTACTTGAGATCGCAATGGAAAAACCTTCTTTCTCTTGGGTTAGCTTAGCCTCAATAAACACTAGGCTTTCGGATGTTGTTAGTGTAAAAGACAAGTTATTAGCTAGTGTCGATAAATTAGCAATATATTTTGTCTCAGTTTTATTGCTAAGCGTAAACGGTGAATAGGAAAGTTTAGTGACATTTATTTTTGCCGGTAAATTAAACTGCTTAATTTGTTGTGCATAAGTTTGTAAGCTTGTTGAAAGCAATTGGCTTAAGTTTTGATTTTCTTGCTCTTTGTTTAAGAGAGCATCATCTTTTTTGGAGAATAAATGATCTGTACCTTTAATCTCTGCCAACCTTATATCAATATCAGTTATATTAAGGCTAGGGGATAGTTGCCATTGTATTATCATACCGACAATTTGAATGTTAGCCTTTGGGGTCTGTAAGCATGCCTTGTTGACCCTAATGGCCATATTACTGGTAAGGCTTACATTTAGGCAAGTCAACGCTATTTTGTCTGAATTGAATTGTGTTTTTACAAGGTAATTGATAACTGAAACTCTAGCACTGTAAGTGATAGTGAAAATAATCAGTAAGGTGATAACAGCAATTAAGATAAATTTAAGAAATCGCACTTAGGCTCCCTTGCCATAGCTACTTTTTAACTCAAGTAGAAAATATGTTAATTGCTATTAATCGCTGATGACCGTGAGTCGACCGTCTATTTATGGTCACAACTGTTAACAGGGTAGCCTAATTTTACACAATCGAACATAGCTAGTGATTGATGAATTACAGGAAAAAATAAGATTACAGGTACTTTTTACCATATCAGTAGGTGGTTTTGCTTTTCTTGAGAAGGAATGGAAGAAAGGTTGCTGACTGCCGGAGTTGAACTGCTGCATGTTAAGAGTGACTGAGTTTATCAGTAGGTGGTTTTACTTTTCTTAAGACGAAAAAAAACCTTAACATTGCTGTTAAGGTTTCGTTCCTTCCTTTCGGAATGGATGGTGCCGACTGCCGGAGTCGAACTGGCGACCTACTGATTACAAGTCAGTTGCTCTACCAACTGAGCTAAGTCGGCACACAAAGATGTGTGCGATAAATTTATTCTATTGAACTATTTATCTTGGCACCGAACAAATGTTTCTACACTATTTCTATATTAAAAAAGTAAGCAACAAATATTCAAATAGGTTGAATAGATGGTGCCTCGACCCGGAATCGAACCAGGGACACGAGGATTTTCAATCCTCTGCTCTACCGACTGAGCTATCGAGGCAGTGTCTAATCTGCTGTCTTTTCGGCTTTGCCTTGAAGACGGGGCGTATTAAACTGTTTTTCGATTTGTTCGTCAACCCTTTTTTTTAAATAAATGTTTGTTTGCTTGTTTTTTCTGCTTATTGGCGGAATAGTCAGCGTAAAATCACCATTTAATCAAAATTATCAATAAAAAAAGTTGTTGAACCCTTACTTTTTCGGTGGAACGTAACCTTCAATTTCAGGTTCTTTTCCTTCAAAAAGATAAGCAACCATAGCCGTTTCTAAAAAAGCACGGTCATTTGGCTCCATCATGTTCATTTTTTTCTCATTAATAAGCATGGTTTGTTTTTGTTGCCAGTTTTTAAATGCTTCTTGACTGATATTATCAAAAATACGTTTACCGACTTCTCCAGGATAAAGTTGAAATCCTAGTCCTTCAGCGTCTTTTTTTAAATTTTGGCAAAATATAATACGGCTCATAAGTTAATTCTCTTGTTCTAGGTTGTAAGTTGGTCTGTGCATTTATACTTTTACCACTTTAATATTCATCTGTATCTTAAAGTGGTATCGATATATAAATATCATGGCTTTAATAAGCTGATCAATTTTTGAGTTGATGCTGCTAAGCCAACCGATGCAGTTGTGGCTAAATTGTACCACTGTTGTTGGTTGTTTTCGTTGATTTCTTTTGCTGGTAATTGTTCACAATCAATCACTACTGGCGATATATCTAAATGAAAGTGACTAAAGGTATGGCGAAATTTTACTAAGGGTACAACGGACGTTTGTTTCAAGTGGAGCTTCGCTAATAATGCGGCAATCTCTTCTTCGTGCTGGACCTCTAAAAAACACCATAAACCTCCCCATATGCCACTTGGAGGACGTTTCTCTAATAATACTTGCTGGTTAATACGAGGTATCACCATAATAGTTTGTTTTTCTGGAATGGTTTTCTTTGGTTTTTTTTGTGGGTAACTACTTTGTTCATTCAGTGAAAAAGCTAAACAAGTGTCACTTAACGGGCACAGCTCACATTTAGGTTTACTGCGAGTACAAATAAGTGCGCCTAGATCCATCATCGCTTGATTAAACTCCGCAACACCTTCTTTGGGCGTTAATACCTCAGCAATCGGCCATAACGATTTTTCATACTTACTCTGACCATTATGGCCTTCAACCATATAACAACGAGCTAATACCCGTTTTACATTACCATCTAAAATAGCGTGATGCTTATTCAATGCCAAACTTAAAATTGCACCAGCCGTTGAACGACCAATACCCGGTAGAGCAATAACTTGTTCAATGTCCTCAGGAAAAGTACCTTGGTATTGCTGAGTAATTATTTTTGCTGTTTTATGTAAATTACGAGCTCGAGCGTAATAACCTAATCCTGTCCAGTGATGTAAAACGTTATCTTCATCGGCATTAGCTAAATCGGTAATTGTTGGGAAACTGTCCATAAAACGATGATAGTACGGGATAACCGTTGCTACCTGTGTTTGTTGCAGCATTATTTCAGAGATCCATACACGGTATGGGGTTTTATTGTGCTGCCAAGGTAAGTGCTTTCTGCCTTGGGCTTGATACCAGTCGAGTGTTTGCGTGGCAAAAAACTGTGCTGATTTCGGTGATATTTGAGTTTTATTTGTCATAGCGACTTAGTTTACCTAATAAACGGGCACGAATAAATGTGCATTTTTTATTGCAAAAATTTATAATGCCATTATGCTCTCGTCCATATTAATCTCGAGATTATCACTCGAAATATACTTGCTAAGATTTAAGGAATTAAAATGAAATTAAATGCTAAAAACCGTAACCGCCGTTTACGTAAAAAATTACGTGTTGATGAATACCAAGAATTAGGTTTTGACGTCGCTTTTAAATTAGCTGACGGTACGGACAATGATACGGTTGATACTTTTTTGAATAACTTTTTTAATGAAGTTATTCAACCTAATGGTTTAGGTTTTGGCGGTGAAGGCGATGTTTTATGGCATGGTATCGTTTGTACTCAAAATATCGGTAAGTGTACCGATGAACATCGTACCGCTGTAGAATCTTGGTTGAATGAAAATGGCGCTACAGCAGTAGCTGTTAGTGATCTTTACGATGTTTGGTGGGCTGAATAACTTTATTCATCATAAATGAACTTTACCCGGCATTGTCAGCATTTTTCAGTGCCATTACTTATGTACAATAAGTGCAGACTCTGAAAATTTTGGCTGCTTTGTTTAAAGCGCATTTATTTAGAATAAAACTTGGATTATATTGAAGAAATATATGGTAGATAAAACTGAAAACACCCACAAAAGCATTGAAGAAGCTGAAAAAGAAGGCAAATATATTCGCAAAGTACGTAGTTTTGTTAAGCGCGAAGGGCGATTAACAAAAGGACAAGCGAATGCATTGGAGCAATTTTGGCCAACAATGGGCTTAAACCATCTTGATGGAATGATTGATTTTGCTCACTTATTTAATAACAGCAATCCTATTATCTTAGAAATTGGTTTTGGCATGGGTAAATCTTTAGTCGAAATGGCAAAAAATGCCCCAGAACTAAATTTTGTTGGTGTTGAAGTGCATCGTCCGGGTGTTGGCGCTTGTATTTCATTAGCAGATGAAGAAGGCGTTCATAATTTAAAGGTTTTTGAACACGATGCGATAGAAGTGCTTGCTGACTGTATTCCTAATAGTTCATTAACGACCGTGCAATTGTTTTTTCCTGATCCTTGGCATAAAAAGAAGCATCATAAACGTCGAATTGTTTCGTTAGAATTTGTCGAAACTATTCGTCAAAAGCTAAAGGTGGGTGGTGTTTTTCATATGGCTACTGACTGGGAAAATTACGCAGAATGCATGATTGAAGATATGAACTCAGCGCCGGGCTATAAAAACTTAGCCACCGATGGTGACTTTGTGCCACGTCCTGATTCTCGGCCATTAACGAAATTTGAAAACCGTGGTCATAACTTAGGTCATGGCGTTTGGGATATTCAATTTAAACGCCAAGATTAATCTAGAATGAACAATTAATTTAAGTACTCTTGTTCAACGTGAAAAAGATGCTGGCTATTACGTAAGTTGCCGGTGTCTTTTAACCACTGCGTACTAATGATTTCTCGTTGCAAGGCGGCTTGCAAAATACGCACTTTATACTGCGACCAATAATAAATCGTTGCTTGTTGATGAATTTCGTTATTTGGAAAAATATCACTTCTGCTTTCTTCTAATTCGGCTAAAATATCAGCAATAACTTTTGGCTTTAACTCTTTTTCTATCTGTAGCTTAAATTTAGTGAAACGTTTTGCTTTAACTAATAACCATGCCATCCACAATATTACGGCAACAGCAAAAACAAATAAAATATCTATACTCATAACTGATTTATTCTATAAAAACATTGTGGGCATCTTATCAGTCAAACTGAATTTGGCTAAAGCTTATTTTTATTTTATAACTCGGGTATTTACAAAAATTAAACCGCTAGCCCTCTTAACTCTATGTTAGGTTAATTAAACGCTATATTGTTGCTTTTTATCGATGAGTTACTTTGCTTTTTTGTTAAGTAAAATAGCAATTAAACGCTGAACTGTGCTTGTTCATGCATCAGTAACTTTGCTTTTAAAGCTAAACCACCAGCATAACCTGTTAATTTTCCATTGGCACCTATAACACGATGGCAAGGGATAATTAAAGCGATCGGGTTTTTTCCGTTTGCTGCGCCAACCGCTCGTACGGCCTTTTCATTATTAATTTTTTTTGCTATCCATAAATAACTTTTGGTCTCACCTTGTTTGACAGTCAGCAATGCTTGCCATACTTTTTGCTGAAACGGTGTACCTTGTGGTGCAAGTGCCAAGTCGAAGACAGTACGATGACCAGAAAAATATTCTGCAAGCTGTTGAACCACTCGGGTAAAATGAGTAGGGCTCTCTGTGTCACTTTCATCAATAATCAGCGGTAAAGCGCCATCTTGAAAAGCAAGCGCCGTTAGCCCTTGGTCATTAGCGGTTAATGCGATATTGCCGTAAGGAGAAGGGGTGATAGTAAAGTACATATTTATTCCTTTGTTAAAGCATAACCCATGAAATATTGTGAGGATAAATAACTATTTTAAAGATAATTAACGATAATGCACAGCACTAAAATTGCTTCTTCAGTTAAAGCGCTAAACTAAAATAAAGCATAAGTCGTTTTATGTCAGCCATTATTTATTAGTGGCTAACTTGTTACGGTATTGTCGTGCAATAACTTTTAAAATATCACGCCAACTGATAATACCAATAGGTTGCATTTCATCATTTACAATCGGCAGACATGAAAGGTGATTGTCATGAAACATTAATACTGCGTCATTTAAACTGACTTCTGCTTTGGCTGTTGTCAGGTCTCTGTTCATGATGAGGTGTAGCTTCTTTTGTAACATTGAATGGTCACGGGGCGTTTCGTTTTTAGTGCCAATTGTTGGACTTAAATGCTTGTATATATCTCTATCGGTGACCACCCCGACAAGTTGTTTATCACAAAGTATCAAAATATGGTGAATGCTGTGTTGGTCAAATATTGCTTTTGCTTTACTTAAATCATCGTCAAGTTCTAAGGTAATTAAGTCTGTCGACATAATTTTACTTAAGCTCATCATTCTCTCCTAATAT
Organism: Colwellia sp. BRX8-4; assembly: GCF_014077345.1. NCBI lineage: Bacteria > Pseudomonadati > Pseudomonadota > Gammaproteobacteria > Alteromonadales > Colwelliaceae > Colwellia > Colwellia sp. BRX8-4. The sequence continues at coordinate 228,368 of NZ_JACGVS010000002.1, forward strand.
TTGATTTTTTTTTGCTCATCACGATAAACAAAACTTTGTTAATTAACAATAATCTTTTAGTCAAAACTACCTCTTTAGTGATTTATATAAAACTAATTGTTGGCTGTCACAAAAGTGTCATACAACTGTCTTATAATTCATATCGTACTAAAGTCTCCATAATTGAAGGTGTTTAAGTGGCAATTGCATTAAAATCGACTGGCCCACGTCAGTTGAAAAATACATTAGCACAATGGTTAATAACAGTAGGCGGTATAAGTGTTTTGTTTACACTGGTGCTGATCTTTTTATATTTACTCTATGTGATAAAACCTATTTTTGAGTCGGCAACAATAGAGCCTGTTGGTCAATTTGAAATCAGTACCACGGCACCCACGTTATCTGCGGGTGTTGATGAACTAAAAGAAATCGCTTTTCAAATTACTCAGCAAGGTGATATTAACTTTTATCAGCTCGTCAAAAGTGCTGCTAATGAAAAAGGTACGTTAGTACTCAGTGAAAACTTATTGAGTGATGATAAAACCTTAATTAATGTTGTTAATTCTGGTGTAGAAAAGAAACTACTCATTGATAGTGACGGCAACATGCAGCTTATTGCCGCTAAATTCTTTTCTAATTTTGATTCGGGTACACGAGAAATTATTCCTAGTGTTGCCTATCCGTTAGGAGAAGAGTCGATAGCCGTTGACGAGAGTGGCGAAGTTCTTACTGAACTTTCATTTGGTATGAATGATGAAAAAGCGGTTTTTGTTGCGTTTACACAAGACCAGCGTTTAATTAAGACTAGCTTAATTGCTGAAGATGACTTTACTTACGACAGCGCTTACGAAACTATTTATCAAGAAATTGATTTTCCTGCTGATCATGTTAACGAAATCTTAGTGACTCCTGATATGGGCTTAGCTTTTGTTCGTAGTGATGATCAAGTCTTTGTTTTTGATCTTACCGATGAAGATGACGTTGAACTTAAAGCCACAATTATTCCCTCTTTAGAACAAACCAGAAGCAAACCCCATCATGTTACAGCAATGGCATTACTTTCTGGTAGTAGCTCAATCTTATTAGGTAGCAGTGCGGGTAAAGTTACACAATGGTTTGAAGTGGCTACTGACGATGGTCGTCAATTTAAAAATGTTCGTAGCTTTAACGTTAGTGATACAGAAGCTGTTACTCAAATTCATACCGAACAATTTCGTAAAAGTTTCTATACTTTAACGACCTCAGGAAATATGGGGGTTTTCTACACCACCAGTGAAGCTGATTTATGGCGTGGTCAACTAACAACTACCGAACCTAGCGTATTTGCAATTTCTCCTCGTGCTGATGGTTTAGTCGTGATTGACGAAAATCAGCTAAAAATATTCAGCGTTGAAAATGAACATCCCGAAGTGACTTGGAGCGCTTTGTGGGAAGAAGTTTGGTATGAAGGTTACCCAGAGCCCGAGTATATTTGGCAGTCAACTTCCGGTTCAGATGATTTCGAAGGTAAATTTTCTTTAGTACCCATTTCATTTGGTACCATGAAAGCGGCCATGTACGCGATGTTATTTGCTGTGCCTATTGCGTTAAGTGCTGCTATTTACACCGCTTACTTTATGACCCCTGGTATGCGCCGAAAAGTTAAGCCAACAATTGAGTTAATGGAAGCATTGCCAACAGTTATCTTAGGGTTCTTGGCGGGTTTATGGTTAGCGCCAATAATCGAAAATTATTTGCCAGCAATCGCAATGCTATTAATTATGTTACCGCTTTCAGTCTTTGTAACTGCATTTGCTTGGCATAAACTGCCTAAAGATATGAAAAATACTATTCCTGAAACATGGGCGCCGATCATACTTGTTCCTGTCTTGTTAATTGCCGGTGGTAGTGCATTTTTGTTATCTCCTTTCTTTGAAACCTTGTTTTTTGGTGGCGATGTTCGTCAGTATATTACTAACGACCTCGGTATTGACTTTGACCAACGTAATTCATTAGTGGTTGGTTTAGCGATGGGATTTGCCGTTATACCGACCATTTTTTCTATGGCAGAAGATGCAATATTTAGTGTACCTAAACATTTAACCAGTGGTTCACTCGCTTTGGGGGCTACACAATGGCAAACGCTTGCGAAAGTTGTTTTGTTAACCGCTAGTCCAGGTATTTTTTCTGCAGTGATGATGGGCTTAGGCCGTGCAGTAGGCGAAACCATGATAGTGCTGATGGCGACGGGTAATACCCCAATTTTAGATTGGAGTATCTTCCAAGGTATGCGTACCTTAGCAGCAAATATTGCTGTAGAAATGCCAGAATCCGAGGTAGGGAGTTCGCATTATCGAATTCTATTTTTAGCTGCTTTTGTTTTATTTGTTTTCACCTTTATTTTTAACACGTTTGCTGAGCTGATACGTCAGCGCTTACGTGAAAAATACAGCTCGTTATAGTTAAGGAACTGAGTTTATGAATAGTTGGTTTAAATCTGGTTCTCCGTGGGTGTGGTTGTCTGCTGGCGGAGTAAGTATCAGTTTAATTTCAGTTCTAGGTTTATTGTGGTTAATTGCTTCACGTGGTTTATCTTACTTTTGGCCTGCAGACATTTATCAATTTGAGACGGTTAATGAAAAAGGCCAAGCAGTTACCGTTATTGGTGAGATATACGATCGTGAAAGCCTGCCAAGCAAGCAGTTATCGCATTTAAATTTAGGTTTAGATCCTACTAAAGAAACCATTGAGCGAATTTTAGTGAAAACGGGTAACCGTGAATTAGTTAATCTAGATTTTCGCTGGTTGTTAATGCCGCTTATTAACAAAACCACCATGCCTGAAGATGTTGTGGTGATTGAACGTCGTACCAATGGTAATTTTTATGGCTTCATTGAAGGGATTATCTTAGATGGTCAGCCTGAAGGCCTAGACAAAATGGCTGAGTTGCTGGAACGTGTTGATAATTTTCAAGACGAAATGGACGAATTACAAAAAGTTGATATCGGTGCCATCAATTATCAAATAGAACGCTTACGGCTTAAAAAGCGTAAACATAAACTTGATGAGACCTTAACCGTTGAGCGCGAACAAGAAATTGATGCAGAAGTTGCTCGTTATAACGCTGATTACCAAGTACTAGAAAAACAGTTAATGGCTATCCGTGACAAAGTATCTCGTGATCAACTTGTGGTACGCGCTATGGGCGGTGAGGTTATTGAGATAAATTTTGAAGAAATACTCAAAGTTACTTATAACAATAAACTGTCTGTTTTTGGCCGAGCTGCGGTATTTATTCAGCAAATAGGCAGTTTCTTAATTGATGACCCACGAGAAGCAAATACCGAAGGGGGCGTTTTTCCTGCAATATTTGGTACTGTTTTAATGGTTTTACTGATGACAGTCATTGTTTCTCCTATGGGCGTTATAGCGGCTATTTACTTACATGAATATGCGGGTAAAAATGCCCTGACTAAACTACTTCGTATCGCTGTTATTAACTTAGCAGGTGTACCGTCAATCGTTTATGGGGTGTTCGGCTTAGGTTTCTTTGTTTACATGGTGGGTGGTAGTTTAGATCAACTGTTTTATGCCGAGACACTGCCTAGTCCAACTTTTGGTACGCCAGGTGTTATGTGGTCTGCGATTACTCTCGCGATACTAACATTACCGGTTGTTATTGTTTCAACCGAAGAAGGCCTATCACGCATTCCTTCAGCTATGCGTCACGGCTCTTTAGCGCTAGGTGCAACCAAAGCAGAAACGTTATGGCGTATTATTCTACCGATTGCTAGTCCAGCAATTATGACGGGTATCATTTTAGCGATTGCTCGTGCGGCCGGTGAAGTTGCACCACTGATGCTAGTTGGTGTTGTAAAAATGGCGCCAAATTTACCGCTCGATGGTAACTTCCCATATTTACATTTAGACCGTAAGTTTATGCATTTAGGTTTTCATATTTATGATGTAGGCTTCCAAAGCCCTAATGTTGAAGCGGCAAGACCATTAGTTTTTGCAACCGCATTTTTATTGGTGACAATTATTGTCTCACTGAATATGACAGCAGTTACCATACGTAACCGTTTAAGAGAAAAATATCGCATGTTAGAGCATTAATTTTATTGAAGAATACCATTCTTATTTTAGTTAAATATACTGACATAAGAATGGCTCAAAATATAAAGTAAAAAAGTTTTAACAGTCACGAACAAAATTTAAGCATTGAAAGAGAAAACTATGATTTCAGTCAGCCCAAGAACATTAGATCCAAAAGTTAAACTTGATCTTAACAACTTATCGCCGGAACAAGTGGCGTTAGAAATTAAAAATTTAAACCTATACTATGGTGACAAACAAGCACTACAAAATATCAGCATGTCTATTCCTAAAGGACAAGTTACCGCGTTTATTGGTCCTAGTGGTTGTGGTAAATCTACGTTGTTACGTTGTATTAACCGTATGAACGACTTGGTTGATATATGTAAGATTGAAGGTGAAATTAATCTTCATGGCGAAAATATTTATGGAAAACATGTTGATGTTGCAGCGCTGCGTCGTCAAGTAGGTATGGTTTTTCAACGACCTAATCCATTCCCTAAAAGCATTTATGAAAATGTTGTCTATGGTTTACGTATTATGGGCGAAAATAATCGCCGTGTATTGGATGAAGCCGCAGAAGTTGCGCTGCGAAGTGCGGCATTATGGAATGAAGTAAAAGACCGTTTGCACGATAGTGCACTGGGACTTTCTGGTGGCCAACAGCAACGTTTAGTGATTGCTCGCGCCATTGCGATTAAGCCAGAAGTTTTATTGCTTGATGAACCTACTTCGGCACTTGACCCTATTTCAACATTGACGATTGAAGAATTGATTAATGACTTAAAAAAGCAGTTCACTGTGGTCATTGTTACCCATAATATGCAACAAGCCGCACGTGTTTCAGATCAAACGGCATTTATGTACATGGGTGACTTAATTGAATACAGCGATACTAATACGCTGTTTACCACGCCGGCAAAAAAGAAAACTGAAGATTATATTACTGGCCGTTACGGTTAATAGAGACGATTAATATTCTACTTTTAATATAGAATAACAAGGAAAAACAATGGATAACATCAATCTTGGTCGTCATATATCAGGCCAATTTAACGAAGATTTAGAAAATGTCATCAACCATGTCATGCATATGGGTGGTCTGGTTGAAAAACAATTAAGCGATTCACTCACGGCTGTTTATGATGCGGATGAAGTCTTGGCAAAAAATGTCTTAGCGAACGATTATAAAATTAATGCCTTAGAAGTCAGTATTGACGATGAATGTACACGCATCATAGCTAAGCGTCAGCCAGCTGCTGGCGATTTACGTTTAATTATGGCTATTGTAAAAACAATTGCTGATTTAGAGCGTATCGGCGACGAAGCACAGAAAATTGCTCGGGTAGCACTCGAAAACTTCTCTGGAGAGCAAAAAGCGCTATTACTTAATTTAGATAATTTAGGTCGTAAGGTTTTAGAATTTTTACAAGCAACTCTTGATGCTTTTACACGTATGGATGTCGACTCAGCTGTTTTAACTCATGGCAATGACGAGAAGATTGATCGTGAATACGAGGCGCTAATGCGTCAATTAATGACTTACATGATGGAAGATCCGCGTTCTATCCCACAAATAATGAGTGTTATCTGGTCAGCTCGTGCTTTAGAACGTATTGGTGACCGTTGTCAAAATATTTGCGAATACATTATCTATTTTGTCAAAGGAAAAGATGTTCGCCACACAACAGCTGAAGATATTAAATCTTTGTAAATTTTGAAAAAGCCGCTACGTTTAAATAACTTTCTATATACCTGTTATGTTTCGACAAATCATAGCTATATCTAGTTAAAAGCACAGGAATTGTCAGGTGATCGTGATAAAACGCTTGAAGATCGTGTTAAATGGGTTAATATCCGCGACGAATAATAACAAAGAGCAATTTGGCTCTGGGAATAAATTATGGCTAGAAATTCAATACTAGGTGTCTTTGCAAAATCACCTATTAAACCATTAGAAAAACACATTCGATTGGTCACTAAGTGTTGTAATCAACTAACTCCTTTCTTTGCTGCTTGTGCTGAACAAGATTGGTCAAAAGCAGGGAAACTTCGCAGTAAAATCTCAAAATATGAACGCGACGCAGACAAATTAAAACGCGAAATACGCCTTGAACTTCCAGGTGGCTTATTTATGCCTGTAGATCGTGCTGATTTGTTAGAGTTACTTTCACAACAAGATAAAATTGCTAATAAAGCAAAAGATATTGCCGGACGTATTTTAGGACGCAAACTGGTTATACCAGAAACACTACAAGATTCTTTTGTGGCGTATGTTGCTCGAAATATTGAAGCCGCAGAAAAAGCAGCTGACGCGATTAATGAATTAGACGACTTATTAGAAACAGGTTTTCGTGGTCGAGAAGTAGCATTGGTTGAGAAGATGATTAACCAATTAGATGAAATAGAAGATGATACAGACGGCATGCAAATTAAATTGCGTAGCGACTTATTGGCGATTGAGAATGACTTAAATCCTATTGATGTAATGTTTTTATATCAAATTATTGAATGGATAGGTGATTTAGCCGATTTAGCCGAACGTGTTGGTGCTCGTTTAGAAATTTTACTGGCTAGAAAATAAGGCTTATTCATGGATATATTATTAACACATGGCCCTATGTTGGTCATTATTGCCGGCGTTGTTGGTTTCTTTATGGCGTGGGGCATTGGTGCAAACGATGTGGCTAACGCAATGGGTACATCAGTTGGCTCTAAAGCGCTAACGATTAAACAAGCGATTCTCATCGCGATGGTTTTTGAATTTGCTGGTGCTTATTTAGCGGGTGGTGAAGTTACTTCAACTATTCGTAAGGGTATTATTGACGCTTCTTACTTTGTAGATAGTCCGGAATTACTTGTTTTTGGTATGATTTCAGCATTATTTGCTGCTGCTACTTGGTTACTTATTGCTTCTATTTTAGGTTGGCCAGTATCTACAACACACTCAATTGTTGGCGCCATTGTTGGTTTTGCTGCCGTTGGTGTTAGTGTTGATGCTGTTGAATGGGGTAAGGTTATCGGTATCGTAGGTAGCTGGATAATTACGCCACTTATCTCAGGTATTATTGCGTTTATTATTTTTAACAGTGCACAAAAATTAATTTTTGATACGGATAACCCATTAACTCAAGCTAAACGTTGGGTACCTTTTTACATGTTTTTAGCGGGCTTCGTACTTGCTTTAGTCACTATTAAGAAAGGTTTGAAGCATTTAGGCTTAAACATCGGCTCTGTTGAAGGTTATGTATATGCGATTATTGCCGCAGTTATTGTCGCTGTTATAGGTAAAATATTCATAAACCGTTTAGAATTTGATGAAAGTGCTGCGAAGAAAACACATTATGCCAACGTAGAAAAAGTATTTGCGGTATTAATGATCGTTACTGCCTGTGCAATGGCATTTGCTCATGGTTCAAACGATGTTGCTAATGCGATTGGTCCACTAGCTGCGGTAGTAAGTATTGTTGGTAATGACGGTCAAATTGCAGCTAAGTCAGCTATCGCATGGTGGATTTTACCACTAGGTGGTTTTGGTATTGTTGCTGGTCTTGCATTATTTGGTCACAGAGTTATTGCAACCATAGGTAATGGCATTACACATTTAACGCCAAGCCGTGGTTTTGCAGCTGAATTAGCAGCAGCATGTACAGTTGTTATCGCTTCAGGTACAGGTTTACCTATCTCAACCACACAAACGTTAGTAGGCGCTGTGTTAGGTGTAGGTATGGCTCGTGGTATTGCTGCAATTAACTTAACGGTTGTGCGTAATATTGTTGTTTCTTGGGTTGTTACCTTACCGGTTGGTGCAGGTTTATCTATCATTTTCTTCTGGGGAATGGTGGCAATTTTCACCTAGGCACACTTAGAAAATTTACTTTTAAAAAACCAACATTGATGTTGGTTTTTTTTATTTAAACTCCTGAATTTATAAACTTTCAGTGGTAACCACTATATAATTAAAAAGTGATTAGGTAATGCTTGCCTGAACCACTATTACCCTATATTATAACGCCTCTTTGATGTTCTTTAGAATTTCAAACTGCCTTGATAGCTCAGTCGGTAGAGCAGAGGATTGAAAATCCTCGTGTCCCTGGTTCGATTCCGGGTCAAGGCACCATATTTCTCTTTATTGAGACGAAAAAGCCCACAAGCAATTGTGGGCTTTTTTTTGTTTTAACAGAAAAATTAATTTTCAATTAAATGAGTATCACTTCACTAAATTCCCGTTTTATATCAAACTTTCTTAGTAGACATTATGTTATAAATATTGCCCTTGATATCTCTAGAACTTAATGATGATAAGTACAAAACAAGCGGATGAATCATTAGGCATTTTTTTCGCTTCATGGAGTGAAAAAAGAGCAGGGCGAATACCTGGTAATATTCCTATTTGGGTGGGAATATTATCTGAGTTAACTGAGTTTGGTATTTTTTTTGTCGCCTATTTTATCGCTAAATTATATTATCCTGAAATATTTTCTCGTGGCCCACAAAGCTTAAATACAACTATTGGTGTATTGAACACTATTGTTTTGTTGTCTAGCAGTTACTTTATGGCTAAGGCCATGGCTAGTGTCCGAGTTAATAATTTAGTGAAATGCGAACGGTTTTTATGGCTTGCTCTACTTTGTGGCTGTAGTTATTTATGCTTAAAAACCTGGGAATTTCACTGGAATGACTTACAAGGATATAGCACTAACACCAACGAATTTTTCACTGTCTATTACTACATGACGTTTAATCATTTTTTACATGTTGGCTGGGCCTCATGTGCCATATTATGGGTGATCTTCAGGCTAAGAAAAGGGGCATATTCAGCAAAAAGTCACACAGGTTTAGAGGCACTAGCTGTGTATTGGCATATGATTGACTTAATGTGGATCCTGATTTTTCCATTATTATATGTATTAAGGTAGCGTTGAAATATGAAAGGTATTGGAAAATTAGAATACTACTTAGTGGTATTAATTTTAATTACTTTGTTGAACACTTTTTTAGGTGAAAACTTTCAGTCAACGACAGTTGTTAGTGTTTTAGTTGCAATAACAATAATGTGCAAAGGTATTGTCGTTATTGATCACTTCATGGAACTTAAGGGGGCACATAGGTATTTGAGACTAATGATGAAAACTTACTTTGTAATATTCCCTTCGTTAATCATATTAACTGTTTTTTACTGAGCCAAGCGTCTTATTGACGTTTACTTAGTTATCGGTTTAATCATCCAAATTGAAAACTAATACCACTCACCGTTTTATTCAGGTTATTCATCGCAATAAATTTTTTGAAAGTAAACTTTTGTAAAGTCATTACAGCTTTTGATTAATACTGATTACAATTAAAGCATTAAAAATACTATAAGTGGTTTCATCTTTTATGGAAAACCGTTTTCGAATACAGATCAAACACAGTGTTATGACTGTCCTAGCAACAACCCTGTTGTTGGCTTGCTCGAGTACATCTGAGCTTGATAAAAATATTAGAAATATTAACTTACCTGCGACTTGGCAACAAAGTGAACAGAATTTGCAGGTTGAAAATAACTGGCTAGAACAGCTTGATAGTCCTCAAGTTCAACAATTAGTGAGAACAGCACTAGCATCAAATCACCAATTAAAAATTCAAGCGTATAATGTTGAAATTCAAAAGCAACAACTGATCATTTCTGGCAGTACACTTTGGCCATCGCTTGATTTGTCTTTGCGTTCGGGTCGAAATAAATACAATGACTCTGATACTTACACTAATTCAAGCTCAGTTAATTTGAATTTAACTTACGAACTTGATTTATGGGGGAAACTATCTTCAGCTGACCAACAAGCTAACTTAACGTTTATGGCTGAACAGTCGAATTTTGAGCAAAGTAAACAGCAATTAGTGGTTGATGTTGTCACTACGTGGTTCGCGGTTGTTGAGGCAGAAAAGCTACTGTCACTTTATCAAGGTCGTGTAAAAAACTCCCAACAAAATTTAGACATTATTGAATCAGGCTATAACAGTGGCTTAAGTGAAGCACTTGATGTTTACCTAACACGTAATGAGCTAAACAATGAATTAACTCGTGTTTGGGAACAAAAAACAGTAAAAACTCAATTAATTAGACAGTTGGAACGTTTAGTTGGTGAGTATCCCACAGGAACATTGTTAGTTGATGCTGATTTACCGCTACTAACCTCTGATATTCCCTTAGGATTGCCATCGGAGCTTATTAGCAGAAAACCTCAGTTAAAGTCTAGTTGGTATTTATTACTTGCTAAAGATGCTGGCCTCGCTTATGCACACAAACAACGTTTTCCAAGCCTAAGTTTAACAGCGTCGGTAGGAGACAGCGGCATTGATATAGATGACTTGCTATCAGGATCATCGTTAGCATGGTCATTGTTTGGAAATATTTCTGCACCACTATTTAATGCTGGTCGTTTGGCTGCTAATGAAGAGCAAGCACGGTTAGCGTTGAAACAAAACGAACAGCAATATCTTGAGCACTTATATAATGCATTTACTGAGGTTGAGAATGCGGTGACCCAAGAAAAAAGTTTAAAAAATAGCTATAAAAGTATGTTAGCTGCACAAGAAAATGCCAAAGTTGCCGCGACACTTTCTTTTGAACAATATCAAAGTGGTTTGGTTAATTATACTACGGTGCTTGATGCTCAATCACGATCGTTTGATGCACAAAGTACCTTGATAAAGCTTAAAAATCGCTTGATTGCCAATCGCATACAACTACATTTAGCACTCGGTGGCGACTTTACTGTGCCTGAGAAAACTGCCACAACTATTAATCCAAAGGCTGAATAATAATGTCTTCACAACCAAGTTTACATACAGAAATAACACAAAAACCAAGCACGCTAAAAAAATTGATCATCCTAGCTGTTATTATTGGCGTTACATTATCATTAGTCGCTTTGATTTATAGTAACCCGCCACAATCGAAAAGGGCTAAACCCTCAAAAGCGCCCCAGATGACAGTAGCAACAAAGATATTAGCGCCGCAACGTTATCAAGTTATGGTGGAAAGTTTTGGTACGGTAAAACCTCGTACACAAAGCATACTTTTTGCGCAGGTTGCTGGCCAAATCACTCAAGTTAGTGGTCAATTTCGTGACGGTGGGTTTTTTGAAAAAGGTGATGTTTTAGTACAACTTGATGATCGAGATTACCGGTCAGAAGTCAAAGTATCACAAGCAAATCTTTTATCTGCCAACCAAGTATTACTTGAAGAACAAGCAAGAGTTCAACAAGCAGAAGCTGACTGGCAGCGGTTGGGAAATGGTAAAGTAGCCGGTGTTTTAGTATTACGTCAGCCGCAACTTGAGTCAGCAAAAGCAAAAGTACTTTCTGCACAAGCGCAATTAGATAAAGCTAAGTTATCATTAGAACGCACCCAAATAGTGGCACCTTATGCGGGACGCATTTTGAAAAAACAAGTTGATATTGGTCAAGTTGTTACCAGTAACAGTCAACTTGCCACCATTTTTGCAGTTGATTATGTAGAAATTCGCTTACCGATTAATAATAAAGATCTTTCCTTGATTAACTTACCTGAAGTATATCGAGATATTGGTGAACAGGGTAATAAGGACGATGTAAAAATAAGCTCTGATTTAATTGGCCATCAATCATGGAATGGAAAAATAATTCGCACCGAAAGTGCTATCGATGAACAGTCTCAGCAGCTCTATGTTGTAGCACAAATTAATCGCCCCTATGATGCAACAACCTCTTTGGGATCACCGATAAAAATAGGTCAATATGTTACTGCCCAGATAACAGGGAAAGAACTAAGCAATGTTTTGGTTATTCCCAGCAATGTTATTTATCAGGGAAGCTATGTCTACACAGTCGAAAATGGCTTGTTAATTCGTAAAGAGGTTTTACTAGGGTGGCAAAACGGTAAAGAGTCAATTGTTGAGTCTGGGCTCGTTGCCGGTGATGAACTTGTGCTAACTTCTTTAGGACAAGTGAGCTCTGGAACTCCCGTAGCCATTGAAGGAAATATCCCGAGTAAAGCAAGACAAAATAACCCAGAAGCTCGTCAGAATAAGGCAAAACTAAAAGGCACTAAAAGATCAAAGGGTGAAGCACAATGATCGCCTGGTTTGCTAGAAATCACGTAGCAGCGAATCTGTTATTAATTACTATTTTAATTTTAGGTTTATTTAGTCTATCTGTACGGATACCTGTTGAGGTTTTCCCCTCATTTGCCTCTGATCGTATCAATGTGAATGTCTCGTTACGTGGTGCTACGCCAGAAGATGTTGAAAAAAGTATTTCTATTCGCATAGAAGAGGCGATACAAGACCTAGAAGGTATTAAGCAAATTGCTAGTCGTTCATCTGAAGGCTCTTCAGCGGTTAATATCGAAGTTGAAAGTGGCTACGATGCACGAGAAGTTTTGGCTGATATTAAAAGTCGTGTCGACTCTATCAATACTTTTCCATCAGATGCTGAAAAACCTGTAGTGTCGTTAGCGACTCGAAAAAGAGAAGTTATCTCGGTTAGTGTCGCCAGTATTTATGGTGAAAAAGAAACGCGCGAGTATGCAGAGAAAGTACGCGATGAGTTATTAAAAATATCTGAAATTACTCAGGCAGAGCTTAGTGGTGTTCGTAACTACGAAGTTTCTATTGAAATACCTCAAGATAAATTACAACAATATAACTTAACTATCTCCCAAGTGTCAGCCGCGATAAATAATTCTAGTACCGATGTTTCTGCGGGCAATCTAAGAACCGAAGGAGGGGATGTTTTATTATTGTCAAAGGGGCAAGCTTATCGTAAAAATGAGTTTTCTGACATCGCGATAAAGACTCACACTGATGGTTCTATTTTACGTTTGTCTGATATTGCGTTGATCACCGATGCTTTTGAAGAAACACCGGTAAGAACCCGCTTTAACGGTAAGCAAGCCGCCTTTATCGACATCTATCGTATTGGTCCACAAAGTGCCATTGACGTTGCCGATGCAGTAAAAAACTATATTGATGAACAACAAGGAAATGTGCCGGTAGGTGTTGAGTTAAGTTATTGGGATGACGACTCTCAAATTGTAAAAAATCGTATTGCAACGTTAACAACAAGTGCGTTGCAAGGTGGTATTTTAGTCTTAGCACTACTGAGCTTATTTTTACGCCCGTCGATCGCCTTCTGGGTTTTTATTGGCATTCCTATTTCATTTATGGGAGCTTTTATAGCAATGCCTTTTTTTGGCATAACCCTTAACGTTATGAGCCTATTTGGCTTTATTTTAGTACTCGGTATTGTCGTGGATGACGCCATTGTCACCGGAGAAAATATTTATACCCATTTAAAAACAGCTAAGTCAGGGGAAGAGGCAGCCATAAGAGGTACTGAAGAAGTGGCTACACCAGTTACTTTTGGTGTATTAACCACTATTGCCGCTTTTTTACCTCTGGCATTTATTGAAGGTGCGCGAGGGGCATTGTTCGCACAAATTCCGGTTATTGTTATTCCTGTTTTATTGTTTTCTCTAATCGAGTCAAAGTTTGTTTTACCGTCACATTTAAAGCATTTAAAACTCCGTAGTCAAAAAACAAAAACATCTAAATTTAGCCAATTACAACAACGCTTTGCGGATGGCTTTGAAAACACAATTTTACGTTATTATCAGCCTTTATTAAAAAAAGCCATTAATTTTAAAACAGCGACATTTTTTGGTTTTGTTGGTGTTTTCTTAATTATCATTACCTTGGTCATGAGTGGCTGGACTAAATTTATCTTCTTTCCAAGAATACCCAGTGAGACGGTAAGAGCTTCATTAACCTTACCAGCAGGCTCACCATTTGAGGTAACGAATAAACATATCTTAAAAATGACAGAGAAAGCAGAAGAGTTACGTGAGAAATATATTGATGAGGCGACGAATGAAAGTATCATTATTAATATTTTGGCGACAACGGGTGGCAGAGGTGGCACAACCAATCAAGGCAGTGTTCGTTTTGAAATAACGCCGCCAGAGTCTAGAAGCTTATCAATTGGTTCAACACAGTTAGTTCGCGAATGGCGGGAGCTTATTGGGCCAATTCCTGGCGCTGAAAGTATGACCTTTAGAGCCGAAATAGGTCGGTCATCAGACCCTATTCAAGTACAGCTAAAAGCAAGCTCTTTGGACTCGCTTAAAGAAATTACCGATAAGGTAAAGATACGCTTAGCTACTTACCCAACCGTTTTTGACATAGAAGATAGTTTGTCTGACGGAAAAGAAGAGCTACAAATCGAATTAACTGAGCAAGGCAAAGCGCTAGGGTTAACCAGAGTAAGTATATCTAATGAAGTACGCCGCTCGTTCTTTGGCTCACAAGTTCAGCGTATTCAAAGGGGTAGAGACGATGTTCGGGTAATGGTTCGTTTACCTTTGAGTGAGCGTCGCACGACTGCTGATTTAGAAAATATTATTATTGGAACTCCCAATGGTGGTTCAGTGCCTTTGGCGCATGTTGCTCGCTTAATTCCAGGGAAAAGTCCATCAACCATCTCTAGAATCGATCGTTATAGAACGGCAAATGTCAGCGCTGATGTCGATAAAGAAAACACCAATATGACAATATTACAGGCCGATTTAAAAACTTACTTGGATGAGCTTCTTTTACAATATCCTGGTGTCAGTCATTCGCTCGAAGGTGAAGCTAAAGAGCAACGTGAATCATTTGGATCGTTAGCTTGGGCATTAGTTTTTGTTTTCTTTATTATTTATGCTTTGCTGGCCATTCCATTTAAGTCTTATCTACAACCTATTATTGTAATGAGCGTTATTCCTTTTGGTATGATAGGTGCCGTTATAGGTCACTGGATCATGGGCATGGAATTAACGATTATGAGCTTATTGGGCATGCTGGCATTAATTGGTGTGGTGGTGAATGACTCCTTGGTATTAGTTGATTTTATCAATAAAAAACGAGCCGAAGGTATTAAGCTTATGGAAGCAGTACTTACCGCGGGCGCTTCACGTTTTCGTCCTGTGATGTTAACTAGCTTAACCACCTTTATTGGTTTAATGCCGTTACTTTTTGAGCAATCAACTCAAGCACAATTCCTTATTCCAATGGCTGTTTCTCTTGGTTTTGGTATATTGTTCGCGACATTTATTACCTTGATTTTAGTGCCGGTTAACTACTTGCTTGTTGAACAGATAAAGGCGTTTTTTGGTGTTAAGCCTACGGGGTATGTTCTAGAGCAAGTTTAGCTTTTACATTTATGGTATTTCAAGCAATAAAAAACCCAGTTAAAAACTGGGTTTTTTCATTTGAAATAAAACTAGAAATCTTCCAGCATAAATTCTAACGAGTCTTCATATGCTTTTAGCTCTTTTTCTAATTGGAATCTTTCTTTTATAAGTTCTATTTCACGCCATTTTCTTTTCTTATTAGTGCTTTCTGAGGACTTAGGTCTTTTACCAAACGAGCCCATTACTTGTTCAAGTTTATCCATAGAACACTCCTTTTTATTTAACAGCACCTTTTTAATAACACATTCAAGATGATAAGCAAATAATTAAAGCAATAAACTCCGATAATACTTGGTGATAAAGTAACTCTTTTTAGGCTTTATTTTAAACTAACCGTATGAAAAATAGCTATTAAAGTAACTCAGCAAGCTGTTTTTCTAATTTAATCTGGTCAAGGGTAAAATTTCTGATCCCTTCAGCCAGTTTTTCTGTGGCCATAGCATCTTCATTCATTGCCCAACGATAGCTACTTTCTGATAATTTTTCTTGAGCGGCTAATTTGGGTTGCTCACTAAATAATTTTTGCTCAAGCGGGTCATTACACTTTGATAGTTCGTCTAATAGGTTTGGACTTATCGTTAAACGATCACATCCGGCAAGTTGACGTATCTCATCTATGTTTCTAAAACTTGCTCCCATCACCACCGTTTTATAACCTTTACCTTTGTAATAGTTATAAATGCTAGTTACCGAGATCACACCAGGGTCTTCATCCGCTGCGTATTCACTTTTGCCGCTATCCTTTTTGTACCAATCTAAGATCCGGCCAACAAAAGGCGAGATTAAGTAAACCCCTGACTCGGCACAAGCTTGTGCTTGAGCAAAACTAAACAATAAAGTTAGGTTACAGTTAATACCAACCTTTTCTAGTTGCTCTGCCGCTTTAATACCTTCCCAAGTTGATGCCAGTTTAATAAGGATACGATCGTTATTAATACCTGCTTCTTTATACATCGCCATAAGCTTATGTGCTTTGGCAATTGAAGCTTGAGTATCAAAAGATAAACGTGAATCTACTTCTGTTGAAATACGACCTGGTACAGTTTTTAAAATTTCTAAGCCAATTAATACTGATAGTTTATCAGCGGCATCAATAACTTGTTGTTCTGTATTTGATGACTGTGCTTTTGCCCATGTTACCGCTTCGGTAAGTAAATGTTGATAACCTTCAAGTGATGCTGCTTTTAATAATAGCGATGGGTTTGTGGTTGCATCTTGTGGTTGAAAATTTGCGATTGCTTCAATATCGCCGGTGTCAGCAACTACAGTAGTCATTTTTTTTAATTGAGAAAGCTGGTTAGTCATGTCCTTTACCTTTTTACGAAAAACTTAAAATTGGAGAATTATTACAACATAAATGGCTGAAAAAGTGATAAACCTTTGATGTAATGCCTAATATGACTATATTTGTAACAAATTTTCAATATATAGCAAGTATGTTCGACATTTTTTTAACTATGACGGTAATTGGCTTATCATTTATCTTCATGTTTAGCGGATTTATTGTATTATATGGGTTATATATTTTGATATTGTATTAAACGGGACCGTTATGCTACTTGTTGTTTCTCCAGCTAAAAACTTAGACTTTGAGTCACCATTACCCACTAATAAATTTTCTCAACCTGAGCTTTTAGCGCACAGTAAAGATTTAATTGACCATTGCCAAAAATTAACACCTGCAGAGATATCAACCTTAATGGGCATTAGTGATAAACTTGCTGGGTTAAACGCTGCTCGATTTGGTGAATGGTCAATGCCTTTTACTGTTGATAATGCTCGCCCAGCGGTATTAGCGTTTAATGGTGATGTTTATACCGGATTAGACGCCAAAACATTTAATGAAGATGATTTTGATTTCGCACAAAAACACATGAGAATTTTGTCAGGATTATACGGTTTACTCAAACCTCTTGATTTAATGCAAGCCTACCGCTTAGAAATGGGTTCAAGGTTAGCGAATGATCGTGGCAGCAACTTGTATCAGTTTTGGGGAGACATTATTACTGACCATGTCAATGAAGCATTGGCCCAGCAGGGTGATAAAGTGTTAATTAACCTAGCCTCTAATGAATATTTTAAATCAGTAAATAAAAAAAAGCTTCAAGGTGAAATAATTACTCCAGCATTTAAAGATTGGAAAAATGGTCAATTTAAAATGATCAGTTTCTTTGCCAAAAAAGCACGAGGTTTAATGGCACGTTATATCATTGAACATCGCTTAACAGAGGTTGAACAACTTAAATCCTTTGATGTTGCTGGCTATCAATATAGTGAAGAAATGAGTCAAGGTAATGATTTTGTTTATACCCGTAAAGAAACGCAATAGTAGCGCTAATGCATAAGCCTGCTTTAGTTTATTTACTTAGTTATACTTAACCCACTAAGCTTTAAGTGGTAAATACATAGCAAGAGAACACAAAAAAGGAAAAGGAATGCTTACATTACTCGCTAAACTGTTCAATGCACTGAACTCAGAAAGCTCTACTCGGCAAATATCATTGGCCATAGCGTTAGGTTTTATCGTTGGACTATCGCCACTGCTTACCTTGCATAATATTGCTTTTATATTCGTGGTTTTATTTTTAAGAGTCAATATCGGCGGTTTTATAGTCGCTTGGGGATTCTTTAAAGGGTTAAGTTATTTGTTGTCATCATTGATCGTTACTGTTGGTGAGTCATTACTAACAGCAAAGTCATTACACCCTTTATTTGATGCTTTATATCAGTCTTCGTTATTTAAACTAGGCCATCTTCACCATACTTATACGTTGGGTGCTTTGGTGCTTGGCTGTTTATTAGCGGTGCCGTTATATTATCTAAGTAATTTTTTAATTGAAAAGTATCGACTACATATTAAAGCCTTCTTTGAGAAGTTCCGTATTGTTAAGGCATTAAAAGCATCAAAGTTCTACCGTATTTATAGCCACGTTTCTGGCCAAGGAGAGTTGTAATGAGTCGTTTTATTCGTTGGAAAGGGCTAGTTGGTTTTTTTGTGGTCATGGGATTAATGATCGCTTTTATTTATTTATTTGCAGACGCTTTAGTTAAGAAAGGTATAGAAAAATCAGGCGAATGGTATCTAGGTGCAGAGGTTAATGTTAGTGAAGTTGAAATTAACTATTTACCCTTAACACTGAGTATTGAAGGTTTTCAAGCAACCAATCCTGAAAAACCTAGCCATAATTTGGTGAGTTTTTCACAAGCCTCAGCCGGTGTCGATGTTTGGCAATATTTATTTGGTAAGTTATATATTAGCGAGTTAAACGTTGCTGAGTTAAGAATCGATCAGCCTAGGCAGTCTGTAGGTGAAGTCTATAGGCTTGGTGATGATACTGAAAATGGCAGTGACGGTGTAGGTGATTCAATGTTACCTAAACTTGATGTTAGCCTACCTAAAGCTGAAGATTTACTCAATAATAGTGATTTGCTAACGGTCAAACGTGGCAAAGCTTTAGAGCAAAGTTATCAAATCGAAAAGAAAAAGCTGCAAGCTGCTTATGAAACACTCCCGACTAAAGACGCGTTAGCAGACTATAAAAAGCAAGTAGAGCAACTCGCTAATATTAAGATAGAAAGTTTAGCCGATCTTGAAAAGCTTAATAAAGATTTTACTGCGCTAAAAACGAAGTTCAAAGCTGATCAAGTGGTCATGAACAAAGCAAAGCAGCAAGTTAGCGCTTCAAAAACATTATTAAGCGAACAGACTAAAGCTTTAAAAGATGCGCCAAGCGCCGATTGGAAAAACATTGAGAGCAAGTACCAACTTGACAGTGTCGATGGTGCTGATTTTGCTCACTTGTTGTTTGGTGAGCAAGCAAGAGAATACTTTGGTTATGCTGATACTGTTTATCGAAATATAGCACCGCTAATTAAATCTTCAAAAGTCGACAAAGAAGCACCAGTAGCAAGTGATCAAGGTCGTTATGTGCAGTTTAATGATGAAACACCTTTGCCCGACGTACTTATCGAACAAGCAAACTTTTCTTTAATATTGCCACAAGGTGAATTTGCAATTAGCGGCAAAGAATTGACACATCAGCACTGGGTACGAGGTAATAACAGTGTTATTAACGTTAAAAGTGACAATGTACAGGGCTCGGGGAAATTAACCTTAGGGTTAGCTTTCTCACTAGATAAGCAAGATGTTTTAACAGGTAAGGGGCAGTGGCAACTTGCCGATGTCACCTTAAAAGATGTTTCACTACAAAAATCAAGTGCTTTTACTTTAGATCTTAACAGTGGTTTATTATCAGGTAAGGGGGCTTTTTCATTCATTGATGACCAAATTGACAGTGAAAATAAACTTAACCTAGCTAATACTCAATATAGTGGTGCTGGCACTTCGAAGTTAAGTACACTCTTTATTGACACAGTTCAGTCTCTTAAGTCGTTGGCGTTAACCATAGCTGCAAAAGGTAAAATAACGGCACCAACGTTATCTATCTCATCACCACTTGATAACCAATTAAAAGATTCAATGGTGCAGCAGGTATCAACTAAATTAACAAGCTTCAAATCTGACATTAAAGCAGGGTTAAACACTAAGCTTACTCAAGCTTTAGGGGGAAGTAATAAGGAAGCCGAGTCTCTAATGGATGTTGAAGCACTCATTGGAGATAGCGATAAAGCATTAGATGAGCTGATTAACTCAGATATCGTCGCAGCGAAAAAGAAAGAGTTTGAAGATAAACAAAAAGATAAGCTCAAAGACAAAGCAAAAGAAAAGCTAGGGAAACTATTTGGTTAGGCTTGCTTAGCTTACTCATCATTAAATGACAAATTTACGCTCAGCTATCGTAGTTGCCAAGGGGAGCTGAGCGGCCAAGCTAAACTCGTTTAATAAAGTCGTTTTAGTTTTTTCTGTAAAAAAAGCCTCAGCTTATTGTTAAGTTGAGGCTTTTTGTTGTTAATTAGCATGTTGTTTTTACTAAGCTTTAATACCTAAACTGCTAAGGCCACCACTTTTCTTGCCCTTACTATTGTAGGTCATTGATGAGCGGTTATGATTCTCAAGCAAGGAGTTTTTCATGCGTTCAGCGGCAAGTGAAGATTGCTGTATGATTTGACCGTTAACCTGATTTTTGTCTTTACAACGCAGTAAAATAGCTTCAATTTCAGCAATCTCTTGCTGATGAATACCTGATTTAACTTCGTTTTTCAAAATAATATTTTGAGCGTTTTGTTCATCAAGTTGCTGTATGGCTTTTAGCAAAGCCTCTTTTTGCTCGGTCACGGCAGTTAATGCTTGTGGGCTTTGTTTTTGTAAGACTTCTTTTTCAACGCTGAGCAGCTCTTCAAGCTGCTGTAGGTTATGTAACTGTTGAGCAATTAATTGCTCTGCTGCTAACGCTGTCATCAGGTGTAACTCCTGTGATTAGGTTAACAGTAAACTGTTAGCCTAGTTTAAATTCGAAATTTGCTATACTGGCAGCAAGCTTTTCAGGATCAACTTTATACTCACCATTTGCAATGGCTTTTTTGAGTTGATCGATTTTTTTCTGATCAACGGCTGGTGCGTCATTCGCTTTCTTTTGTAACTCATTTAACTGTTGAGCTTGTGGTGTTAAAGAGACTGAATCTTTACCTACAGATCTTCCTTGTTCACTACTTGCTGCATTTTGTGTGGCTTGCTGTTTGACTTGTACTTGTTGATCAAGCTTTTGCTTTACCTGACTGTTGTTTGACAAGTTATTGATATTTATAGCCATAATACTATCCTATAGATAACGGGTTGATATTCACTATCTTGTTATCGGCAAGCAGCCTAATAACTTAACCATTATTATAAATTAATTATCACTTCGTTGATAGCCGATACTCGCCCTGTTACCGTTCTACCACTGCCTTCATTTTCAACCGCTATTTGCTCGCCAAGCCCCCCGTCTTCAAGGGCTATGCCGGAGGTTTTTATTGTCAAGGTATTCGATTGCGCAATAAGCGTGACATGGCTGCCTTTGCAAACAAAACAAATATTTTTTTTAGTTAGAATCACACCCGCCCTCAACTTTCTTTTAGCTCGGGTACCAATAACGATTCTGGTATCATCTAAGCTCTCACCACGAATTCTATATTTATCGCGATATTCAATGGTGACATTTGAACTATCAACTCTACTGCCCTTACTAATGATACTTTTTGCAACAACTACCGGTATGACCACTTGAATTTTTGCAGGAATATAAAGATACCAAGACGATGGGTCGTCGCAATTTATTTTAACATTTACGTTTCTACCATTATGATTTTCAGGTATATTTGCGATTAAAGGTGTTAAACAAGGTTGAATAATAATTCTGGGATCTAAAGTAGAGACTGAAACGTTTATCTTTCCTTGCTTTGGCAATGGCGTGTTATTTTTTATAAATTGGGTAACAAAATCTTGAAGTTGCTGTCTGTCCATCGTTTGGGCAAAGGCTAGATTTGAAAAAAGCGCTGAGATTAGCGAAAGAATGATAAATATCTTGAATATGCTCATAAATTTGTCAACTATTTGCTAGGGAAATTAAAATACTCGTCTATGCTTAATTTATGTATAGTTTAACAATAATTAAAAACAGACGAATACGCACTAAACGTCAAAAAATTGAACGTTCAATATGTATCTGTAAGCACAATCAAGAAGTGTGCCTTTTTGTGAATTAAGTAAAATGAGGTTTGTATGGCAGGAATTTTAGACTCAGTAAATCAACGCACTCAGTTGGTTGGGCAGAATAGGCTTGAATTATTACTTTTTCGTTTAATCGGACCACAACGTTTTGGTATTAATGTTTTTAAAGTACGTGAAGTTATGCCTTGTCCGCGCTTAACCTTACTGCCAGGACAAGACCCTTTTATTAAAGGTGTTGCCCATATTCGTGGCCAAACCATTTCAGTGATCGATTTGAGCAAATCGACAGGTGGCCCAGAAATAGTGCCAGATGAAAATTCCTTTGTCATTATTGCAGAATATAATCGCAGTGTGCAGGGCTTTTTAGTTGGCGGTGTTGAGAGAATCGTCACGTTAAGCTGGAAAGATATCATGCCCCCTCCAGAAGGTGCTGGCAAATCAAGCTATTTAACGGCGGTTACAGAAATAGACAAAAAAATGGTCTCTATTTTAGATGTAGAGAAAATTTTAAATGAAATTAGTCCTATTTCAACAGAACTAAGTGAAGGTGTTGTTGATGCGAGTGTCGGAGTTAGTCTTGGCGAACGGGTAATTATGATCGCGGATGATTCAACCGTAGCTCGAAATCAGGTGAGAAGAGCTCTAGAGCCATTAGGCTTAACAATGTTGTTAGCTAAAAATGGCCAAGACGCTTTAGATCAATTACTTGCTATAGAAGCCGAGTGTCATACATCAATTACCGAAAAAGTGGCTTTACTTATCTCAGATATAGAAATGCCTGAAATGGACGGTTACACCTTAACCGCTGAGATTAAAAATAATGATCGATTGAAAGCCATGCCGGTTATTTTACATACTTCGCTAAGTGGTGTTTTTAATAATGCCATGGTTGCTAAAGTTGGTGCAGAAGATTTTATTCCAAAGTTTCATCCTGATGAGTTAGCCACAGCAGTAAAAAAATGGTTAAAGAAAGATGAACTAGCAAATAATGCTAATTAACCCATTATTTTTAGCGTATTCTATCGTTAATAAATGATAATAATAATTTAAGGCGGAATATCGAAGTGTCAATCCGACAGCTTGATGATAGCAGTTATCATCAGTTTAGAGTCTTCCTAGAGAAACAATGTGGCATCGTCTTAGGTGAAAATAAACAATACCTAGTAAAAAGCCGTTTAGCCCCTTTAATGGCTAAATTTGATGTTACCACATTAGGTGATTTAGTCACTCGTACTCTCAGTCCAATTGAAAGGCAATTACGCGCCGCAGTTATCGACGCCATGACGACCAACGAAACCTTGTGGTTTCGCGATGAGTACCCCTTTGAACTATTGAAAAAACGCTTACTTCCTGAGTTTAAAAATCAAAGAACGCCTTTGAAAATTTGGTCAGCGGCAAGTTCTTCAGGTCAAGAACCTTATTCTATTGCGATGGCAGTTCAAGAATTTAAGCAAAGTAATCCTGCTGCGTTTTCGGGGGGTGTTCAAATTATTGGCACTGATATCTCCAATACTATGCTTGAGCATTGTAAGTATGGCCATTATGACAATTTAGCTTTGTCACGAGGTTTATCAGCCGAACGCAAAAGAATGTTTTTTGAAAATGGCGATAAAGGTATGTCAAAAGTCAAAGACTCGGTTAAGAAAATGGTTAGCTTTAGACAACTAAATCTCCTAAATAGTTATAGTTTAATGGGTAAGTTTGATATTGTATTTTGCCGTAACGTATTGATTTACTTCGCACCAGAAATTAAAAAGCAAATAATATCTCAAATTGAAGGCGTGCTAAATCCTAACGGCTATCTCTTTCTTGGCGCCTCGGAATCCTTAACGGGTTTAAACCAAAACTTTGATATGGTTCGCTGTAATCCTGGTATCATTTACCAGAAAAAGACTTAATATCCCCCCACTAAACTCCCCGTTGGCATAGAAATTGTATAGTTATCTTCATTGATTTGGAGGTAACACTATGGCTATCACTTTTGAAAAAGCACTTGGCATTCACCCACAAACACTTGCTGTTCGTTCTAAACGTGCAGAAGTTATTGCTAGTAATATTGCTAATGCAGATACACCTGGCTATAAAGCCAAGGGCATGGACTTTAAGTCTGCCTTAGCGCAAGCCTCTCAAAAGCAACAATCAGGTATGTCACGAACCCACGAAAAGCATTTTGATGTTCGCATTGCAACCAATAATGGTGTGCAATTTAGAACACCAGATCAACCAGATACTGGCGATGGTAATACCGTAGATGCACAAGTGGAACGAAACTTGTATCTAGAAAACTCAATGCAGTATCAAGCCAGCATTCAATTTCTTACTGGCAGGATTAAAGGCTTGAAAAAAGCCATCACCGGAGCAGGGCAATAATTATGAGCCTATTTAACGTATTTACTATATCTGGCACGGGTATGAGCGCTCAATCTGTTCGCTTAAATACCACCGCAAGTAACATTGCTAATGCTGATAGTGTTAGCAGTAGTGTTGATGCAACCTATCGAGCACGGCATCCGGTTTTTGCCGCAGAGATGCAAAAAGCTGCCGCAGGACAAGATGACTCAGGCGTAGGTGTCAAAGTTTTAGGCATTGTGGAAAGCGATCAGCCTTTAAACATTCAGCACTCTCCGGGACACCCAATGGCAGATAAAGATGGTTTCATTTATAAACCCAATGTAAACGTGATTGAAGAAATGACCAATATGATTTCAGCATCACGCTCATATCAAACAAATGTTCAATTGGCTGAATCAGCAAAAAATATGCTGAATAAAACCTTACAGCTTGGCAAGTAACAATTAAAGGTGGGATAAAATATGGAAACAGTAAGCGGAAGTAAACCTTTAGATGGCATGCGCTGGCAAAAGGAAGATGTTACAACGACGGATAATGGCAATGGTATGTTAACGCAAGAAGATTTCTTTGCGTTACTGACCAAAGAGCTTTCTCATCAAGATCCGACTAAGCCCGTTGAAAATAATGAAATGATTTCGCAAATGACTGCGTTTTCAACGACTGACGGTGTGGCAACGCTAAATGAACAATTTACATCATTTGCTGCATCCATGTCATCGAGTCAAGCATTGCAAGCCTCCTCGTTAGTGGGTCGTAGCGTTCTAGTTGATGATAATGTTTTTGGTATGGCTGAAGGTGAAGCCGTTAAAGGCAAAATGATCACTGATAAAGCGGCAAGTAATGTGAATATTTATGTTGAAAACACCGCTGGAGAACTTATTCAAACAGTTCCTGTTGGCAGTGTGGCTGCAGGTGAGTTTACCTTTAATTGGGACGGCAAGATGACAAATGGCGAGCCCGCTCCACAAGGTGCTTATCGTTTTAGAATTGCAGGATTAGTGGAAGGTGAAGCATCAGAATTACAAGCGATGACCTATCGTAAAGTAGATAGTGTGACGTTAGCCGGTGCAGGTGGAAATATTTTATTAAATCTTAATGGTGGCAGTTCCATGGCACTAGCAGATGTGGTGGAAGTATCAGAAGGTTAAATTAATAGTTCTTCGAACTAAATAAATTTAAGCCACTGTTATTTCAATGAAGAGTGAATACTCGAAAATTAGAAATAATTAAGATAAACAGTTTTTTATATGAGGTGCAATTATGTCATTTAATATAGCGTTGAGCGGATTAAACGCTGCTCAAAAAGATTTGGATGTTACATCAAATAACATCGCTAACGTTAATACCACCGGCTTTAAAGAGTCGCGTGCGGAATTTGTTGATGTGTATGCAGCATCATTACTTGCTTCTGGTAAAACAAAAGTGGGTGACGGTGTTTTGACGGCAGATGTCGCTCAGCAGTTTCAGCAAGGTAGTATTCAGTTTACTAATAACGCGTTAGATTTAGCCGTTACGGGTAATGGTTTTTATGCAACAGTACCTGAACTTGACTCCTTAGAAACGTCATATACCCGAGCAGGTCAGTTTAAATTAAACGATAGTAACTTTGTTGTTAACTCTGCGGGTGAGCATTTATTAGGTTTCCCCGTTAACCCTGACGGCACCTCTGCGTCGGTAAGTTTAAGTACGGCAGAGCCTATTCGTATTCCTACGGCCTCTGGTGCTCCTCAAAAAACCAGTGAAGTAGATGTACGAATGAACTTACCTGCGGGTGATTCTTTCATTAGTAGTGCGCCAGGTAACTTTGATCCCGATGATCCTTTGACTTTTAACCATTCAACTTCAGTGACTATTTTTGATTCATTAGGTGATAGTCATATAATGACTTATTACTTTATTAAAGATAATCCTTCGTCTGATGCTAACGAGTGGATGATGTTTGCTGGCGTTGATGGCATACCGGTAGATTTAGCTGATCCAGGTGGACAGACAGATCCAGATCCAACGGCAGCTCCAGGAACGCCAATAACAAATCCACAAGGTGGCGGTAGTTCAGGTCCGTTATCAGCAAGTGGCGGTGTTACTGGCATGCGTATGTACTTTGATTCTTCAGGTGATTTTGTTGCACAATTACCTATGCCAGGTGACGGTGGTGCTATTACCGTGGCACTTGGAGCGACAATATTAGCCAATGGTGCTGATCCAACTCAAACCGTGAAAATTAATTTTAATCTAGACCCTCTTGGCCCTAATCCAAATGAACCTACGCAGTTTGCTTCAAACTTTGAAGTGACTTCGCTTGAGCAAGATGGCTTAGCGGTTGGTCGATTAACCGGTATAGATATTGGTAGTGATGGTTTAATTCGAGCGACTTACAGTAATGGTACCTCAGAACCATTATCACGCATTGCTTTAGTAAACTTTGCCAATGAACAGGGCTTAACGCAAATTGGTAATACTTCATGGAAAGAAAGTATTAGTTCCGGTGAAGCATTGGCTGGTGAGGCGGGTTCAGGTACTTTTGGTACTATTAATTCATCGGCATTAGAGCAATCAAACGTTAACTTAACCACAGAATTAATCGACTTAATTTCAGCACAACGAAATTTTCAGGCTAACTCTCGTGCACTAGAAGTTGATAACCAGCTAAACCAAACTATTCTACAGATTCGATAAATAAATCTTTAAAATAATCTAGTCTATGATAAATAAAAGAGATAAAACGTAAAATGTTTTATCTCTTTTTATGTTCAGGATGAACGGTATAGATGTAGAGCGAAACATAGCTATTCTTAGGCATCCATGTCTTCATCGCATTAATACTTCTTTATGTGTCAATGCCCGAGCAGCGGATGGTCTTTATCAAACCACCTTTCTTTCAAAACCTCAGTCGGTTCCTTTTCGTTGACGATAAAACGATTATTTTTCCATCTTCCTTTTCCTGTTCTATTTCTTCTGGCACTGTTATTGCATTTCTCATTGTAAGATACAATTTTAGAGATCTGTTATGGACAAAATGCTTTATATCGCAATGAGCGGTGCGAAACAAAATATGCATTCGCTTGCCGTTAATGCTAACAACCTTGCTAACGCTAAGACTACGGGTTTTAAAGCCGATTTAGCACAGGCGCGTTCAATGCAAGCTTTTGGCGAAGGCTTGCCTTCTCGTGTGTTTGCCATGACAGAAAATGCCAGCCAAAACTTTGACAGTGGTTCTTTGATGCAAACTTCTAGAGATTTAGATCTTGCCATTCAAGGGCCGGGTTGGTTTGCTGTTCAAGCTGAAAATGGTACTGAAGGTTATACACGTGATGGCCAATTTAGACTCAACGAAGAAGGTGCTTTAGAAACCTCTAAAGGTGAGCTTGTCTTAGGAGATACTGGCCCGATATTTATACCTCTACCAGTCAATAATATTCATATCAGTAAAGATGGCACCATCATGGTTCAGCCTGAAGGAGCACCGAGTTCTCTTCAAGAAGAAGTGGGTCGTCTAAAAATGGTTAACCCGAGGGTGCAAGAGTTAGCAAAAGGTGCTGATGGCTTGTTTCGTCGAAAAGATGGACTAAATGAGAATGCTGACGTCAATGTCAAAGTCGAAAATGGCATGCTTGAAGCAAGTAACGTAAACCCTATTGGGGAGATGACCGCGATGATTTCTTTGCAACGTCAGTTTGAAATGCAATTAAAACTCATGAAAACAGCGGAAGAAGTTGATGCAAGTTCAGCATCTTTATTACGTGCTTTCTAATTTAAATAAATAATTTTTGAGGTGATTTATGAACCCAGCATTATGGATAAGTAAAACAGGGTTAGATGCGCAAACAAAAGATATTGCGGTAATTTCTAATAATTTAGCTAACGCCAGTACCATAGGTTTTAAGAAAAGTCGTGCCGTATTTGAAGATTTACTCTATCAAACGATTAATCAGCCAGGTGGTCGCTCTGCACAAGATACAGAGATGCCTTCAGGCTTAATGCTTGGCGCGGGTACAAAAGTGGTGGCTACGCAAAAAATTCATACCCAAGGTGATATGCAAACTACCGATAACGCTTTAGATCTAATGATCCAAGGTGAAGGTTTTTTTGAAGTGCAACTCCCTGACGGTACATCGTCATATTCAAGAAATGGTCAATTTACCATGGATGAAGAGGGCAATATGGTTACACCGGGCGCGGGTTATTTAATTCAACCACAAATAACTATTCCGCCTGATGCGTTAAGTATTATTGTTTCTCAAGATGGTGAAGTCTCTGTAACTCTTCAGGGGCAACCTGATCCTGCTGTTATCGGTCAAATTAATACAGTTAACTTTGTTAACCCGACTGGTTTGCAGCCAATAGGACAAAATTTATACATTCAAACAGCGGTTAGTGGTGCTCCACAAGAAGGGGTTCCAGGTTTAGAAGGTTTTGGCATGATAGTGCAAGGCGCGCTAGAAACCTCGAATGTAAATACCACCGAAGAACTTGTTAACTTGATTGAAAGTCAACGGGTATATGAAATGAACTCAAAAGTAATTTCAGCAGTTGATGAAATGCTTAGTTATATTAATCAGCAGTTATAGCGTTAAGGAATCTCTTATGAAAATTCACTTAGTCTTAGTTATCTTTTTTTTATCAATAACGGGTTGTGCCAGTGTTGAACAGGCAAAAACGTTACCTGACGATCCTGACTTTGCGCCGATTTTACCCGAAATGGAAGAAGCCTCTATTATCCCGACGGGTTCACTGTTTAGAGCTAACTACGTTAATAATATTTATTCTGACTCAAAAGCTCATCGTGTTGGTGACATTATTTCAGTGACGTTAAGTGAAAGTACACAAGCACAGAAAAATGCTAAAACAGAGTTGAGTAAAGAAAATAGTGCCAGTTTAGATCCTATTATTGGTTTAGGCGGCGCTGCAGTAAACTTTAAAAATAATGCCATTCAATTTGGCTATAACCAAGGCTCTGACTTTAGTGGTGATTCAAAGTCTAACCAAGGTAATAGCTTAAACGGTCATATTTCTGTACATGTTTTGCGTGTTTTGCCCAATGGCAATTTGATGATCCGTGGTGAAAAATGGATGACTTTAAATAATGGTGACGAATTTATTCGCTTAACCGGTGTTATTCGCGCACAAGATATTAGCTCTAGTAATACCATTGTTTCTGGAAAAATCGCTAATGCGCGCATTGAATATGCAGGTACTGGGACTTTTGCTGACGTACAAGAACAAGGTTGGTTATCGAGTTTCTTTACTAGCTCTTGGTGGCCCCTGTAGGGTTAATTGAACATAAACTTTCAATAGGTATTATTATGAACACTTTTTTCACAAGTATGAAAGTTACTGTCTTGGTGCTAACATTTTTGTTTAGTTCGATGAGCTCTGCACAGCGAATTAAAGATTTAGCCGATGTTGCTGGTGTCCGAAGTAATCAATTGATAGGTTATGGTTTAGTGGTGGGTTTACCTGGCACAGGCGAACAAAGTCCATTTACCGAACAAAGTTTCAAAACCATGCTAAGTAATTTTGGTATTACTATGCCGGCTAATTTAAAACCAAAAATTAAAAATGTTGCTGCGGTTGCTGTTCATGCTGAGTTACCCGCATTTACTAAACCCGGACAAAGAATTGATATTACAGTTTCTTCAATGGGCAGTGCGCAAAGCTTACGTGGTGGAACATTAATACAAACTATTCTCATGGGTATTGATGGTAATGCTTATGCCGTTGCTCAAGGCAGTTTAGTCGTTAGCGGTTTAGGTGCTGAAGGTTTAGATGGCTCAAAAGTTATTGTTAATACACCAACCGTAGGCCGTATTGCTAATGGTGCTATGGTTGAACGTGAAGTTATTTCACCATTTACTTCTGGCGATTATATTACCTTTAATCTTAGAGATTCTGATTTCAGTAGTGCGAGAAGTCTAGAGCGAGTCATTAATAGCGAGTTTGCTAACATTAACGACCCCGCCACTTTTATTGCTCGCGCTATTGATGCAACCTCTATTCAAGTCAATGCACCAAGAGATGCGAGCCAACGAGTCAGTTTTTTGGCTGCCTTAGAAAATTTAGAATTCGAACCTTCACGTCCGGCGGCGAAAGTTATTGTTAACTCCCGTACTGGTACCATCGTGATCGGCTCTGATGTGCGCTTATTGCCTGCCGCTATTACTCATGGTGGTATTACGGTAACGATTAATGAAACACGAGATGTCTCTCAGCCTAATGCTTTTGCTGATGGTAATACGGCGGTGACGAATCAATCTATTGTTAACGTTAATAAAGATGATAACCGGATGTTTGTTTTTGATCCGGGGGTAAGCTTAGACACACTCGTTCGAGCGATTAATGAAATTGGTGCGGGCCCTGGTGATGTTATGGCAATTCTTGAAGCACTATCACAAGCGGGTGCATTACGAGGAGAATTGATCATTATTTAATGATCAATAAAGCTTATGATTACACCGAATCAATCATCACTAACTTCATTGGCACCGCAGGCATCTGTGACCGCTAATTCTCAGAATTTTTTAGACATCAATGGCTTGAATTCTATTCGCCAACAGTCTAAAGAAACTGATAAAGGCTCAAAAGATGCGGCTTTACAAACAGCGGCCAAGCAGTTTGAAGCGATTTTTATGCAAATGCTGATGAAAAGTATGCGTAAAGCACAAGACGTTTTAGAGTCAGATAGTCCCTTTAATTCAGAAAGTACAAAATTTTATCGTGATATGCATGACCAACAAATGTCATTAGAATTATCAAATAACGGCTCTTTAGGTTTATCGGACTTAATCGTTCGCCAGCTAGGTGGTGACACTGAAAGTTTTACCCCACAGTCATTTTTACAAAGTGATAATCGCTTCAGTAAAAGTAACGGCTTACTCAGTGAAGATAATAATAAAGGCAAGTCAATTGTCGACACAGGGATCCTTATTTCGGCCGATGATCGTCAAACTAATGACTCGGGTGATCGTTCAACTAATAATCGACAAGCATTATTTGATATGCCACAACGAGCGCCTTCTTCGACTAACACGGTAAATTCGTTAGATAACAAACCGTCTGTTTATGAAATGCTTGCCATGCAAGAGCCTCAGTATCAGCAACCAAAAGACTTTGTTATGGCATTAACCGAAGATGCTAAACGTGTTGAAGAAAAGTTAAATATTCCCTTTGAAGTTGTTATAGCTCAAGCCGCATTAGAAACTGGCTGGGGACAAAAAATCATCAAAACAGAAAGTGGTCAAAGCTCTAATAACTTGTTTAACATTAAAGCCGATAAACGCTGGGATGGCGAGAAAATTAATAAGGAAACCCTTGAATTTGAGCAAGGTGCTATGGTTAAAAAACGTGAACCCTTTCGCGTTTATGAAACCATTAGTGACAGCGTTAATGATTACATGCAGTTTCTCTCAAACAGCGAACGCTATAAAAATGCATTAGACAAAGCTGGCGATGTGGAACACTTCCTGCATAATCTACAGAGTGCTGGTTATGCGACGGATCCCAAATACGCAGAAAAAATTAAGGGAACACTACGAACCGTAACCAGTTTACTAAATAAGTAAATAAGCGCTCAGCATATAAATGCATTGAGTTTTGGTTAGGTTAGGAGTGAAGTCATGTCGGTTAACTTATATAACACAGGTGTTAGTGGTTTACTTGCCGCACAGCAGCAGCTGGCGACAACGGGTCATAATATTGCCAATGTTAATACAGAAGGTTATAGCCGACAACGCGCAGAACAAAATTCATCGGTGGGTTTATTCAGTGGTGGCAACTATGTTGGCTCTGGTACCTATGTTAACGATATCACTCGCCTATACGAACAATTCTCCCATAAAGAACAATTACTCAATCAAAGTAAACTCGGTAATGCTGACTTATTACAAGGGCGTTTAACACAACTAGACCAAGTAATGAGTACCTCAGGTAACGCCGTAGTAGGTTCACTTGACAGTTTTTACCAATCACTCAATGGCGTTGCTGACAATCCTAATGATTTAGGTTTACGCAGTATTGTGCTTAATCAAGCGAATATTTTAAGCAAAGACTTTAATGAGCTGACTAATAATTTTGACAATATGACCAAAGCGGTTAACGGTGAAATTGAACAAATTGCTACTAAGATTTCTGAAATATCCAATGAATTAGCAAAAATTAATGAAACCATTATGCAAACTCAAGGATTAAATCAAACAGGGCAACCTAATGATTTACTTGATAAACGAGATCAACTAATTGGTGAGCTAAGTAAGTTTACCAAAGTGACTACCGTAGAAGATGCTAACGGTGTACTCACTGTAATGATAGGACAAGGTACGACATTGGTTGCCGGTATTACGCCAATGACAGTACAAGTTAAGGCTGGCGATCCCGATCCAAATAAAACCCAGCTAAGTTTAGTCAGTGGCAATAGTCGTGTGGCATTAAATGGCTCTACGTTAGGTGGCTCTTTAGCGGCAAATTTTGAATTTAGAGACCAGCATTTAAATCAAACGCGTAAAGAAATTGATCGCTTAGCTATGTCTATATCGTCAATATTAAACGACAGTCAAGCCAGTGGTTTAGATCTAAATGGTGTTCAAGGGGCAAATTTTTTCACCGATATTAATGCGACACAATTACAACAAGGTCGTGTGCTAGCTCCTTCATCAAACACCGGAACCACACAACCTCAAGTGGTTATCAACGACGTTTCTTTATTATCTACTGATGACTTTGAAGTGCGTTTCGATGGTACTGATTTTACGTTATATAATTTGACTACCGGTGGAAGCGAAAACCTAGGGATGCCTGGTACAGGTACTCCTGCAGGAACGCATACTGCCACTACACCCGATTACGGTTTCTCATTTATTGAAACAGCGGGTGGCACGCTTCAGGCAGGTGACAAGTTTACTATTGTACCGACTAAAAATAGTGCAGCATTAATGCAAGCAACATTAACTGACGCTAATGCCATCGCAGCAAGTACAGCGATTGCGGTGACACCGTCGAGTAACAATATTAGCAATGGTAAAATAGAAATTACTAATGTGACTAACCCTGTTGCGGCGAGTGCATATGATATTACTGTTGATGTATATGAAACACCACCACCACCACTGCCAGCACCCCAAATACCTACCGGAATATTTGAGTATCGAGTCTATAACACATCAACGCCACCACCTGGAACGCCGGCCATAGCATCAGGCAGTTATGCAACAGGGGCGAGTGCTATTATTGATATTCCTGCTGGCTCACCTGATTTTCAAATTGAAATTAAAGGTGATCTTGCTGGTTCAGGCGCTAATGCGCGTGAAACGTTTACCTTAGGCAATGCTTTTGGCGTTGGTAATGGTAACCATGCAGTTGCTATGGCAAAGACCCAAGAAATAGGTGTGGTCAATGCGGGAAAACAAACCTTTAGCGAAAGCTTAGCCGTTTCAACCTCAATAGTAGGTTCAAAAGCGAGTAATGCTGATTTATCAGCAGATACCGCACAGGCCTTATTTACTCAAGCTTATAACCGCAATCAAGCGACATCAGGTGTAAATCTTGATGAAGAAGCTGCCAACCTTTTGAGATATCAACAAGCTTATCAAGCGGCATCACAAATAATCTCTACAGCAAATACTATTTTTGACACCATTTTATCGGCAGTCAGGTAAGGAATTTTTATGCGCGTTTCTACAGCTCAGTTTTACTTACAAAGTTCACAGCAAATGAGCCAAAAAAGCTCTGATGTTAATGATCAAATGGCTTACTTATCAAGTGGTAAACGAGTATTAACCGCAAAAGACGATGCTATTTCTTATAGTACCTTAGCTGGCTATAACAATGACTTAGCCAACATAGAAAAATATAAACGCAATATTACTATGGCTGAAAGTCATAATAATATGCAAGAAATTGTTTTTGCTGATGCAGATCTTATTCTAGATAAAATAAAGTCTGATATGTTGCTTGCCAATAATGGTCGCATGTCAAGTGAAGACCTACAATCGCTCGCTGAACAAGTAAAAAGTAACTTCAGTCAGTTACTTGATCTTGCTAATAGTCAAAATGAAAATGGTGACTATATTTTTTCTGGCTATCAAACCGAACAAAAACCCTTCAGCCAAAATGTTGACGGTAGCGTTACTTACAATGGCGACTCGGGTGTTCGAGAGTTGCAAGTCGCTAAGAATATTAATATAGCCACTAATCAAGCGGGCGACGCAGCTTTTTTAAAGGTTGAAAACGCCATCGGTGATTTTACTGCTAATTACACCGCTAACACCTCAGGTGTTGCAGTTGAAAGTGCCAAAATAGCTAACCGTGATAGCTACAACTCTAGTGCGCTGCCACACGACTACACCTTTACTTTTGACGCGGTCACGAATGATTTAACCGTAACAGGCAGTGCCGGCATAGTTTTTCCTGCTGCGCCCTATACCGCAGGTCAAACCATTTCCTTTGACGGCATTGACGTTACCCTAAACGGCAATCCTTTGCCGGGTGATAGCTTTACCATCAGTGAACAAGATGAAGTGAGTGTTTTTGACACCATTAATGAGACAATATCTTGGATGGAACGAGGAAGTTCTACGATTGATCAAGAACAGCATCAAGTAGATTACAACACCTTACTTAACCAACTCAATTCAGCGATGAACCATATGACGTCAAGGCGTGTTGACTCAGGTATTCGCTTACAAACACTTGAAAGCCAAGAGAGCCGTCATCTTGATTCAGCCCTAAACCTAGCTAAAGGAAAATCTAATATCGAAGATTTAGATTTTGCCAAAGCTATTTCTGAGTTTGAACAATCAAAGTTAGCCTTACAAGCATCACAGCAAGCGTTTAGCAAGGTACAAGGGTTAAGCCTGTTTAATTATATCTAAATATTAAATACTGTCATTTATTAAGTGGCACAGTTCATGCTTTATTATTAGTACGAATAAAAGACAAATAAACAACAAAAGTCGATATTAAATAACGCAGTTGTTTTTCAATAAGAGTAAAGAGGCTTTTTAAAAAAGCTTCTAATAAATAACATTAATACATTAGGAGTTTTATCATGGCTTTATCAGTAATGACTAACGTTTCATCATTAAATGCACAACGTAATTTAACCAAATCAGGTGAAAGCCTTGCTACCTCAATGCAACGTTTGTCATCAGGTATGCGTATTAACAGCGCAAAAGATGATGCTGCCGGTTTACAAATAGCTAATCGCATGACTTCGCAAATAAATGGTTTAGCGGTAGCACAACGAAATGCTAACGATGGTATTTCAATGGCGCAAACAGCAGAGGGTGCAATGCAAGCCTCTACCGATATTTTACAACGTATGCGTGAATTAGCCTTGCAATCAGCTAACGGATCAAACTCTGACGATGACCGCGCGGCACTACAAAAAGAAGTGTCAGCACTGCAAAGCGAATTAACAAGAATTTCCGAAACTACGTCATTTGGTGGTCAAAAATTGCTTGATGGGACTTTTGGAAGTAAATCTTTTCAAGTTGGCTCTGAGGCTAATGAGACCATTGGTATGTCATTATCATCTATTGGTAGCCGAGATATTGGTTTGCTGGGTAAACAATTATCAGGCGATGCAGCTGCTGAATTAGTTGGTTTAGCTGGGGCAAGGGGATTAGAAGCTAAAACATATGGCTCTGATACTCTAGATGTGACTATTGATGGCGGTGTTAGTACTGTTCGCCTCTCTGACAATATGTCTGCGAAAGATGTGGCAAATGAAATCAATAAGGTTGATGGTATTCAAGGTGTTGGTGCTAACTCACAAGCTGAAGTAACACTTACCGCTTTCGACACAACTGATACCGTGCAATTAACGCTTGGTGGCGTTCAATTATCTGCCCAAGGATTGGCTACAGATATTACTGGTACAACAACTGCAATGGTTACCGCTATAAATGCTAATACTGAGTTGCAGGCACTGGGTATTACGGCAACAGATGAAACAGGCTCATTAATTATTACACGAGCTGATGGTGAAGATTTAGCTATTGGTACTGGTTTAACATCGGATGCAGGATCTGCCGCAACCTTAACTATCGAAGGGTTAGAGAGTGATGGCGCTACAGCGGTTGGCGGTACAATAACGCATACAGGGGTAGCTGGAGATTCGAATTCTCTTAATACATACGTTACCGGAAATCTCGATTACACTAAAGCGGTTCTTGACGAAAAACATACTAGCTTGACTATAGGTCAGAGTACCGGTAATTTGAATATTACTGGTACTGAGGGCACAATAGGTATTGGTGCTAGTACGCTTTTTTCAATGGACTCTGTTGATATTAGCACTGAATCAGGTTCGCAAAGTGCACTTGCTGTTATTGATGCTGCATTAGGAACTATAGATGAAAGTCGAGCTGATTTAGGTGCAATTCAAAATCGCTTTAGTCACACTATTAGTAATCTTGCGAATATTCAAGAGAACGTTTCAGCCTCGCGTAGCCGTATTCAAGATACAGACTTTGCGGTAGAAACAGCGGTAATGACGAAGAACCAAATATTACAACAAGCAGGTACGTCAATTTTAGCGCAAGCCAACCAGATACCACAGGCAGCGATTAGCTTAATCGGTGGTTAATACATTTTAGCCAGACAGCCATAGTAAAATTTAAACCATCACTTTTAAGTGATGGTTTTTTTGTATAACTAAATCGTCATAGCTTTGACACCTTAGTTATACATCCCAGTTTATCATTATATATACTCCAGTCGTCATTTCGGTTGTCACTTAAGTCGGAATCCAGTGACTCATGGATTACACCCCATATAAAATACTTCGAGGATGAACGATGAAAAGGGCTGCTATTCATAATTCAATCACTTAGCTTCACTTACCGTACATTGTTCATTCACGCTATCAACTATGTATAATTACTTTCTCCTCCTCCCCTTGTTTTAATCATTTACCTTTTTTTAATAAAAACATTAAAGTAATTTTAACGGCTGCCGTTACTGTTAGTAGAACGGGTACTTAATGGCATTTTCTTTTTACGAAAAGCATCATGTTAAGTTCCTGACTTATTAAATTGTTTAACTAACGTATTACATATTGTAATCAGGAGCTTTAAAAATGGCTATTTCAGTAATCACTAACACTTCATCATTAAATGCACAACGTAACTTGTCAAAATCAGGTGGAGACTTGGCAACATCAATGCAACGTTTGTCATCAGGTATGCGTATTAACAGTGCGAAAGACGATGCTGCGGGTATGCAAATTTCTAATCGCTTAACATCACAAGTTAATGGTTTAGGAGTAGCGCAACGTAATGCTAACGATGGTATTTCAATGGCGCAAACAGCAGAAGGTGCTATGTCAGCCTCTACCGATATCTTGCAACGTATGCGTGAATTAGCGTTACAATCAGCTAACGGTTCAAACTCTGGTGATGACCGCGCGGCACTACAAAAAGAAGTGTCAGCACTGCAAAGCGAATTAACAAGAATTTCCGAAACTACGTCATTTGGTGGTCAGAAACTGCTTGATGGGACTTTTGGAAGTAAATCTTTTCAAGTCGGCTCTGAGGCTAATGAGACCATTGGTATGTCATTATCATCTATTGCTAGCCGAGATATTGGTTTGCTGGGTAAACAATTATCAGGCGATGCAGCTGCTGAATTAGTTGGTTTAGCTGGGGCAAGGGGATTAGAAGCTAAAACATATGGCTCTGATACTCTAGATGTGACTATTGATGGCGGTGTTAGTACTGTTCGCCTCTCTGACAATATGTCTGCGAAAGATGTGGCAAATGAAATCAATAAGGTTGATGGTATTCAAGGTGTTGGTGCTAACTCACAAGCTGAAGTAACACTTACCGCTTTCGACACAACTGATACCGTGCAATTAACGCTTGGTGGCGTTCAATTATCTGCCCAAGGATTGGCTACAGATATTACTGGTACAACAACTGCAATGGTTACCGCTATAAATGCTAATACTGAGTTGCAGGCACTGGGTATTACGGCAACAGATGAAACAGGCTCATTAATTATTACACGAGCTGATGGTGAAGATTTAGCTATTGGTACTGGTTTAACATCGGATGCAG
This sequence comes from Colwellia sp. BRX8-4, assembly GCF_014077345.1. Classification (NCBI taxonomy): domain Bacteria; kingdom Pseudomonadati; phylum Pseudomonadota; class Gammaproteobacteria; order Alteromonadales; family Colwelliaceae; genus Colwellia; species Colwellia sp. BRX8-4. The sequence continues at coordinate 266,688 of NZ_JACGVS010000002.1, forward strand.
GATCTGCCGCAACCTTAACTATCGAAGGGTTAGAGAGTGATGGCGCTACAGCGGTTGGCGGTACAATAACGCATACAGGGGTAGCTGGAGATTCGAATTCTCTTAATACATACGTTACCGGAAATCTCGATTACACTAAAGCGGTTCTTGACGAAAAACATACTAGCTTGACTATAGGTCAGAGTACCGGTAATTTGAATATTACGGGTACTGAGGGCACAATAGGTATTGGTGCTAGTACGCTTTTTTCAATGGACTCTGTTGATATTAGCACTGAATCAGGTTCGCAAAGTGCACTTGCTGTTATTGATGCTGCATTAGAGTCAATTGATGGCCAAAGAGCTGACTTAGGTGCGCTTCAAAACCGCTTTGGTCATACCATTAGTAATCTCGCGAATATCTCTGAAAATGTATCAGCGTCTCGAAGCCGTATTCAAGATACTGACTTTGCACTAGAGACAGCACAAATGACTAAAAACCAAATATTACAACAAGCAGGCACGTCAATCTTAGCCCAGGCTAACCAATTGCCACAAGCTGCACTTAGCTTAATTGGTTAATAGTATATTAAACTTAGCTTATAATGGCTAAGTTTGGCCTAAAATGTTAGAAAGGAAGGGGCCATAATACCTCTTCCTTTTTGTGTTTTCGTTAAGCTCAAGTTCTAAGGCTACACTGAAACCAATGTTGTTATAAAATAAGGAGTCTATAATGAGTGTAATACAAGTTGGTCTTGACCTAAATTCTAGTAACTTAACTTCTGAATATGCAAAGTCACAAAATACAGGTAACTCAGAAAGTAAAGTTTCATTAGAAAAAGGTAATGATAACAATATAAAGCAAGCTAACAATGTTATTCAGCATGAGGAAGTTGATAAGAATGCAAATAAAACAGATGAAAAACAAGCTTTAACGCCAGAGCAACTTGAGAAGGTGGCGCAACAATTGCAGGTTTTTGTTGGCGAGATGAACAGAGGTTTAGAGTTTTCTGTTGATAAAGATTCAGGTCGTGATGTGATTAAGGTTGTTGATAAAGCAAGTGGCGATTTGGTTAAGCAATATCCATCAGAAGAAGTACTTACCTTAGTGGCTAAGTTGTCTGACATGGTTGGTGGTTTTGTTGACGCTAAAGTGTAATTAGCGCTTTAATCGATAAATATAGAATAATTGTTGTTTTAATAAATAAAAGGGGGACTTATGCCTGACTTAACGTTTACTGGGATTGGATCAGGTTTAAAGATTAGCGAAATAGTTGAAGCTATTGTCGGTGCTGAAACGGCTCCATATGTCTCTCGTTATAACAAACAACAAGCAAAAATCACTACTGACATCTCAGCCATTGGTTCATTGAAGTCAGCACTTGAAAGTGTTGCGAATTCTATAGATAGCTTAGCCGATTCTGATAATTACCAACAACGAAGAGCCAGTGGCGCAGATGATTTTGTTGGTTTAAGTGCCAGTAAAGATGCACAAGTGGGTAACTATTCAGTAAAAGTAGATGCCTTAGCGCAATCTCATAAAGTAATGTCTGCAGGTATTGATGGTGAAGAGGCTATCGGTGAGGGTACGTTAAATATTGCCGTCGCTGACAGTGATTTTGATATTAATGTCTCAGCTACAGATACCTTAAGTGATATTCGTGATGCAATTAATGACAGTGTTGATAATGACTCAGTGATTGCCACTATAGTGACGGATGATGCAGGTCAGCATCTTATTATGACCAGCAAGGAAACAGGAAAAGATAACGCTATAACAACAACGGTCACAGATGTGAGTGATGGTAATAATATTGACAATCTAGGCTTATCACGCCTTGCTTATGATGTTTCAGACCCACTGGCGGCCAATCACATTAAAAATTTATCACAAGTTTCTGCTGCGCTTGATGCACAAATTACCATCGACGGTACGCTTACGGTAACAAATAGTACTAATGTGTTTAAGGAGGTTATTGACGGAGTTGATATAACGGCAAAAAAACTTCATGAAGTTGATGATGATATTAGCAAAGTTAGTTTTAGTGAAAATAATACAAATATTCAGTCCGGTTTAGTGGGGTTTGTAGAAAGTTACAATCAATTACAGGAATTAAGTAAGCAGTTAGGAGCTTCTAGTGAAAATGGTGCTGGTGCTCTCGCTGGAGATTCTTTATTGCGTGGTGTTATGTCTAAAATTCGTCAAGAATTCACAGAAAATTTTGATATTGGTAATGGTAATACTTTATCTTTATCTCAACTAGGTGTTACTAGTGACCAGTATGGTGTTTTAAGCTTAGATACTGAAATGCTTAATGAGTTTATTAGCGATGATGTTAATGGTGTAGAACAGTTCTTTGTGGGCACAAGTTCAGTAGATGGCTTTGCTGCTTCTTTTGAAAAGCTGACTAGTTTCTATACTGATTCAGATGGTGTTATTCAAAGCCGTATTGACAGTGGTACGAGTCAATTAGATAGATTAGAAGATGACAATATAGCTTTTGCTCGTAGAATGGATTCACTAGAAGCACGGTTGTATTCGCAGTACAATGCCATGGATTTGCTCGTTTCTCAGTTAAACTCTACCAGTAGCTACATAATGGCACAGTTGGACAACATGCCAGGTGTGGTAAGAAAGAGTAAATAGTAAATGCTTTTGAAATAAAAAACAGTTTTTAAAACTATTGATAGACTCGCTTATAGTAAAGTGGCTATTTTATTATAAAGGTTAGTTGCTTGACTATTTGTTAAATTACCAACAGAAAGCGCTCTACCTATGGTTGAGCTGATCCTTATGACTTCACTGGCGATGCCTTCAATCTCTCTTGATGCTTCAATTTGTATCTCTTTTTGCTGTTTCTCAATACCCAACTTTGAAATTTCAACAACATCAGTAGAAAATACTCCTAAATCAGGTTTTAGTGGTTTGTCTTTCGTTATAGAGGCTTTGTTAAAAAAGAGGCTACGGGCTATATCACTACTTGCGGTCAATTGATTTGCAACAGACATAACAGCACCCCAACATCGTTCTAATTAACTTACCAATATTCTCAGTATAGCTGGTAAAACATAGCTTTGTACAAAAAACAAACTAATTGATTGCCTTACTAATTAATAATAAGGACTTGAACAGCCCTTAATAAGTCATAAGTTGAGAAAAGTGGGAGAGTATGGAGTTAATACTTTTGATAGGATTTAGTGATTTTTTTACTTTTTTTTATTTTAATCATTTGTTTTGTTATTGTTTGTTTAGATAACTTAGCGTTAGCGGTTAAGTCGGAATCAAGAGTAATCATCTCCTGGAAAAGCTCTGATTCAGCGCTCATGTTTTCCGCTGTATTCTGTTCAAATAACTTAGTTATCAATATTTGTCGCTTTTCTGTTAACTGAGTTAACCCAGTTAACTCTTTATTCTCGTCATCAAGAGATTGAGTTTTGGTGTTTTTTAAACCCTGCTCTTGAGAAAACACTTGGGAGTCGGTTTGCATAACGAGTATGCGCGACAACATTTGTCGCGACACATCATTTATTCTCTCGATAGATTTTTTTGTGTTGTTACCCACTAAAAACTAACCTGTGCTTGGTTTTCTTGAGGGATAGAGTCCCAACCCGCTTTTATTGGTAATAAAATTTGAATGATTTCTTCTAGCTTGTCAGGATCATTGTTAGTACTAGCAACTAATAGCTGCTCGGAACAAAACCTATAAAGAGCAGCTAAGTTTTCTGAAACTTCACCACCTTGTTTAAAATCAAGAGAGCCCTCTAGAACACCAATAATAGCGATAGCGTTTGATAGTTCAGTGCCTTTTTTTTCAAAGTTTTTTTGTGAAATTGCACCTTTAGCGGTAGCGATATTACCTAATAATTTTTGAAATAGCATAGCAACTAATTGATAAGGTGATGCCTGCTGAGCAGTACTTTTATTGGTTTGTTGATACTTTTTAAGTGATGCGTGTGTCATAGACACCTCCTCGTTAGCTATACCTTCAGTATAGAAAACTTGTAGAATTGAAACAATAGCTGTAGTTGAGAACGTTAAAAATTCGCTAATTTAAACTAATGGCTGGTTATTTACGGTGACCGCAAAGCCTTCATTTTGTGCTTTTTGATAAGCCTTTAATAACACATCATGAGTTATATCTTCTTTGTTATTTAAAACACCGTTGCTTATTACTTCAATATTATCCCAACCGCGAGTGACTAAATACTCTTCTATTTGAGTGATTTGTTGTTCAAAAGGCATTTCTTTTGAAAACATATTAAACTCGTGACGGGTTCCTTTAGTAAACTCTTTATTATCATGCATTAATTCAGCAGTGCCATTTATGATCAACATCTGATTTCCTATTTTTAAGATATGGTTATTGATAAATATAACTATGCTTTTATTATGCCAAACTTGTTAATTCATTGGTTTGTTACTGGTTTTAAGTTTAAGTTATTGAAGTTAATGTAAAAATAAAAAATATTTTTCACGCTTCTTTCCACATTAAAATTGAAAAATGGTGATTTATATTAATTACAACTTTTTGACACTAGTATTAGCTTAACAATTTTAAATATTGATTCTGTTGTAATATTTATTTTTTATCTGTAATTGTTCTTACACAATAATCTTGCCATATTTGTATTTATACGAACCATAGATCTCTGCTATAAACAAATTATCATGAAATATTTATCGGCAAATTTTTACTTATCTTTAGACATTTTATATTTATATGAAGATAGCGATATTTATCATTGAGATAGAGACTCGGTACCTGACTTGATTTATCGAGTAAAAAATTCCTATACTATTTAAGTCAATTTTATGACGTTACAGTGTCAATTTATTGTTGCTTATTTACTATATCTCGCTAGAATAAAATTATAGATAACAAAAATATGGTTTTTTTAGATATATGCAGGGTCAAAAACATGTACTTGTCGTTGATAACGACATTGCCAGACGCGATCAAATAGCGACCGTATTATCATTTGTCGGTGAACATTTTTATGTGTGTCCTGAAGATGATATTGAGCAGTATTTTAAAGAAACTGATAATATTCTTACGGTGGTTTTGTGTGGCAAGGTCAGTGATTTACTGGTCGATTTTGTTAAAAAACACCCTGAAACACCTTTTATCCTCCATGATGTACTCGACGCGACTTTATTAAGTGGTGCTGTTAATGTTTTAGGCAGTTTAGCTGTGCCTTTAAATTATGCTCAGCTTACCGAGCAAGTACACCACTGTCATCAATACCATAACCAATTACCCTCAAAGCGAAATCACAACGGTCCTAATTTGTTATTCCGCTCTTTGGTGGGCGCCAGTGAACCTATGTTACAAGTGCGCTTTTTAATTGAACAAGTTGCTTGTACGCAAGCGAGTGTCTTGGTTTTAGGTGAATCAGGTACGGGTAAAGAAGTTGTGGCACGTAATATTCATAATTTATCTGACCGCGCTAAGGGGCCTTTTGTTCCGGTTAACTGTGGCGCTATACCCGGTGAATTATTGGAAAGTGAATTATTTGGTCATGAAAAAGGTGCCTTTACGGGCGCTATTTCTACCCGTAAAGGGCGTTTTGAAATGGCTGAGGGTGGCACGTTATTTCTTGATGAAATAGGTGATATGCCTCAACCCATGCAAGTGAAGCTACTTCGTGTTCTGCAAGAACGTACTTTTGAGCGTGTCGGTGGCGCCAAGAGTATTAAAACCAATGTGCGTATTATTGCTGCAACCCATCAGCACTTAGAAGATATGATCACCGCGGGCACATTCCGCGAAGATTTATTCTATCGTCTTAATGTTTTTCCTATTGAAACACCGGCATTACGTGATAGAAAAGAAGATATTCCATTACTGATTAAAGAACTTATTTCTCGTTTTGAAGCAGAGCAAGGACAAAGTGTTCGCTTTACTGAGCAAGCGATTGAATCTTTAAAATTACATGCTTGGGCAGGTAATGTTCGAGAATTATCTAACTTAATTGAACGTATGATCATTATGTTTGCTGAGCAAGTGGTTAATGTCAGTGAATTACCAGCAAAGTATCGTCATATTGATGTTGAAGAGTATCAACCTGAATACCCTGATGAGTTGCAAGAACGTGATGCGATAAATGAGCTATTTTCTGGCTTTGATTATGATGACGAAGAAGATACCAGTAGTTTTGCTGACCAACCAGAAGAAGCATCTGTGGTTGATGTTTTGCCAAACGATGGCTTGAATTTAAAAGAATACTTAGCGGACCTTGAAGTGTCGATGATAAACCAAGCACTTGAGAAAAATGACTGGGTTGTTGCACGCTCGGCAGAATTATTAGGGATGCGTCGAACCACATTAGTTGAAAAAATGCGTAAGTATAACTTACAAAAAAACACTAACTAATATCCTACGTTAACCAAATGTATTGATTGTTATATCCGTTATTACACCAGCCGTTGTACTGGAAAGTATCGCGAGGGTTAGCGTCTTTATCTTTGGTTGAACTGAATATTCTTGGACAGTAAAGCCAAATATTTGACGGCAAGAATTGCTCTAAAAATCGCTTCTAACATCATGTAAATTAATATAAAACCTCTTTGGCATAATTAATGCTTTATTCAGTTGGTATTTTTAAATTGAGTAAAGTATATGGCCGTTGCAGTTTCACATTCATCAGCATCTTCTAAATTGTCTACACCCATTCATTGTGTGGAAGATAATCTGTTTCATAAAGCTAAATTTGCTTTTACTCCGCAGTCATTTGCCCATAGCGATACGTTAGAAAGTGAAGCATACCGTGGCGAGCTATCGTTACTTCGTCAAAAGTCTAATCAACTTGAGCAAATTATTGATGTTATGCCGACCGGGATGATAATGCTTGATGGTAACGGTATTGTTATTAAAACCAATAAAATTGCTAGTTTGTTACTCGATGAACCGATTCTTGGTCAAGCTTGGTTTGATGTTATTAAACGCTCGTTTAAACCTCGTGCCGACGATTGGCATGAAGTGTCATTGAAAGACGGCCGCCGGGTTAAATTAGAAATTACTGCTTTAGGTGATCAACCTGGCCAGTTAATTATGATCACTGATTTGACCGAAACGCGTTTATTACAAGATAAGCTTAGCCATATGCAGCGTTTATCGTCATTAGGTCATTTGGTTTCAAAGCTTGCTCATCAAATTCGCACACCACTTTCTGCCGCTATGTTATATGGCGCAAATTTAAAAAATAAAAAGCTTTCTTCAGACGATCGAAGTAGCTTTCAAGACAAATTAATGGCGCGCTTGCACGACTTAGAACAGCAAGTAAACGATATGTTGTTGTTTTCAAAAAGTGGCAAGCAAAAAGTTGTTGAACCACTTTCAATTAATAAATTGATTACCCATTCAGTTAACGCCGTAGAAGCATTAATTGTTCAGGCCAAAGCGAAAGTAAACATTAAGCTTTGTGATGATGATTGCCAAATCTTAGGTAATAAACGTGCGTTAAGCGGTGCTATTGAAAACTTAATTCACAACAGTTTACAAGTTATTAAGCAGGGTGCGGAGATATCCATTACCACCTACTGCCAAAATGAATACGCTTACATTAGTGTACAAGATAATGGTCAAGGTATTAGTGAAGAGCTTGCCAATAAAATTTTTGAACCTTTTTATACATCAAGGGCACAGGGAACCGGCTTAGGTTTAGCGGTGGTAAAGTCAGTTGCTAAGGCTCATCAAGGCGATGTTCGCTTAGTGAGTAAGCCAGGAGAGGGCGCGCACTTTTGTATTCACTTACCTATTTTAGACACAAACAATGTTAACGGGGAGAACACTAATGAATCAAAGTAAAATATTAGTTGTTGAAGATGATGCAGGATTACGTGAAGCCCTGATGGATACTTTAAAGTTATCAGGTTATCAATGTATTGAAGCTCAATCAGGTGAAGATGCTTTACTCACGCTTAAAGAACAAAGTGTTGATCTCGTCGTTAGTGACGTGCAAATGGATGGTATGTCGGGCTTAACACTACTCAATAGTATTAAAAGAAATTGGCCAAATTTACCTGTGCTGATAATGACGGCATACGGTACGATTCATGATGCTGTTCAAGCGATGCGTGATGGCGCCTGTAATTATATGGCAAAACCTTTCGCGCCAGAAGTGCTACTTAATATGGTTAACCAATATGTGCCATTGAATGTGACTAGTCGGCATGAACCTGTGGTTGCTGACGCACAAAGTATTGAACTATTAGCGTTAGCAAAGAAAGTCGCGACCACAGATGCTTCTGTTATGGTGCTCGGCCCCAGTGGCTCTGGTAAGGAAGTATTAGCACAATACGTTCATTATCATTCGAACCGAAGTGATAAGCCCTTTGTTGCCATAAACTGTGCTGCAATTCCAGAGAATATGCTGGAAGCGACTTTATTTGGTTATGAAAAAGGTGCCTTTACCGGAGCCATTCAAGCGTGCCCAGGTAAATTTGAACAAGCACAGGGCGGTACTATTTTATTAGACGAGATCACTGAAATGGATCTTGGCTTACAAGCAAAAATTTTACGGGTCTTACAAGAGCGAGAAGTTGAACGCTTAGGAGGTCGAAAAACCATTAAGCTTGATGTTCGTGTTATCGCAACCAGCAATCGTGATTTAAGAGTGGCTGTAAAAGATGGCATCTTCCGTGAAGATCTCTACTATCGTTTAAATGTCTTTCCATTAACTTGGTTAGCATTAAATAAACGCAGAGATGATATTGTGCCATTAGCCAAACATTTAATTACTCAAGCATCGTTAGCGAATAACATGGCTATTCCAGAACTAACAGCTTCGGCGAGAAATAAACTGACGAGTTACGATTGGCCAGGCAATGTTCGTGAATTAGATAATGTTATTCAACGAGCCATTATTTTGCATAGCGACCAGATTATTAATGCCGGTGACTTGTTAATTGAAAATTTCGACAGTGAAATTATTACTGACGTGGCGTTAGAAAATAATAGCGAAGACATGCTTGGTAATGAATTAAAAATACAAGAGCATCAAATTATTCTTGATACCCTCACCGCTTGCCAAGGTAGCCGTAAAGATGTTGCTGAACGATTAGGCATTAGCCCAAGAACGCTTCGCTATAAAATAGCAAGAATGCGTGATTCGGGCATTCAAATACCAGCCTAACAATCGCTAAAAGGGGTAATATTCCTATAAAGCCAATATTTTCATTTAAAATATTGGCTTTACTGCTATCTACAGTTTTCACTCATTAAACCTTCCATAACCTCGATAATTCTTTAATTCTCATACTGGCACCATGCTTGCAATATCATCGTTATATCGTTACTTAAACCGTTATTTATAGGCTTAGTAGCAAAAAATTGACACAAGTGAGTAGCTCATGAATATCGATACCAATTCTTTATACGCACAAATGCAAAGTATGTCGCTTGGAAACTCTTCGTTGCAGGGGGCTTCATTTGAAAAAATGGGCAATAACCTTGGCATGGGAGACAGCGCTATTCCAGCGCTGAATAAGTCGACCAGTAATTTTGGCGATATGCTTAAAGATGCGGTGAATAATGTTAACGATATTCAAAAAGAGTCTGGAGCAAAGAAAATAGCTTTTGAAATGGGCGACCGAAGCGTTACGCTCGCTGATACTATGGTTGCTTCCGCTAAAGCTGGTATTGCTTTTGATGCCACCGTACAAGTACGTAATAAGTTTGTTGAAGCATATAAAGAAATAATGAATATGCCAGTTTAACAATACCTTAGTATAAAATAGATAGTATTTCGTAATAAAATCAAGTGGTAGTGGAGAAATTAAGTGGCTGATACTGATAATAATTCAATGGTTGCTGCCGATGGCGGCACCGGGTTAATGGCAAGTGATGGTGCTGATAATATGGCTGATGAGCAAAAATCAGGCTTTGCTTCTGCTATGGGTAATGTCGATTTATTACGCCAAGTCACCTTAATTATGGCATTAGCAATTTGTTTAGCTATTGCTGTTTTTGTTATTATGTGGGCAAATCAAGCCGAATATAGATTTCTTGCCAAACAACCTACCGAACAATTAATCAAAACAATGGACTTTCTAGACGCTAACCAAGTGGATTACCGTCAAGCAAACAACACTATTTCAGTACAAAGTGATCAATATCAAGAAATTAAAATTTTACTTGCTCGTGAAGGTTTATCTGATGAACCAACAGAAGGTAGTGAAATTATTATGCAAGATATGGGTTTTGGTGTCAGCCAGCGCCTTGAAACAGAACGTCTTAAGTTTTCTCGTGAGCAGCAATTGGCTCGCACCATTGAAGAACTGCAAGCTATCTCTAGAGCAAAAGTCTTACTGGCGATACCCCGCGAAAATATTTTTGCTAAACGTACCCGCAGCGCATCTGGCACTGTGGTACTAACTATGCGTAAAGGGCGGATGTTATCTGAAGAAGAAGTTGACTCTGTTGTTGATATTATTGCTTCTGCCGTTCAGGGGATGGAACCTAACCGAGTTACAGTGACAGATCAAAATGGTCGTTTACTTAATTCCGGCTCACAAACCTCTGTTTCTTCTCGCTCACGCAAAGAGTTTGAAATGGAGAAAAAAAGAGAAAATGAATATTTAAACAAAATAGACAGCATACTCATCCCTGTCGTTGGTTTAGGGAACTACACCGCACAAGTTAATGTGACCATGGATTTCACCTCAAGTGAAGAAATGCAGCGTCGTTATAATTCAGATTTACCGGCACTGCGCAGTGAAATGAAAGTTGAAGACAACACGATTGGCGGTTTACTTGGGGGTATTCCTGGAGCGTTAAGCAATCAGCCACCACTTGATTCAAATATTCCAGAAAATGCGAATGGTGGTGCACAACAAAGATCAATGCCTGGTCGTAAACACCTTGAATCAACAAAAAATTATGAATTAGACGAAGCTATCAGCCATACCAAACAACAAGCAGGTGTCGTTCGTCGAGTAAGCGTTTCTGTTGCACTTGATTACTTGGCAACTGCTGATGCTGAAGGCGCGATTACCGATTCACCGAGATCTGTTGAAGAAATGTCAAATATTCGTCGCTTATTACAAGGAAGTATTGGTTTTAATTTACAACGTGGTGATGTATTAGAAGTCGTTACTTTGCCATTCTCTCGTCAAATTATTGAGGATGCTCCTAAAGTTCCTTTCTATGAGAATGCCGACATATTAAAGTTTTTCAAATTAGGCATGGGCGCATTAGTCATTATTGTATTGATACTTGCCGTTGTTAAACCTATGCTTAAACGTCTTATTAACCCTGATCAAACACCTGATGACTACGGTGATAAATCACTCGATAGCCACATTGATTTGGGTGATGAAACCATGGATATGCTAACATCAGACTTTGATGCGGCGGCAGTAGGTTTTGCACCTGATGGTAGTTTACAATTACCTGATTTACATCGCGATGAAGATATACTAAAAGCTGTTCGAGCGCTTGTTGCTAATGAGCCTGAACTTTCCTCTCAAGTGGTTAAAAGTTGGTTGAACGAAGATGAGTGATGAAATGCAAGAGTTAGCCCCTGCACCTAAGGGTTTTGACGTTGACAAACTTGATGGTGCAGAGAAAGCTGCGATATTATTGCTAAGCTTATCTGAAGAAGATGCCGCGCAAATATTAAAACACTTAGAGCCTAAGCAGGTTCAACAAGTGGGCATGGTTATGGCTGCCATGGAAGATTTCACCCAAGAAAAAATTACCGCTGTTCATAAGCTCTTTATCCATGAAATACAAAACTTCAGTACCATTGGCTTCCAAAGTGAAGAATTCGTTCGCAAGGCATTAACTGCAGCATTAGGTGAAGACAAAGCCGGCAATTTAATTGATCAAATTGTCATGGGAGGCGGTGCAAAAGGTTTAGATTCATTAAAATGGATGGACTCAAAACAAGTAGCCAATATTATTCGTAACGAGCATCCTCAAATTCAAACCATTGTACTTTCCTATTTAGACCCTGATCAATCGGCTGAAATTATGAGCCAGTTTGCCGAAAAAGTGCGTTTAGATTTAATGATGCGTATTGCCAACCTTGAAGAAGTTCAACCGGCAGCATTACAAGAACTTAATGAAATTATGGAAAAACAGTTTGCCGGTCAAGCAGGTGCACAAGCCGCTAAAATGGGTGGTTTAAAAGCAGCAGCTGACATTATGAACTATTTGGATACCAATGTTGAAGGTATGCTAATGGATTCAATTCGTGAACATGACGAAGAGATGAGTCAACAAATTCAAGACTTGATGTTTGTTTTCGAAAACCTTGCCGATGTAGACGACCGTGGTATTCAAGCGATATTACGTGAAGTACAACAAGATGCGTTGATGAAAGCAATTAAAGGCGCAGATGATGTACTGAAAGAAAAAATTATGGCGAATATGTCCAAACGTGCCGCTGAAATGCTGGCAGATGACCTTGAAGCTATGGGACCGGTGCGTATTAGTGAAGTTGAAGCCGCACAAAAAGAAATATTATCTGTTGCTCGACGATTATCTGACGCTGGAGAAATTATGCTTGGTGGCGCTGGTGGTGGTGATGAGTTCTTATAAACCTTATATTTTTAGGTCAGTCAAAACTTACTGTTATAAAATATTATGAAATTATTAAATAAATCGAATGCTGAAGTTATTAAACATAATCCCGAACAAGAAACCGATGTTTGGTCATTGCCGACGGTTGAATCTGAAAATAAAATTAAAGATGAAACAACCAATGCTATGGGAAAGAAAGCCGCTTGGCGTTTCGAGCCCCCTGAAGATTTTGTTGAAGAAGAAATCGCGCCATTAACGGCAGAAGATATTGAAAACATTCGTCAAGCTGCATTTGATGAAGGCCTTAATCAGGGCAAGGAAGAAGGTTTTGCTAAAGGTTATGAAGAAGGTAAAGTCTCTGGCCATGAAGAAGGTGTGGTACTCGGCCACCAAGAAGGGCTTGAAACCGGCTTAGCCGAAGCAAAAGAAAGTATCGATGAACAATCAGCTGCATGGGCGTCACTTACTGAACAGCTTCATAAGCCATTACTCGATGTCGAAAAAAATGTTGAACAACAATTACTTCATCTTGTGGTAGAGCTCACCGAAGCGATTACCTTAGAAGAAGCTAAAACTAACCCTGATATTATTATTGCTGCGATTTCTGCGGGTATAAAAGCGTTACCCAGCCAAGAAGCGCAAACGCAAATTTTATTACACCCCAACGATATTAAACGTGTTGAAAAGCAATTTGGCGCTAAACATGTGCAAGAACAAGGTTGGCGTTTACTCGCTGCCCCGCAATTAGTTCCGGGTAGCTGTCAAATTGAAAATAGCACTTCTAATATCGACCTGAGTGTTAAATCTCGAATAAAAGAAGTATTGGACTCGTTTTTGCAAGATGCACTACATCAGTAATTTCTTGTACAAAAGAGTCAAAATACCGCTATGGTTGATATTTCTCGCCTTAATGAAAGACTAAAAAACTGCCAAGAGTTTGTGCACCCGCATAAAGTCTCTGTTGCTGGGCGTTTAGTCCGAGTAGTCGGATTAACGCTTGAAGCTGTTGGCGTAAAAGCGGCAGTTGGTAGCCAATGTTTAGTCGAAACGGCACAAGGCGATTTAATCGCTGAAATTGTTGGTTTTTCTAAAGACATAACTTTTCTAATGCCAGAGCAAAGCTTACAAGGTGTTTTACCGGGTGCGCGCGTTGTGCCACTGACAACTAAAGCTCGCTTACCCTTTTCAATGGATTTACTTGGCCGAGTCGTTGACGGTGTTGGTAAACCACTCGACGGCAAAGGGCCAATCAAGAACTCAGGCAACTATCAAATAAACAATAAGCCGATTAATCCGTTATCAAGGCGTGGTATCACTGAACCACTTGATGTTGGTGTGCGCGCTATTAATAGTTTTTTAACGGTTGGTATTGGTCAGCGTATGGGCTTATTTGCCGGTTCAGGTGTCGGTAAAAGTGTCTTGTTAGGCATGATGACACGCGGCACAACTGCTGATGTTATCGTTGTGGGGCTAATTGGCGAACGTGGTCGAGAAGTTAAAGAGTTTATCGAAGAAATTTTAGGCGAAGAAGGGCGAGCACGTTCAGTTGTTGTTGCGGCGCCTGCCGATAATTCGCCATTAATGCGTTTAAAAGGCTGTGAAACTGCCGTACAAATTGCTGAGTACTTTCGTGATCAAGGTCTGAATGTCTTGCTACTGGTTGACTCGCTAACGCGTTATGCCCAAGCGCAACGAGAAATAGCACTGGCTGTCGGCGAACCACCGGCAACCAAAGGTTATCCGCCTTCGGTCTTTTCAAAGTTACCCCAACTTGTTGAACGAGCCGGTAACGGTGGCGATGGTCAGGGATCAATTACCGCATTTTTCACCGTGTTAACCGAAGGTGATGATTTACAAGATCCGATTGCTGATGCGGCGCGTGCTATTTTAGATGGACATATTGTTTTATCTCGTGCCTTAGCCGATTCAGGGCATTACCCCGCTGTTGATATTGAAGGCTCGATTAGCCGTGTTATGCCGATGGTGACCAGTGATGAGCATCAACAACTTGCTCGGCAACTAAAGCAAGTCTACTCACTCTATCAGCAAAATAAAGATTTGATTGCTATTGGCGCTTATAGCCGTGGTAATGATCCTCGCATTGATCAATCCATTGATTTAATGCCGGTGATCAAGTTCTTCCTACAACAAAAAATGTTGGAAATTATTCCTTATGATCAAAGCTTAACGCAACTTCAAGAAATACTTTCTGCAGCGCAAGCACACGCGCAAGCAAAACAAGGCCAGCAAAATGCCTAAACATAATAACGTTAACGCTATTTTCGAAAAATTGATTAGCTGTTTAGTATTATCTAGGAGGACGTTATGCCATTAAAGCAACTAAATACCTTACATCGCTATGAACAGGATAAAGAAAAAAAAGCAGCGCAAGCACTGCAAACTGCTGAATTTGAATACCAACAAAATCTTGAACGTTTACAAAGTGTCAGTGACTATCGTCTTGAATATATGAAACGTTTGAATGCTCGCTCTATGGTGGGTATTGATAGCGCGACGTTTAGTCATTTTCATGCCTTTATTGCCAAGCTCGATTATGCTGCTGGGCAAGTTGATATTGCGATTATGCAGAGTAAGGCGATGGTGGAAAAGAGCAAACAGCTCTGGCTAGCGCAGCGACAAAAAATTCAAGCGGTAGAATTACTGCTTGATAAAAAAACACAAGCGCTCACTCTTATCGCTAACAAGCAAGAACAAAAAATGTTTGATGAAATTGCTACTCAACAATTTGTCCGTC
The DNA here is from genome assembly GCF_014077345.1 of Colwellia sp. BRX8-4. NCBI lineage: Bacteria > Pseudomonadati > Pseudomonadota > Gammaproteobacteria > Alteromonadales > Colwelliaceae > Colwellia > Colwellia sp. BRX8-4. The sequence continues at coordinate 281,948 of NZ_JACGVS010000002.1, forward strand.
GTAAAATGCGGGGGTAAAGTGAATTAAATAGTAATTTCTAAGTGGAACAATACTTGCTTATTTAACTAATATAAAAAGTATTCGCAATAAACGACGTTGTCATCATTGTAAATATAGCTCAAATTTACCATTGAAATAAAAAGGTTTACTATGCCGCAAGTTACTCCATTAGCCATAGATATCTCGCCAAGTAAGGACTTTAGCCCTGTTCAGTCAGGAGCGATTAGCACATCCAAAAATTCAACTAAAGATTTTGCACAAATGGTTGACCAGCATTATCAAAGTCAACAAAGCGGCAAAAAGCAACAGGCAAGTGGCAATAACATGAAACTTGCTAGCGAAATTAATGCTGAAAAGAAAGTACCCCAAGAAAAATCTTCCACAACGGATGTGCAACCAAAAGAAAAGGAAATGGGTGGAGTTTCTGATGAGAAGGTTAATACAGAAATTAACCAAAGCGAAGCTTCAGAAAGATTGCCTTACGATGATACAGCGACTAGTGAAAAAAATGTTCGAGTAGAAAATAGCCAAGAAGAAACACCGGAACACAAAGCTAGCGGATTAATTAATCTTGATACAAATTCCACCGCACCTGAAAATACAGATAAAAGTACCGAGCAATTAATGTCGTTGTTATCTGCGTCACAACAACTATTAAATGATACGGTGAAAAATGACGGTACGATACCATCACAACTTAATGAAAAACCATCAATAGTTGTGGCTGGTAGTCATCAACAAGAAAAAACACAGTTAGCAGCAATGTTAAGGCAAGTGCTTGGTGGCAATAGCCAAGAAAATGTAGCGACCAGTGATAATACCCTAGCAAAAGATAGCCTTGCGCCAGAGTTAGCTAAATCATTAACCGTTCCAGTAACGGTTAACAGTGAAATGCCAGCAAAGAAAGTTGACCTAGCTAGCGAACCCAAAGTCGTTGCTGATAAAGTTGTGCAAGGGGAGGCTGAATTAGCTTTATCTGCATTATTGGAGAAAAAAACAAACAGTGAAGGACAAGCTCCCTCGCTAAAAACAACGAATGTTAATGGCCAACTTTCCACGCAATCCGTTCCTCCTGCTCAAAGCGAAACGTCGTTAAAAGCAGAGCCGATTGTAGATAAAACCAATAATGTACCGAAACAGGCGATGCCTTTAAGTGATCTTGAAGCGCTATTAGCGGATATGGAAAAAGCGCCCACGGATACTGAACTTGAACAAATTAAAGCTGCACTTATCGCCAATCAAGACAAAGCTATAATTCCTGATAAAAGTAATCAAAGTATCAGCAATAGTAAAACGTCGGTCGATAAAGAGTTGGCTGGAGCGGTATTGCCTGTAACCCTTAAAAATGAAAGCTTGGTTAACGAAATAGCAATTGATGCTGATAAGGTCAATACGGATAATGTTGTTTTTTCAAGTGTAGCTGTTCCAGGTGAAAAACAAGCTCAGGAAAATAACGCAAATAATAGTCGAGGGGTTAATCAGATAAACCAGAAAACCCTTGAAACACAAAATTTAAATGCCGGTGAACAATTTAAAGAGCCAGCTAAAGATCAGTCGGCAGAGCAACAAAACCAAAAGCAGGCACAAAGCTTAACTCAGCTTGATAAAGTGGCTAACAATGATGCTCAAGTCAAAGAAAAAACTATTAATGAAATATTTGATAAGAAACAAGTCAGTACAAGTATTGAGAATACTCTTAATAGAGATATGCATCGAGCCAATAATGAAGTAACCAAATCTACGGCTTCTGCGGAGGAAATGATCACTAAATTAACCAGTGACCATGTGCAATCAACGGCCCAATCAGCAACAAATGCCAAGCAAGTGACAGCGTTACAAAATGAAGCCTTATCGGTATACCGTAAAGACTTTACTGGCGCATTGAATGATAAAGTCATGGTAATGATGAACCAAAAGCTTCAGCAGGTTGAAATTCGTCTTGACCCACAAGAATTAGGTAATGTGAACGTAAAAATAAATCTGCAAAATGAGCAGGCGGTTGTTAATTTTACTGTTCAAAATCAGCAGGCTAAAGAAGCGTTCGATCAAAATTTAGGGCGATTAAAAGAGATGCTTGCTGAAAGTGGCGTCAATGTCGGTGATGCGAATGTCGAACAGCAAAGTAAACAAAATAATAATGAAGAAGAACTCGGTGAAGGTCGCCAAGGTGGTGGTGACGGTAACGAGAATGAATTTTCAGATTTAAGTGATACTCAAACACTACATTTGGTTAAAGGTTCGTCAACTGGTATAGATTACTACGCATAAATGACAAAACTCATTGGCTCGCTGACCATTCAACGATATAGTTGACTGAAAGTAATTTTAACATTTAAATAGATAATAAAGGCTTGATGATGGCTGATGATAAAGGCGAAGGTAAAGAATTAGAATTAGACGGTAAAGGCAAAAGCAAAAAGATGATCATTATCATTGCTGCTGTTGTGATATTGGCTGTTGGCGGTGGAGCGGCTTATTTTTTTCTGGCTGGAGATGATGCTGTTTCTCAAGAGCAACTTGATGCTGAGCTAGACGGTGATAGTGCCAGTGAAGGCGAAGCCGTTGAAAGTGTTAGTGCCAGTACAGGCTCTGCGCTTTATGTACCTATGCCAAGACCTTTTCGCTTTAATGTTCCTGGCGCTGCCCGCGACAGATTTGTAGAAATCAGAGTGCAATTATTAGTACGTGGCTCTGATAATGAAGAAGTGGCAAAGAAGCATGTACCATTAATTGAAAGTACTTTACTAGCGACTTTTTCTCAATCAAATGCCGATGATTTAGCAACCAGTGCCGGAAAAACCTCATTGAAACAGAAATCTTTAATAGAAGTTCATAAAATTATGAAAGAAGTTGAAGGTAGCAATGTGGTTGAAAAAGTATTATTTACCGGTTTTGTAATGCAATAAGGCTATGCGATAAAACAATGCATTTAATTAAAGAGACTATTCAGTGAGTGATTTATTATCTCAAGACGAAATTGATGCGCTATTACACGGTGTTGATGACGTTGAAGAAGAGGAGCTAGTTGAAGACTTTGCCCGTGAAGCTGGCAGCACGTCTGACTATGACTTTTCATCACAAGATCGCATTGTTCGTGGCCGGATGCCAACACTGGAAATGGTTAACGAACGTTTTGCACGCCATATGCGTATCAGTTTATTTAATATGATGCGCCGCACTGCTGAAGTATCAATTAATGGTATTCAGATGATCAAGTTTGGCGAATATGTTCATACCTTATTCGTGCCAACAAGCTTAAATATGGTACGTTTTCGCCCATTAAAAGGCACCGCATTAATTACCATGGAAGCACGGCTGGTCTTTATTTTAGTCGATAATTTTTTTGGTGGCGATGGTCGCTATCATGCAAAAATTGAAGGTCGTGAATTTACGCCAACAGAGCGTCGTATTATTCAAATGCTGTTAAAGTTAATTTTTGAAGATTACAAAGAAGCTTGGTCACCCGTGATGGATGTCTCTTTTGAGTATTTAGATTCTGAAGTTAACCCGTCGATGGCCAATATTGTTAGTCCTACCGAAGTGGTAGTGATCAGCTCTTTTCATATTGAACTTGATGGTGGTGGTGGTGATTTTCACATTGCTTTGCCTTACTCAATGCTCGAACCTATCCGTGAGCTACTTGATGCCGGTGTACAGAGTGATAAAGAAGATACCGACATGCGATGGTCGAAAGCCCTACGCGATGAAATAATGGATGTTCCCGTTGAATTAACCACTAAATTTATCTCTGTAGACCTACCTTTACAAAAGATTATGGACTTAGAGAAGGGCGATATTATTCCTATTGAGATGCCAGAACATATTACGGTATTAATTGAAGGTTTACCGTCGTTTAGAGCAAAACTAGGCCGTAGTCGCGATAATGTTGCGATTAAAATATCTGAAAAAATTAAACGTCCTGAATCAGTGAAAAACGAATTAACGATATTAACTAAAGGAGGTAAGCGCCTAGATAGCGACGCTGAATTACATCTTTTAGAAGACGATTTCGATTATTAATAATTTTATTAAAGCAGCAGTAAACAAAAAAATAAATTTGAGGCCAATGGCATGAGTGATAAAGACGATGATTTAGGCATGTGGGATGAAGCGATGGATGAACAAGCCGAAGCTGCAGCCAAAGCCGAAACTGTTGAGTTAGAAGAGCTTGAAGAAGATGCACCAATAACGGGTGATGAAAAACGTAAACTGGATGCGATTTTAGATATTCCGGTGACTATTTCAATGGAAGTTGGACGTAGTCATATTAGCATTCGTAATTTATTACAGTTAAACCAAGGCTCTGTTGTTGAGCTTGACCGAGTTGCGGGTGAATCCCTCGATGTATTGGTCAATGGTACGTTAATCGCGCATGGTGAAGTTGTTGTGGTAAACGATAAGTTTGGTATTCGATTAACCGATGTTATTAGCCAAATTGAACGTATTAAAAAGTTGAAGTAATACTGATGCGTTTTTTACTTTTTAGCTTGTTAAGCTTACTTACTTTTTTGGGCCATGCTCAAGAAAGTATCGTCGCAACAACCGTCGTTGAAACAGACGACGCTCCCGTGATAGCGCAAACAGCACCGGCGACCGTTGAAGTAGGACGACATGTTATGGGTAATATTGATGCCGGTAGCATGATCGTTTCATTATTGGCGGTACTCGTTGCTATCGTTATTGTTGCTTGGCTATTAAAAAAGCTTCAAGTAGGGGGCACCTCAGTAAATGGTTTGAAAGTGGTGACTAGTTTAAATTTAGGCTCCAAAGAACGATTAGTGGTGGTGCAAGTGGGTAAAAAACAACTGTTACTCGGTGTTACCGGTCAACAAATTAATATACTTGATACGCTAGCCGAACCTATTGAAGTTAAAAGTGGTGTGCCGATAGAACTTAGCCAAACATTAGCACGCTTTAGCCGTAATTCTGCGAATAAAGCCAATAGTGAAAAATACTCATGAAAGACTCGATATTAAACGATGGTGCTAAAACGGCGCAATGTTCTGCTAACGCAATGGCAAAAAGAAATCCACTCGAAAATTTACTGATCCGTTTATTTTCTGTAAAAGGTTTTATTTTTTTATTTTTCCTCCTTGTTGCTTTTTTTGCCAGTCAAACGGTATTAGCCGCTGATGATTTGGGTATGTCGGCATTGAAGCTGACCACTAACCCTGACGGTTCACAAGAATATACGGTAACCCTGCAAATATTAATGTTTATGACCGCATTAGGCTTTATTCCTGCTGCGATTATTATGATGACCTCTTTTACCCGTATTGTCGTGATCATGGCCATTTTAAGACAAGCGATAGGATTACAACAAACACCGTCTAATCAGGTGGTTATAGGTTTAACGCTTTTTATGACCATGTTCATTATGACGCCTGTCTATAATGAAATAAATCAACGAGCGATTGAACCTTATTTAGCCGACCAAATGACATCAGTACAAGCCATAGATAGTGCAAAAATTCCTTTAAGAGCGTTTATGCTTGAACAAACCAGAATTAAAGATCTACAAACCTTAGCCAATATGGCGGGTATTGTTGAAGTTGATCAACCCACTGATTTACCGATGACCGTGATTATTCCTGCCTTTATTATTAGCGAGTTAAAAACGGCTTTTCAAATAGGTTTTATGCTCTTTATTCCTTTTTTGATTATTGATTTAGTCGTTGCTAGTATTTTAATGGCAATGGGTATGATGATGCTATCGCCGATGATCGTTTCTTTGCCCTTTAAGCTAATGTTATTTGTGCTGGTAGATGGTTGGAACTTGGTGATAGGCACTATCGCAACGAGTTATGGCATGGGGAGTATTTAATGAATCCAGAAGTTTTTGTCGACATACTCAGTGATGCACTATTTTTAGTGATTGTTTTGGTGTCTGCGATTATTATTCCGGGTTTGTGTGTCGGCTTAATCGTTGCTGTATTTCAAGCGGCAACATCGATTAATGAACAAACATTAAGCTTTTTACCTCGATTAATCGTGACACTTTTAGCCCTTATCTTTGGAGGGCATTGGTTAGTACAAAAACTCATGGATTTTACTATCCGACTGATTGCAAGTATACCCAGTGTGGTGAGCTAGTGGAATTCACCGAGTCAGTTGTGATGCAATATATTGCTGACTTTATTTTACCTTTCGCGCGCATTTCTGCGCTTATTATGGCAATGATTGGCTTTGGTTCTAAAATCATTCCAGGTAAAGTTAAAATTTTTCTGTGCCTAACATTAACGGTCGCCGTTATGCCGGCAATCCCGCCAACACAAGTTGGCAGCCTGATTTCTTTTGAAACAGCGCTGCTTATGTTTGAACAAATGGTTATTGGTGTTGCGCTTGGCCTAGTTACCGTTATGGTACTTAATACTTTTACCTTAGCGGGTCAAATTATTGCTATGCAAACGGGCTTAGGTTTTGCTTCACTCGTTGACCCGGTTAGTGGCATGAATGTTCCTGCTGTTGGCCAATTTTTCTTGATTCTATCTACCCTGATGTTTTGGGCAATGGACGGACATTTAGCCTATATACAATTTATTGTTGCCAGTTTTGAAACCTTGCCCATCGGGGAGTACAAGTTTACGGCCGATAAATTTAAAGAAGTGGTTGAATGGGGCGAGTGGATGTTTGTTACCGCGTTATCGTTAGCATTAGCGCCGCTAACGGCTATGTTATTGATTAACTTTTCTTTTGGAGTTATGACGCGAGCAGCCCCGCAATTAAATATTTTTGCGATAGGTTTTCCGGTAACTATGTGTGCTGGTTTGTTAATTATGTGGTTAACTATGGGTAACTTTTTTACGCATTATGAATTGCAATGGCAACGTGCACTCGACTTTAGCTGTTACCTCATTAATTGTAAGGCAAACTAATGGCTGATGCAGGTAGCGGTGAAAAAACAGAAGAACCTACGGCTAAGAAAATTGCTGATGCGAGAAAAAAAGGTCAAATAGCACGTTCAAAAGATTTAGGCACTATGTTTGTGTTGGTGGGGAGTGCTGTTGCAATAATGCTGGTTGGCGGTATGTTAACTGAAAGCTTAGCCGGAATTATGAAACGGTCATTTAGCTTGAGCCGTGAAGAAGTCATGGACATTCATGCGTTATACAATGTGCTTAGGGGCTCGGTAGGCACGTTAGTTGCTCCAATGTTGTGGATATTCTCTATTATTATCGTCGCCGCTTTTATTGGCAATACTATGTTGGGAGGGATGAGTTTTTCTTCTGAGGCTATGGCGCCAAAGGCTAGTAAATTGTCACCTTTAGCCGGTTTAAAGCGTATGTTTGGCATAAAAGCTTTAGTCGAGTTATTCAAGTCGTTAATGAAGTTTTTTGTGGTTTTTATTGTCGCGTATCTGTTGTTGAGTAGTTTGTTTCCAGAAATATTAGGTCTTAGTTTGGAGCTGATCCCACTGAGTTTAGAGCACTCGGTAACTTTATTACAATGGATGTTTTTAGCATTAGCCTTATCGGTAGGTATTATTGCTGCGATTGATGCGCCCTATCAAACTTGGGATCACAACCGTCAGTTAAAAATGACTAAGCAAGAAATTAAAGACGAAATGAAAAATTCTGAGGGTAGTCCTGAAATCAAAGGTCGTATTCGTCGTACTCAATATGAAATGTCGCAGCGTAAAATGATGCAAGAAGTGCCAGACTCTGATGTGGTTATCACCAATCCGACGCATTATGCGGTTGCGTTGAAATATGATGTCACCGCCGGTGGTGCGCCAATGTTAGTGGCAAAAGGTATTGATGAAATGGCGATGCATATTCGTACTATCGCTAAAGAAAATAATGTTGAAATTATTGCTTCTCCGGCATTAGCACGGTCTTTATATTATAGCGCAGACGCCAATCAAGAAATCCCAGAAGAGCTCTTCGCTGCGGTTGCTCAAGTGTTAGCTTTTATTTTTCAACTTAACGAACATAAAAAAGGTAAAGCCAAAAGGCCGACACCGATTGCAAAAAACCTTCCTATCCCCGATGAGTTCAAATATTAATGCTCTTTATAATCATTGGGTTAAGTGTTTTGTTGTCGATTTATCCATCACTCTAATTATATTTAATCGACGTTGGTCTACTTATTGCTATTTCATGGTATGCGTCAAAAAAATATCATAAGAGTAATATGCAGTTAATTACTTCATTTAAAGAGTTCAAAAAAAGTAAAATAAACCTATTTTCTGGTTTAGGTACGCCAATATTAATTATGGCGGCGCTTGGTATGGTTATTTTACCTATGCCGGCATTTTTACTCGATATACTTTTTTCTTTTAATATTGCCTTATCTTTGGTGGTATTACTGATCACCGTTTATACCTTAAAGCCTCTTGAATTTGGCTCTTTTCCTGCCGTACTGTTAATTGCCACTATTTTACGTTTAGCACTAAATGTCGCGAGTACACGAGTGGTGCTACTTGAAGGTCATGAAGGGCCTGATGCTGCGGGTAAAGTTATTGAAGCCTTTGGCTCTGTGGTTATTGGAGGTAACTATGCGGTTGGTTTAGTGGTTTTTGTTATATTAATCATTATTAACTTTGTGGTTGTTACTAAAGGTGCTGGGCGTATTGCTGAAGTAACCGCGCGTTTTACCCTCGATGCTATGCCCGGTAAGCAAATGGCAATCGATGCTGATTTGAATGCTGGCTTTATTACCGCTGACCAAGCAAGAGAAAGACGTATCGAAGTCACCAGTGAAGCTGATTTCTATGGCTCAATGGATGGTGCCAGTAAGTTTGTTAAAGGTGATGCGGTTGCCGGCATATTAATTTTATTGATTAATATTATCGGTGGACTCGTTATCGGTATGGTACAACACGATTTAAGCTTTGACAGAGCGGTTGAAATATACACCTTATTAACGATTGGAGACGGCCTAGTAGCGCAAATTCCAGGTCTACTTTTATCGGTAGGTACGGCGATTGTTGTTACGCGACAAAATACCTCTCAGGACATGGGCGAGCAAGTCAGCAGTCAATTAGGTCAAGAACGTTCTTTGTATATTGCTGCCGCCGTTATGTTTGTCATGGGTGTTATTCCGGGCATGCCACACTTTGCATTTTTATTCTTTGCTTTTATGATCGCTGGAACCGCCTTTTTAAGTGGAAAGTACAAAATTGCCAAAGAAAAACAATTAGCGGATAAATCAGATGCTGAACAGGTTGAAACCCAGCAACAAGAAGCAGAAGTAAAAGACTTAGGTTGGGACGATGTTAACCATGTTGACATTATCGGCTTAGAAATTGGTTATCGCCTAATACCTCTAGTAGATAAATCTCAAGGTGGGGAACTCCTTAACCGTATTAAAGGTGTTCGTAAAAAACTTTCCCAAGAATTTGGCTTTCTAGTGCCAGCGGTACATATTCGCGATAATCTTGATTTAGACCCTAATGTTTATCAAATATCATTAATGGGCGTGACTATCGGTGAAGCTGAAATTAGACACGATCATGAATTAGCGATAAATCCAGGGCAAGTGTTTGGCAAACTTGACGGCGTGGCAACAATCGATCCTGCTTTTGGACTAGAAGCAGTATGGATAAAACCAGCACAACGCGAACATGCTCAGTCTTTAGGCTATACCGTGGTTGACGCATCAACTGTCCTTGCCACTCATTTAAGTCAAATACTAACAAATAACGCGGCACAGTTACTTGGTCATGAAGAAGTACAAAACCTTCTTGATATGCTAGGCAAAAATTATCCTAAATTAATTGAAGGGTTCATCCCTGATGTTTTATCACTGGGTACTTTGGTTAAAGTACTACAAAACCTAATGAATGAAGGTGTTGCTGTTCGTGATATGCGCAGTATTATTCAAACGTTAGTTGAATATGGTCCTAAGTCCCAAGACCCTGAAATTTTAACCGCCGCTGTTCGTATTACCTTGCGTAAATTCATTGTTCAAGAGTTAGTGGGACCCGTGACTGAGGTACCTGTCATAACTTTGGCGCCAGAGTTGGAACAGATGTTGCACCAGTCTATGCAAATGGCTGGCGACGATGGTGCTGGCATTGAACCAGGTTTAGCAGAACGGTTACAGAAATCATTAGCTGATGGTGCTCAACAACAAGAAATGGCGGGTGATACGCCAATATTGTTAACCTCAGGGATTTTAAGAGCGGTACTGGCTAAATTTGTTAAATATACTATTCCAGGCTTGCGGGTGATTTCATACCAAGAAATTCCTGATGATAAGCAGATAAAAATAGTAAGCGCCATAGGTCAATAATTACGATATCAGTAATGAGCAGCAGAAAATATTTGCGGTTAAATGAATAAGTCATTAACAGCGATTGCAGTTGATAAGGGGTTAGTTTTGAAAATTAAACGTTTTGTAGCAAAAGATATGAGAAGTGCGCTGACACAAATCAAAGACGAGCTAGGTGCTGACGCTGTGATTATGTCAAATAAACGCGTACCTGAAGGCGTTGAACTAATGGCTGCGGTTGACAACAACGTAGAAATTAAGGCAGCACAACCCGTAATGCAAAATTCTCCTGAAAACAACTCAACAGCGCAAGCAACAAACAGTTTTGACCGTTCGATTGACAATGATGTGGTCAATATTAGACAAAATAATCCTTTGACCAGTCCTAGTGTTTCGCACAACTCGGCAGCAGAAGATACCCGCTTACCCTCAGACAGTTTAGCGGCTTTATTAAGTCGTCAAGTTCAGCAAGCACCTGCAAATATTGGTCAAGGTATTAATCAAGCTCAGCATGATAAAATCGTCCAGGCAGCCGCTAAGCTAAATAATCCAAATAACTCAGCGCAAGTTTCAACGCCAACACCGTCAAGCAATATTGAGCAGCAATTTAAAAGCTTCACCGACCGTTTAGAGCAAAATAGCCAAGAACAAGGTGATGAACAATCAAGCGACTCATATCAACAGCCGGTGATGAACCAAGCACAGTCTTTAGTAAGCGATGGCTTACCGCCACAAAATGTAAATAACGCCGACTTAGAGAAAATGAAACACGAAATGTCTTCTATTCGTGAATTACTAGAACATCAAATTTCGGGGTTAATGTGGCAGGATATGGCGCAAAAAGATCCCGCTCGTGCGATGTTGGTTAATCGACTAATGTCTTTGGGTATGAGCGAACAAGTTTCAGATCAAATTGCAGGTTATATTCCAGCACAAAAAAATGACCAAGATACTTGGTTATTAGCGAAGAAATTTATCAGCCAACAAATTAATACCACTAATAATGACATTATTCATCGTGGTGGCGTGGTTTCATTAGTGGGACCTACCGGCGTAGGTAAAACAACTACCGTAGCTAAACTCGCGGCGCGGTTTGCTCAGATTCATGGCGCAGACCAAGTGGTGATGATCTCAACAGATAACTACCGTATTGCTGGATTTGAACAATTAGCCACTTACGGCCGAATTATTGGTTGTGATGTAAAGCTTGCTGGTGATGCAAAAACCTTAGATACATTGTTGCAACAGTTCTCCAAAAAGAAACTGATACTTATTGATACTGCAGGTATGGGGCAACGTGATATGCGTTTAGCTAAACACCTAACTACTTTAGTTTCTAATGCAAGGGTCAGAATTCGCAACTATTTAGTGTTAGCTGCTAATACTCAACAACGAGTTATGCAAGAAAATGTTGATCGCTTTAAAAAAGTACCTTTAGCTGGCTGTATTTATACTAAACTTGATGAAAGCCTTAGCATAGGAGAAATAATTTCCACTTCGATTCAAAACGGTTTAGCGATAGGCTACTTAACGGATGGACAAAGAGTTCCTGAAGATATTAAAGTTGCAAATGCTGAAAAACTCGTTACGCTAGCAGATAAAATGAGCGCGAAAAATCAAATTAATAATCCAATAAATTGGCGAACAGCACCGATGAGTGCTAATACAGCTGTATTTCCATAACTTGTTCTAAATATGTGAATTTTGAAGCTATAAAAATATGCAGATTAAATGATTATAGGGTTATACTAAATTAAATTGATAGCTATTCGTAAGAAAGTAGAGAAATACGATAAATGAATGATCAAGCAAGTGGCTTAAGAAAAATGCAAAATTCAGCTCCGGTAAAAGTCATTGCTGTCTCTGGCGGTAAAGGCGGAGTAGGTAAAACTAACGTTTCGCTTAATACCGCTATTGCACTTGGACAATTAGGACAACGAGTTTTAGTTTTAGATGCCGATTTAGGCTTGGCTAATGTCGATGTTATGCTAGGTTTGCGGGTAAAACGTAACTTATCACATGTGCTTTCTGGCGAGTGTGAATTAGACGATATAATTATTGAAGGTCCCGCTGGTATTAATATCATTCCTGCTACGTCAGGTTCACAATCTATGGTCGATTTAACGCCTGCTGAACATGCGGGTTTAATTCGCGCTTTTAGTGATATGAACACAAAATTTGATGTACTTATTGTTGACACTGCCGCCGGTATTTCCGACATGGTACTAAGCTTTTGCCGTGCCTCACAAGATGTGATGTTAGTGGTCTGTGATGAACCTACATCTATTACTGATTGCTACGCCTTAATGAAATTATTAAGTCGAGATCATGGTGTATTTAAATTTAAAGTTGTTGCCAACATGGTGAGAACGCCAAGAGAAGGACAGCAACTCTTTGGTAAGCTTTCTAAAGTTACCGATCGATTTTTAGATGTTGCACTTGAACTCGTTGCTGTCATTCCATTTGACGAAAATATAAGAAATTCCGTTAGAAAACAAAAAGCAATTGTTGAAGCTTATCCACAATCGCCTGCAGCGGTTGCTTTTAAATCTTTAGCAGGTAATTTAATTAAATGGCCGGTGCCTAAACAAGCGTCAGGTCATTTAGAGTTTTTTATTGAACAATTGTTAGAACATTAATAACAAGAGTAATCAGATATGAGTACTTTGTTGAAAGTTCTATATCTTTCCTATAATTTAGCGAGTGAGCGATAGTGGTAAAACCAAATGCTTACAGTATTCAAACTGATAAATCTGCTATAATTTCGCAGCATACAGTTTTAGTGAAAAGAATCGCTTATCACCTATTAGCAAGGTTGCCTGCGAGCGTGCAGGTTGATGACCTTATTCAGTCAGGCATGATAGGCCTGCTTGAAGCGTCTAATAATTTTGATCACGGCAAAGGTGCAAGTTTTGAAACCTTTGCTGGTATTCGTATCCGTGGTGCTATGCTTGATGAAATACGCCGTGGTGACTGGACTCCCCGCTCTGTTCATAAAAATAGCCGCATGGTCAGTGAAGCGATAAAATTGCTTGAAGCAAGTTTAGGTCGTGATGTAACTGATATTGAAGTTGCTGAAAAACTTGATATTTCGTTAAATGACTACCATCATATTCTAAGTGAGGTAAGTACCGGTAAAATAATTGGTATTGAAGACTTAAGTACGGGGGCAGATGCTATATCGAATATGGAAGATGTGAATAATAACGATCCCTATGATAATTTTGAAAAAATAGTTTTTAAAAAATCGTTAACAGCATGCATTTCCACTTTACCCGAACGCGAAGCTCTAGTACTGTCACTATATTACGACGAAGAATTAAATCTTCGAGAGATTGGTCAAGTGCTTGATGTAAGTGAGTCGCGTGTTAGCCAAATTCACAGTCAAGCGATGCATAGGTTAAAAGGACGTATGCAATCTTGGCAAAGTTGAGTAGAATATACATATAATCACAATTTTAAAATGTTCTCACCGGAGGGTGCCTTGGATAAAAATATGAAAGTTCTTGTTGTTGATGATTTTTCAACGATGAGACGTATCGTCAAAAACTTGTTACGAGATTTAGGTTTCACTAACATTTCAGAAGCAGATGACGGTAGCACTGCTTTACCGATGTTAAAAGAAGGCTCTTTTGACTTTGTTGTAACTGATTGGAATATGCCAGGTATGCAAGGTATTGATTTGCTCAAAGCCATCCGTGCCGATGCGAAGTTATCACATATCCCAGTATTGCTGATTACTGCTGAAGCAAAGAAAGAACAAATTGTGATGGCGGCTCAAGCGGGTGTTAATGGCTATATTGTAAAACCATTTACCGCAGCGACGTTAAACGCCAAGTTAGATAAAATATTTCAACGCTTAGGTTAATTCCTTAATTAGATAGATAATTAATTAATCTAAACGTGAGGTTTTTGCATGAGTGCGAATACAAATGTGCATGTTTCTTTGGAAGAAGCAAAGCTACTGGTCGAATATTTAGAAAGTGGTCAACAAGACAAGGCAGATGAATTAATTGCTGAAATTCAAAATCCAATTAATTCTGAATTGTTTGCTGAAATAGGCAAGCTGACTCGCCAACTACATGACTCATTAAATAATTTTCAATTAGATTCCAGGTTAAATGATTTAGCGACAGCAGATATCCCCGATGCTCAAGAACGTCTAAACTACGTTATAACGCGAACGGAAGAAGCCGCTAATAAAACCATGGATGCTGTTGAATCTATTTTTCCCGTTGTGGATACGATACAAAAGCAAATAAAGGCTGTTAATCCGTTATGGCAAAAATTAATGCATAACAAATTGGAATTAACCGAATTTAAAAGTTTATGTGTTGATATAGATTTATTATTAAAAACGACAGATAGAGAATCAGTGCGTATGCATGATTTAATGACTGATGTTTTGATGGCGCAAGATTTTCAAGATTTAACCGGACAAGTTATTCGTAAAGTTATTGATCTAGTTCGTGAAGTAGAGGATAGCTTGATTGGTATGCTAACCGCTTTTGGTATTACGACAGATAGTAATGCAGAGCGAAGTAAACCTAAAGTAGGTGATAACTTAGTTGAAGGCCCGATCGTTAATGCAGCACAACGTGATGATGTTGTCGCTGACCAAGATGATGTTGATGACCTTTTATCAAGTTTAGGATTTTAATAGGAGTTGCTGGATGTCATTTGAGCAAGATGAAGAGATTCTTCAGGATTTTTTAATAGAAGCTGGAGAAATACTTGAAACGCTTTCGGAACAACTCGTAGAACTTGAAAACGACCCCGATAATGCCGAATTATTAAATGCTATTTTTAGAGGTTTTCACACCGTTAAAGGTGGAGCCGGATTTTTAGCATTACATAATTTAGTTGACGTATGTCATGGCGCGGAAAATATTTTCGATCTGTTACGTACCAACCAACGTAGTGTTAGTGCAAGCTTAATGGATGTTATTTTACAAGCGCTTGATGTTGTAAATGAAATGTTTGTACAAGTTCAAAACGGCGAGAAACTTGATAAAGCTGATGCTCAACTACTTGCAGAATTGCATCGTTTAAGCCAACCAGAAGGCAAAGAGCAAGCGCCTGCGCCAGTCGTTGTTGAAGCAGTAGCTACTCATGAAAGCGAAAGTTCTTCTAGCGATGAAATGTCAGAAGATGAATTTGAACGACTTCTCGACGAACTCCATGGTGGTGGCTCAGCTTCTACGCCAGCCCCAGCACCTGTAGAAACAGCAACGTCTTCAGACAGCAATGATATTTCAGATGACGAATTTGAATCCTTACTCGATGAACTTCACGGTCAAGGTGCTTTTTCGCCTGAAGTCGCTGCTAATAATTCAAGTAAACCATCTTCATCGAATAGCAGTTCATCAGATGAAATAAGTGACGATGACTTTGAAGCTTTATTAGACGAATTACATGGTCAAGGTCAAGCGCCGAAATTATCTGTTACTCCAGCACCTAGTGCACCAACACCTGTTGCTCAAACACCAGCCGCGAAGCCAGCACCGGTAGCTCCTGCAGCTAAACCTGTCGCTAAAGCGCCAGTGCCAGAAAAAGCGCCCGCTAAAGCAATGCAGGGTGAAACGACTGTTAGGGTTGACACTAAACGTCTTGATCAAATTATGAATATGGTTGGTGAGCTTGTTTTAGTGAGAAATCGCTTAACAAGTTTGGGCTTAACCAAAGAGGATGAAGATTTAACGAAAGCTGTTTCTAACCTTGATGCGGTAACGACTGATTTGCAAGGTGCGGTAATGAAAACCCGTATGCAGCCAATCAAGAAAGTCTTTGGACGATTTCCTCGAGTTGTTCGAGATTTAGCGCGCAGTTTAGACAAAGAAATTAAATTAGTGCTCAAAGGTGAAGAAACCGATCTAGATAAAAACCTTGTTGAGGCACTCGCTGATCCATTAGTGCATTTAGTGAGAAACTCTGTAGATCACGGTATAGAAATGCCTGATAAGCGCGAAGCATTGGGGAAACCAAGAGAAGGTGTCGTGGTGCTTTCTGCTTCTCAAGAGGGTGACCATATATTATTAACCATCAAAGATGATGGTGCAGGCATGAATGCAGAAAAGCTCAAAGAAATCGCGATTACTCGTGGTGTTCTTGACGCTGACTCTGCGGCTAGAATGACAGATAAAGAAGCCTTTAGTTTAATTTTTGCTCCAGGGTTCTCTACCAAGACTGAAATTTCAGAAGTTTCAGGCCGTGGTGTTGGCATGGATGTAGTCAAGACTAAGATCACCCAGTTAAACGGTACGGTAAGTATAGATTCTGAAATGGGCGTAGGTACAATCTTAGAGATTAAAGTACCGTTAACGTTAGCTATTTTACCGACATTAATGGTTATTGTTGGTAAGCAAACATTTGCTTTACCACTTGCTGGCGTGAATGAAATATTTCATCTTGATTTAACCACCACCAACGTTGTTGATGGACAATTAACCATTATTGTTCGTAAAAAGGCGATTCCACTCTTCTACTTAGATAAGTGGTTAGTACGTGATTTTGTTGAGAAGCCAAGAGAAAAAGGTCATGTGGTTATTGTTCAATTGGGCAATCAGCAAATTGGCTTTGTGGTCGACAGTCTAATTGGTCAAGAAGAGGTGGTGATAAAGCCACTCGACCGTCTATTACACGGCACACCAGGTATGGCCGGCGCAACAATTACCAGCGATGGTGGTATAGCGTTAATTATCGATGTGCCTAATATGCTGAAGTTTTACGCAAAAAAATCTGTTGTTAATAAAAAATTACGCTCTTAACGTATAATAAAGCCCTATTAAATTTTATTAGGGCTTTTTCATTCATAATAACAAATGAGATAATAAATGCCCTATAAGGTGTTGGTTGTTGATGACTCGAGTTTCTTTAGACGTCGAGTTACCGATATTTTAAATAAAGATCCGAACCTTACTGTTATTGATGTTGCTGTAAATGGTAAAGATGCTGTTGAAAAGGCTGTATCATTAAAGCCTGATGTGATCACCATGGATATAGAAATGCCATTGCTTAATGGTATTGAAGCTGTGAAACAAATAATGGCGAAAGCGCCAACATCAATCTTAATGTTTTCATCGCTCACTCATCAAGGTGCTAATGCTACCCTCGAGGCCTTAGAAGCCGGAGCACTTGATTTTCTCCCGAAAAAATTCAGTGAAATAGCCAAAACAACTGATGATGCAGGTAGTTTGCTGCGTCAACGAGTGGTTCAATTAGCGAAGACTAACGGTTTATTGAAAAGAAAATTGGCAGTAAAAGCTCACGCGTCACGAATTAGCCTATCTTCAACGGCCACTAATCCGGTGAGTAAACCCGTAAATAAATTCGACATTCAATCGAGAACTCCGCTGCGAACAACTAAAACTGAACCGAGTCAAAGCGAAAGTATTCGCAGTCAGGTTGTTAAAAGAAGCTCAGGTAAAAGTTACCAACTACTCGCTATAGGTACATCAACGGGGGGACCAATTGCCTTACAAAAAATATTAACGCAATTGCCGCAAAACTTTCCGCTACCCATTATTCTAATACAGCATATGCCCGCTGCTTTTACTTTTGCTTTTGCCAATCGTTTAAATACCTTGTGCAATATTAATGTTAAGGAAGCAGCAGATGGGGATATTTTAAAACCTGGTTGTGCTTACCTAGCGCCTGGTGGCAGGCAAATGATTATTGACGGTACGCCAAAATTAGCCAAGTTAAAAATTATAGAAGATAAGTCTGAAAAAATTGCTTTTAAACCAAGTGTTGATGTGAGTTTTGGCTCAGCAGCTAAGGTATTTGGTGGCTCAGTATTGGGTGTTGTATTGACCGGTATGGGCTCTGATGGCCGAGAAGGTGCTCGCATGTTAAAAGGTAAAGGGGCGACAATATGGGCACAAGACGAAGCTTCTTGTGTGGTTTATGGTATGCCGCAAGCCGTTACCGTTGCAGGTATTTCTGTTTTATCTTTAGCATTAGAAGATATCAGCCAAAGTATTATCAAGGAAGTGGACCATGGATAAGTTAACCATTGCCGGGCTTTTTGTCGCAATTACGGCCATATATTTAGGTTTTATTCTCGATGGAGGCTCCCTCGCTGCGTTATTTGAGTTACCTGCCTTTATCATTGTCTTTGGCGGTACTTTAGGGGCTGTAATGTTACAGTCATCTTCAGCGCAATTTTTTCATGCGTTGTCTTTATTAAAGTGGATATTTTATCCACCCAAGTATGATATTGACCAAGGCATTGATTCGATAGTTTCTTGGTCTGAAAAAGCACGAGAATCTGGATATTTATCACTGGAAAATATTGCCGAAGAAGAACAAGATTTTTATACCAATAAAGCGCTTAACTTATTAGTTGATGGTATAGAAGTAGACAACTTGCGTATCTCATTAGAATTAGATTTAGATCTTTATCGCGAGCATAATTTGCGCTCTGCTCATGTTTTTGAGTCTATGGGCGGTTACAGTCCTACCATAGGTATTTTAGGAGCGGTACTTGGCCTCATTCATGCGATGAGTAACCTTACCGATCCCACTTTACTTGGACAAGGCATTGCAACGGCTTTTATTGCGACTATTTACGGCGTTGGTTTTGCCAATTTAATATACCTACCCGTTGCTAATAAAATAAAGGCTATTATTCACCAGCAAACCATGTACCGAGAAATGATTGCTGAAGGCCTTATTTCTATTGCATTAGCAGAAAATCCACATGCCATTGAAAATAAGTTGTCGGCCTTTCGGTTAGAGCAATGAACCACTTAAGGAAACGTCGACATTCAGTCGAAAATGATAATGTCGACAGATGGTTAGTTTCATACGCCGATTATATGACCTTGCTCTTTGCGTTATTTGTTGTTTTATATGCAATGGCAATGGTTGATGAAGAGCCCTATGAAACCGCGACAGAATCAATAGGTAAAGTTTTTCAAGCCAATAATAAACTACCTAAAAATCGGGGGCATGGTGACGATATCCTCGATGTTAACAGCTCAAAAACTAATAAGCGCTTGTATGGTAATGGCATTTTAGATG
Source organism: Colwellia sp. BRX8-4 (assembly GCF_014077345.1). Taxonomy (NCBI): domain Bacteria; kingdom Pseudomonadati; phylum Pseudomonadota; class Gammaproteobacteria; order Alteromonadales; family Colwelliaceae; genus Colwellia; species Colwellia sp. BRX8-4. The sequence continues at coordinate 301,187 of NZ_JACGVS010000002.1, forward strand.
TCGCTGGCCCTGAACTTTTTGACGGTGAGAAAACACTTTCTAATGTTTCTGACAGTCAGGTAGGCACTAATCTAACGTCACTAGAAAAAGAATTACATACCGCCTTGTATGAATTAATCGAATCAGGTTATGCGCAACTGCAGATTGATGGTGATTGGTTAGAAATAGAATTAAATAGTGGTATGCTTTTCCCCAGCGGCTCATCATCAGCAACCAACAATGCAACAACAATACTTGCGGTTATTTATGATGTAATTGGTTCATCCAGCAATTTTATTCGCATAAGAGGCTATACTGATAACCAACCGATTAATACTGAGATATTTTCTTCAAATTGGGAATTATCAGTTTTTAGAGCAACGGCTATTTTACGAGTGCTTGAAGACTTATCCCTTGATCCTGCTCGTATGGCTATTGAGGGGTATGGGCAATATTATCCACGAGAAGACAATAAAACAGCACAAGGCCGCGCGCAAAACCGTCGTGTTGTTATCGCTATATCAAAATATGGTTTAGAAAAGTCAAATTTACTTGCGACCCCTACCATCAGCATTAAAGACGTCGAAGCCATAAAGCAGATAGATAATGGTGATGATGAGGATAATGAAATACGTATCATAAGACTTGATAATGGTGGCATTAGAATTACAACACGAGAAGATGATAACCCCTCTTCTGAGCAGAACAATAATTAGTACAACGAAATAAGTAGGTTAGCAACTTGGTAGTATGGACCGTAGCAAATCAAAAAGGTGGCGTTGGTAAAACCACAACAACAATCTCCTTAGGTGGCTTATTAGCTGAGCAGGGCTATAAAGTGTTGTTGGTAGATACTGATCCCCATGCTTCTTTGAGTTATTATTTTGGTATCGAATCTGAAGATCTTGAGTTAAGTGTTTACGATTTATTTGTTCAAGTTTCAACGAAAGAACAAATAATGCAAAGTTTATGTCCAACGAAATACGACAATATAGATATACTCCCGGCAACTATGGGCTTAGCTACTTTAGACCGTTCACTCGGTAATAAAGGTGGTATGGGCTTAGTGTTGAAAAAAGCGATGATAAAAATAGCCGATGAATATGATTATGTCTTAATTGATTGTCCTCCGATTTTAGGTGTGCTGATGGTGAATGCTTTGGCGGCATCGCAACGTATTATTGTGCCAGTGCAGACTGAGTTCTTAGCCTTGAAAGGCTTAGACCGCATGATGAAAACAATGGATATTATGCAAGTTGAGCAAGATAAGCCGTTTAAATATACCATAGTGCCGACCATGTTTGATAAACGTACTAAGGCATCATTACTGACCTATAGAAAGTTACAAGAGCTATACGATGATAGTGTTTGGGCCGGTGTTATACCGGTAGATACTAATTTTAGAAATGCCAGTTATGCAATGCAGGTACCTTCAGATTACGCACCGTTAACACGTGGTGTTAGTGCATATAAAAAACTACTAAGCAGTTTATTAGAACTGCAAAAATTAGGTTAATTGTCCAATGGCAAAGTCACTCGCTGCAAGTAAGAAACTAATGCAGAATTATTTATCAGAATTGTTGACTGAAGATCAGCAAGAATCGGACCTGCCAATTATTTCTGTAAAAGCAAAATATCAGCAACCGTTAGAAAAACTTTTACAAAAAGTTGATATTACTGAACGTATTGCCGACCCAATAGATGAACCTGTTTATACTGTTAAAAGCTCTGTAAAAAATGAACGACCTAAAATAGTTGAAGAAAAAGTTCAGGACAAAGTCGAAGAAAAAACACAATTGACTCTTGATGAACCGCTTAAGACAAGAAAAAGTGATCAGCCATTAATTGTTCATCAGAGTAAAAATTATCGAAAGGGTAGTTTTCAAGCGATGTTCTTTAATGTTGCGGGTTTAACGATTGCAGTGCCGTTGATTGAATTGGGTGGCATACATAACGAAGACAAAACAACGAGTCTAATGGGTAAGCCTAAATGGTTTACTGGTGTTATGTTACATCGAGATGAAAAAATTAATGTAGTGAATACCGCTTTATGGGTAATGCCAGAAAAATGTGACGAAGCGTTAATAAATTCGCTAAACTATCAATATATTGTCATGCTAGGTAATAGTCATTGGGGATTATCGGCTGAAACATTAGTCGATACAGTGACGTTAGAGCAAGAAGATGTAAAATGGTTAGACCTACCGAACAAACGACCTTGGTTAGCCGGTTTAGTCAAAGAACGTATGTGTGCACTACTTGATGTCGAGTCTTTGATTAAGTTACTTGACGCAGGCGCAAATATTAACCAAGATTAATGGCTAGATCTCCAGATAGTATTATACTATGTACACTAGACGAATAATCAAACAGATTGATTTTCAATAAGATATTTAAGAGGCAGGCTGTATGGCTGATGATAGACGTAATGCAAATGAAAACGTAGACAACGATGAAGTGTTGCAATGGGTAACCTTTAAGCTTGATAGTGAAACCTACGGTATTAATGTAATGCAAGTGCAAGAAGTTTTGCGTTATAGTGAAATTGCACCGGTGCCAGGAGCACCTACATATGTATTAGGTATCATTAATCTGCGAGGGAACGTTGTTACTGTCATTGATACCAGACAACGCTTTGGGCTTAAACCTGCGGATATTTCTGATAATACTCGTATTGTTATCATTGAAGCCGAAAAACAAGTTATTGGTATCTTGGTAGATAGTGTCGCTGAAGTTGTTTACTTAAAAAATTCTGAGATAGATGATGCTCCGAATGTAGGTAATGACGATAGTGCACGATTCATTCAAGGTGTTTCAAACAGAGAAGGTGAGTTATTGATTTTAGTCGACCTAAATCAGTTACTTTCTGACGACGAATGGGATGAACTTAAACAGTTCTAGGCTGTTTACTGAGTCTCTTTAAATAAAGCCTGACTTATCAGGCTTTATCTAGTTGTAATGGTTTAAGAAGCGTTTATGTTTATTATCTCGCCACTTTTGATTTTAGTTAGCAGTTTTGTGCTTTTTATAGTGCTAATTGGTTATATTTATCGCCAAAAAACTTATTTTCATCGAACTAATAAAGTGCTGAAAACACAACTTGAAACGCAAGAGTTGTTTATAAATGAGCTACAATCGTCGCAAAATAGCGTAAATAAACAATTGCTTGAGTTTAATAATAAGCTTGAAAGTCTGCAGTTAGAAAACGAGCAAGTCAGTAAACAACTTGAACATCGTATTAAAATACTGCAAGAAGAGAGTGGGCTTCAAAAGCAATTAATAGATCAATTTCAAAATCAGCAACCGCAAGATAAACTCTATTCACGTGCTTTTAAACTCGTTGAGTTAGGCGCAGAGATCGATGAGGTCGTTCGAGAATGTGACATCCCACTTGCTGAAGCTGAGATGTTAATATCTGTCCACAGAAATAAAACATCGCCTTCTTAAAACCAATCATTTTATGGTTTTTCCGCAGATAAATAGTTAAAGCTTTTATGTTGCATTGCATTTTTGCGTGGTAAACTGCGTCATTATTTTTTTACTCAATATCAAGGACGCTAAGTGAAAGTAGCCGCTATATTTTCTTATTTGTTCAATAATCCAACAAAAAGAATTGTTGTCATTCTACTGGCATTAGTTATTTCTGCCTGTTCATCAACACCTGCTGAAAATAGTGCTAGTGTTTCAGATCCTAAAGATCCATTAGAATCAATTAACCGACCGTTTTGGACTTTTACCTGGGATTATGCAGACAAATATGTGCTTAAACCGACAGCCCAAGCGTATGTTGAATATATGCCAACAGACTTTAGGTCCGGGATACATAATGTTGCCTTAAACCTAAACGAGCCATCAACGGTTATAAATAACCTGCTGCAAGGAAAGTTTAGTGAAGCGGGTAAAAGTACGGGGCGTTTTATCCTTAACTCTACTATCGGCATATTTGGATTTTTTGACCCAGCAAGTGACTTCGAATGGATCAGAGCACAAGAAGAATTTGGTGAAGTCTTAGGCTCATATGGTGTTGGAGATGGACCTTATCTAGTTATACCGGCTCTTGGGCCAAGCTCAGTTCGTGAAGAAGTGGGTGACTATGTTGATAAATACTACTGGCCATTAGCTATTATTGATTTTTGGCCTAACTTACTTCGCCAAGCCGTACTCGGGCTTGAACAACGAGCTGCGCTTGTTGATCAAGAGCAAATTATTAATGAATCTATTGATTCGTACGAATTTGTTAAAAATGCTTACTTTCAAAATATGGAATTTAAAGTTTATGATGGTAACCCGCCCATCGTGATTGATGAAGACAGTGAAGACGAAATTAATGCCTTTTTAGAAGAACTCGATAACATGGCAGACGTTGATCAATAAACTTGCTTTGCAGAGTGAAGCTTAGAATACTTCAAGCTTCACTCATTTTTACAAAACTATTAATTAAAAAAAAAGCTGTGGTGTTAGTGTAAATCGCGGTTTTTTTGATGTGATAATTAAAGATTAAGCTAATTTATTATACTGCTTGATCGCAACACTGAGATATTTACGGGTAAAAATTAACGATACTGGCCGAAGTAAAATAAAATACACGGCTAGAAAACTAAACAAAGATACCACAAAGAGCAGCCCATCTAATTGTGCCATAAATATAAAAGGTGGCACCAACATTATTAACTTCAAAATATTTAATACGAACTTCTCTGGTGCGGTCAATTTAGCGGCAGCGAGTGTTAAAATCTGCTGTCTTTGCCCAAGCGAATAGCTTTCGAGTTCGGGAAGTTTATTTGTTGAAAATATAAAAGCCATAGGTATCGTATTTTTAGTGAGTAATAGCAGTATTCTACAGTATTTTTACACTTAATTAAGCAAACAAGTACCGAATTGTCTCTGGGTTTGGTAGAATTGCGGCAAATTTTTTGTGAGTGAAATATAAATGAATATCATTGAAGCTAATTTTGACGCAGCAGGTAAAAAGTTTGCCATCGTTGTTTCACGTTTTAACAGTTTTGTAGTTGAAAATTTATTAGAAGGTGCAGTTGATGCACTTAAACGCCATGGCAATGTTGCAGATAACGACATTACTATTGTTCGTGTTCCTGGCGCATATGAATTACCCCTTGCTGCTAAGCGTATTGCAAGTAAAGGCGAGTTCGATGGCATTATAGCTATTGGCGCCGTTATTCGTGGCGGAACTCCACATTTTGATTTTGTTGCGGGCGAATGTAATAAAGGCTTAGCGCAAGTTTCAATGGAATACACTATTCCTGTTGCTTTTGGTGTCATTACAACCGATACCGTTGAGCAAGCAATAGATCGTGCCGGACTTAAAGCAGGTAATAAAGGCGCAGAAGCGGCTTTAAGTGCTTTAGAAATGGTTAATGTTTTAGATAAAATATAAGCGGGAATTTTTGTGAAACCAACTCCTAGAAGGAAAGCTCGTGAGTTAGCTGTTCAAGCTATTTACTCATGGCAGCTTAGCCAAAACTCAGTAACTGATATCGAAGTTAACTTTTTAACTGATAACAGTGCGCGCCGTTTTGATATTCCATATTTTCAACAATTACTCCACGGTGTAACCAAATCAGTTGGTTCTATCGATGAAGCTATTTCTCCACATGTTGACCGTCCTTTAAACGACGTTGACCCAGTAGAAAAAGCTATTTTACGTGTCGCCATTTATGAATTGAAAGATTGTAAAGATGTGCCATACCGAGTTGTTATTAATGAAGCTATCGAATTAGCAAAATCTTTTGCTGCCGACGATAGTCATAAATTTGTTAATGGTGTTCTTGATAAAGCCGTTAAACTGATTCGTCCAGAAGAATAATTTGCGTTCATTTTCTCAAAGCAAAGCAAAGGATTGGTTGTTGTATGAAAGAATTTGAAGTCATTCGACGTTATTTTACTGAACAGGTAGTGAAGCGCAAAGACGTTTATTTAGGTATTGGTGACGATTGTGCACTGGTTACTCCGGGTGAACGCCAACACATTGCAGTAACGACAGATACCTTAGTGGCAGGTGTTCATTTTCCTTTAAATACATCGCCACGTGCTATTGGTCATAAATCGATAGCTGTTAATTTGTCTGATCTTGCCGCTATGGGGGCAGAGCCTAGTTGGGTTTCTTTAGCACTCACGCTTCCTGAGATTGATGAAAATTGGATCAATGAATTTTGCCTTGGTGTTTTTGACCTTTGTGAATTTTATAATGTCCAGCTTATTGGTGGTGATACGACGCAAGGACCATTGAGTATAACCATTACAGCGCAAGGACAAATTCCTTTTGGACAACATATTTCCCGTTCAGGTGCTAAAGCAGGAGAATGGTTATATGTTACCGGTGAGATAGGTGCAGCGAACCTCGCTTTACAACATATCCAAGGTAAAGTGAAAGTAGCAGCTAAATATCAGCAAGAAATACAAAAACGCTTAGACTTTCCTAAAGCAAGGGTTTTGGCTGGACAAGCTTTACGTAAATATGCGACTTCTGCGATAGATTTATCTGATGGTTTAGTCGCAGACCTAGCTCATATCTGTAATGCTTCGGGTGTTGGTGCTAATATTGTTCTTGATGCTTTACCGCTTTCTGCCGCATTAAGTGATACTGTTGGTATAGACGCAGCGTACGATATAGCTTTAGAAGGTGGCGATGATTACGAGCTATTATTTAGTGTTACTGAAGATAACCGCGTAGGCATGGAAACAGCCTTAGCTAACTCAGGCAATAAGATTACCTGTATTGGCCAATTGAATGGTTCAGGAAAAATTACCACGACATTAAATAAAAAAGCGGTAAATATTAAGGTTCAGAGCTATCAACATTTCTCTGATACTCCTTCTACTAAATAATGTAAGTTAAATGTAATGAGTAAATCTACCGAGAATTTTCGTATAACTAACCCCATCCATTTTCTTGCTTTAGGGTTTGGTAGTGGTTTATTACCTAAAGCACCAGGTACTTATGGCACGCTTGCGGCCATTCCTTTGTACCTGCTGTTAGCGCCTGCTTCAGTCAGTACTTATTTAGCTATTGTTATTATCATGAGTATTGCCGGTATTTATATTTGTGGAAAAGCGGCAGAAGATGCAGGTGTACCTGATCATGGCGCAATTGTCTGGGATGAAATTGTTGGTTTTTTAATCACTATGTTTCTTGTTCCTTTGACATGGCAAAGTATTGTTGTTGGTTTTATCTTATTTAGAATTTTTGATATTTTTAAACCTTGGCCTATTTCCTATGTAGATAAAAATTTACATGGCGGTCTAGGTATTATGGTTGATGATATTCTTGCGGGCTTAGCAGCACTGGCTTGCATGCACCTGATCTTTTAATCCATAGCACAGAACGTCGAGTTTTAGTGTCTGTTCACTTCTTTTTAAAACCTTGATTAAATGACGGGTTACTTGATACATATCAGCCTATTTATTTTTCAATTTGCTACTATAAATTAAAGACATACTTTAATGCGGTAGTGATAATGGAAGAATGGGTTGGTGGGATTTGGCATAAGTATATTACCCGTAAAGCCAGTACCGAATATGAGCAAGCAAGCGTGTGCTTTAGTGAGGTCAGTAAATCTGTTGGTATGGTTTTTCGTGCCTTAGGTGGCGACGTTGTTAAGCGTATAGAGGCGGCGAGTTCAAGAGATTATCTCGTTCGTCGCACCTTTCTGCAAAAAGTATCGGGTGAAAATCAACAAGTCAGTCTTGCGTGGCAAGACCCTGAGAGTTTACGTTTACCTGAACGTTTAGCGGTATTTCCAACGACTGAACTCAATCGTGACCTTTATATTTGGCTAGCTATTTTAGCTGCGCATCATAGTGGACGCTTTCAGCATTGGGCGATAGATAATCAGCAACTCGTTGTTGAAGTCTTAACAAAATTTCCTGCATTAACTCCCCGTTATCAACGATTAGCCCAAGCTTTTTTAGTAAGCAGACCCTCGTTAAAAAAACTACCCGAGCAAGAAAAAATAATGGAGCAGGCGATTGTCCAAGCGATTCTAGAACCGGGCACTGTTAAAATATTTCCTACGGTTAATTACGCGCCGAAAGCGGTATTCCTTTGGTTATATCCTTCAGCTCATGTTGATCCATTACTCTTGCCTGATTATCAAGACATTACTGAAGACGAAAACCAAGCTCAAGAAAGTAAGCAATCAACAAAAAATAAAATTAGCCGTAAAAAAGCAGATCGCGAACAAGCAGATGAAAGTAACGATGGCATGATGATTTTTCGTTTAGAAAGCCTTTTTTCATGGAGCGAATTTTCAAAACTAGATAGAGGCTCTGATGATACCGATGAAGATGAAGAAGATTTATTACGTACAGCAGAAGATCTCGACAATATTACTTTATCGCAACAACAAGACCAAAAAAGTGCCAATATAAAAATTGATTTAGATTTACCTTCCGCGTCCGAAGATGATATTCCGCTTGGGAAAGGCATTTCTTTACCCGAATGGAATTACAGAACGCAGCAGTTAGAAGCCGACCGTTGTTTACTACAACCAATGCTGCCAAAAAATTATACAGCTCAATCTTTGCCTATTAAGCTTCAAAAAACGGCAAAGGCTATTCAAGCTCAATTTGAACAATTAACCAGTGTACGTTACTGGCTAAAAGCCCAACCGCAAGGCGAAGAACTTGATTTGTCTGCTTGGTTAGACTTTTATGTAGAAAGTAAAATAGCGCCGACTCAAGAAAAAGGACTTTACCAAAGTTTTAGAGGTAACAATCGCGACATTTCTAGTTTATTACTGGCTGATTTATCTATGTCTACTGATGCTTATTTAGATGATGATAACCGTGTTATTGACGTGGTTCGCGATAGTATGCTGTTATTTGGTGAGGCGTTAAATAGTGTTGGTGATAACTTTGCTATGTATGGTTTCTCTTCAGTAAGACGTTCAAATGTTCGTCTTACTATGCTAAAAAACTTTAATGAACCATACAATGATGAAATTCGTGGCCGCGTTCAATCTATTTGCCCCGGTTTTTATACGCGAATGGGAGCGGCTATTCGCCAAGCAACCAAGGTTTTACAAGAGCAGCGTAGTACGCAAAAATTGCTACTGATTTTAACCGATGGAAAACCTAATGATATAGATCATTATGAAGGGCGTTTTGGTATCGAGGATACTCACCAAGCGATTGCTGAAGCAAATAGGTTAGGCATTAAACCGTTTTGTATTACCATTGACCAAGAAGCAGAAGAGTATTTACCTTATTTATTTGGTCGTGATGGCTTCACCGTTATTTTACGACCAGCACAATTACCGATACGTTTGCCGCAACTTTATCATCAATTAACGAGTCATTAATTATGTCTGCGAAACAGTTACCTTGTCTTTATTGCCAAACAAAAAATGAGATTAATAGGCAAAATTGTCAAAATTGTGGAATGCCGTTAGCAAAAGATCATCCTGACGGTGAAAATGCGCGGCAACGATTTTTTGTCAAAGCCTTCTGGGGTATTGTTATATTTTGTATCGTGATGATGATTTACTTACCGAGATATCTTTTTTAATCAGATTATGGGCTGTAAACTCTTTAGTGCAACTATTTGTTGACAGCTTAACCCTCAGAAAAATAACTCAATGCTATCATTAATACCAATTATTGTTCTCGCTGGTATAATGCCGCAATCTTATATCGTTATCTTCTATACTTACTTGTATTTTAAAACGTATTTTGACGTTTTATCAAAGTAAGCCTTAAATTTCAGGAGTTCTTCAAGCAATGTCTACTATGAATTTATTAAACGAAACCCACAATTCAGCCCGAGTTAGTTGGCTTGTCACTGCGAATAAAGCAGATACCGACTTTCCTATTCAGAACTTACCTTTTGCGGTTTTTAAACGTGCAAATAGCGAAGAAGCATTCCGTGGTGGTGTAGCAATTGGTGATCAAGTTATTGACTTAGCTGCCTTGGCTAACGCAAATGTTTTTGACGGTCTAGCCCAAGCAGGCGTAAAAGCCTGTAATGCACCACAGTTAAATGATTATATGGCGATGGGTAAAGCGACATGGAGCGCTTTACGTTTAGCACTCTCTGATGCTTTGAAAGAAGGCTCAGCTTTACAAGATAAAGTGGCCGCTTGTTTAATTGCTCAAGCTGACGTTGAATATGCACTACCTTGTAATATTGGTGATTACACTGATTTTTATACCTCAATTCACCATGCTACATCAGTGGGTTTGAAGTTCCGTCCAGACAACCCATTATTACCTAACTATAAATGGGTACCGATTGGTTACCACGGTCGTTCATCTTCTATTGATGTTTCTGGTCGAGATTTTAAGCGTCCTTCTGGACAAACTAAAGCGCCGACAGCAACTGAACCATCATTTGGCCCTTGTAAGCGTCTCGATTATGAATTAGAAGTAGGCATATTCATTGGTAAAGGTAATGACTTAGGCGATGCTATCTCTATCGATAACGCCGAAGATCATGTCTTTGGTTTATGTTTATTCAACGATTGGTCTGCGCGTGATATTCAAGGTTGGGAATACCAACCCTTAGGGCCATTTTTGTCGAAGAACTTTGCGTCAACAGTCTCACCTTGGATTGTGACGACAGAAGCATTAGCACCTTATCGCTCGGCTTGGACACGTGTTGAGACAGATCCTCAACCAATGCCATACCTAGAGTCAGAAAATAATCGTACGATCGGTTCATTTGATATCCAGCTACAAGCCTTGCTTGAAACCCAAAATATGCGTGAAAAAAGTGAAGAAGCGGTTGAAATGTCACAATCTAACTTTAAAGATTCATACTGGACAGTGGCACAAATGGTCGCTCATCATACCGTTAATGGTTGTAACCTTCGCGCGGGTGATATGTTTGGCAGTGGTACGCAATCTGGACCTAAGCCTGAAGAAGCCGGTTCAATGTTAGAGCTTTCAAATGCGGGTGCCGATCCTATTACTTTACCTAATGGTGAAAAACGTACTTTCTTAGAAGATGGTGACAACGTCATAATGAAAGGTTGGTGTCAAAAAGAAGGTGCAGTGCGCATTGGTTTTGGTGCCGTATCAGCGACAATTTTACCAGCGAGTTAACGGCTAAATTAGCTAATTGCTCATTGAGTTAATCGCAAAGCGTTGGTTGTTTATGATCAGCGCTTTTTTTATCACTAAATTTCAATAGTAATAATCTATTTTATTCCCCACTACTTCTCATTAAATTTTGTTTTGATCTAGATTATCTTTTTTATAAATCAGCCCTGCGAATACAAAATTATTCAATAAGTGTGCATAAATAAGCGACGAAATGCTAAAAAAAGACGATGAATTACTTTGTATATTGTATGCACTGTAAAGTTAGTGTTAATTTTTAGTGCTTTGACTGTGACTTCACTAAATAGTGCAATATTTTTATAATTTATTTTTATGTCAATTTGGAATAAGAAAATTCTTTTAGGTCTATTTGGATCTATTTGATTACGAAAATATTCGGATATTAATTACTGGTTAATAAGTCCACAGTCACTAGCCTGTATAGTCCTTATAGAGAAAACCTCTTTATCAATTACTAGACTTCTTTTCGTAATTAAACGTTATTTAATGAAGAACATCTATTTTCGCGCTATTTTCAATTAATTTCGCCCTTGTAAACACTTTTAGGCTGTTTTATAAAGTACCTGCAAGTCTAGGTAGTTTCACCTATTGACTACCTAGTCTAAAAAAACATAAAAATATAAAAATATAAACATAAATCTATGAAGGAAGTAACATGTCTACTCAATTATTTCGTACAGCAACGTTAACGTTAGCGGTAAGTATTGCACTAGGTACTGCCCCAGCATATGCAGAAGAAAACAGCTCAAAAGTAAAAGTAAAAGATGTAGAAAGAATAGCGGTTGTTGGCTCACGTTCAGCGCCTCGTTCTGTTGCTGACTCTCCTGTTCCAATTGATATTATTGGTGGTGAAGATTTAGAGAAAATGGGTTCAAGTGACATGCTTGATCAACTTGTCGGCAGTGTTCCTTCATTTAACGTACACGCTAACCCAATTAGTGATGCGGCGACATTAGTTCGTCCGGTAAACTTACGTGGTTTGTCTTCAGATAGCACATTGGTGTTATTAAATGGTAAACGTCGTCATCGCGCTTCAGTTATTGCATTCCAAGGTGGCGGCATTAATGATGGTGCACAAGGTCCAGATATTTCTGTTATTCCAAGCATAGCGTTAAAGCAAGTTGAAGTACTACGTGACGGTGCAGCAGCACAATACGGTTCAGATGCAATCGCTGGTGTAATGAACTTTGTTTTAAAAGATGCTGCAGAAGGCGGTAGTTTCTCTGTTAAGCACGGTGAATATTACGAAGGCGACGGCGCTACAACAACCTACGCAGGTAACGTTGGTATGCCATTAACTAAAGATGGTTTCGTTAACTTAAGTTTTCAATATAAAAATGCTGATGCGACAAGCCGCAGTGTTCAAGTAGCCAATGCTGCGACCATTGCAGCGGCAGGTAACTCATTCATCGCTGAAGAAGCTCAAGTTTGGGGCTCTCCAGAAGTTAATGATGACACCACACTTTTTGGTAATATTGGCCTTGATTTAGGCAATGATAAAAAATTCTACATGTTCGGTAACTATTCAGAACGTGATGTAAAAGGTGGCTTCTACTGGAGAAATCCACATAACCGTTCAAGCATTTATTCAAATGATGGTGGTGACACACTACTTGTTGGCGATTTAGATGGCGTAGATAACGGTATTACTTGTCCTACCATAGCTATTGGCGCTAATGTTTTAGACCAAGCTGATTATCAGTCTATTGCCGACAATAGTACGGCTTTAGGTAAAAACTGTTTTGCGGTTAACGAAACATACCCAGGCGGCTATACGCCAAACTTTGGTGGTAATGTAGTCGATACATCATTAACTATGGGTGTTGAAGGTGAAATTAACGGCGGAATGCTAGACGAAGTTTTCTTTGATATCAGTGGTTCTGTTGGTCGTAATAAATCAAGCTTTAGTATTGTAAATACCATTAACTCTTCAATGGGTCCTGAATCTCCACGTGATTTTGATTTAGGTGATTACACACAATTAGAAAAAACGTTTAACTTAGATTTATCTAAGGGCGTTGAAGTTGGTCTAGATTCACCAATGAATGTTGCGGGTGGTTTAGAATGGCGCGAAGAGACATTTGAAATTGGCGCGGGTGATCAATACTCATTCCTTGCTGGTCCATTAATCGACCAAGGGTTTAACCTAGGCTCACATGGTTTCCCTGGTTTTCAACCATCACAAGCCGGTGTATTCTCTAGACGCAGTGTTGCTGCATACGTAGATGTTGAAGCATACATTACTGACGACTTTTTACTTGGCGCAGCTTTACGTTATGAAGACTTCTCATCATTTGGTGATACGTTAAATTATAAATTAACGGCTCAATATTCTATTAATGATGAGTTATCAATACGTGGTTCTGTAAGTACTGGTTTTAGAGCTCCTACCGTTGGTCAAGCTAATGTAAGTAACGTTTCTACCGCATTAGAAGATGGTGAATTAACTGATTCAGCGTTATTACCACCAACAAGTGAATTTTCAAAATTATTTGGTGGTAAAGAATTAGAGCCAGAGCAGTCAAGCAGCTATGCATTTGGTGCTGTTTATCAAAATGGAGATTTTTTCTTTACGGCTGATTACTATCATATTGAAGTTGATGACCGTATTACACAATCTGACCGTACAAAATTAGAAGAAGCTGACTATGCTAAATTAGAAGCATTAAATGTAGCTAACCCTCGTTCAGTCGGTACAGTAAGTTTCTTTGCTAACGATTTTGATACTACAACACAAGGTGTTGATATTGTTGCAAACTACGGTATGCAGTTGTTTGAAGGTGATACTAAACTTAGCTTAGCTTACAACTGGAATGAAACCGATGTTACGGGTAGTTCTGATATTACAGGTGCTTTTAAAGTTAAACGCTTAGAAGAAGGTTTACCAAAGCATAGAGGTTCATTCACTGTTTCTCAAAGCTGGGATAATATCAGTATGTACGTTCGTGGTAACTACTTCGGTGAATACCATGCGGTACACGTAGATTATGACCTAGCCGCTCAAGATGCTGATGCAGCAATTACTTTTGATGCTGAAGTGAGTTACTTTATTAATGACTCATTTACAATAGCAGCTGGTGCACAGAACATCTTTGATCAACAAGCTGAAGAGTTAGAGTTTGAAGAAGCTTCACGTAATCATCCTGATGGCTTCACACCTAATAACCAATGGGGCGGTAAGTACTACGAAACATCTCCATTTGGCTTTAACGGTGGCTTCTACTACGTAAAAGCAACCTATAGCTTTTAATTGAGTTGTAAATAGCGGTTAGAACACTAATCGTCTTACTTAAAAAAGTCAGCTAATTTAGCTGACTTTTTTATATAAAAATATTGAGGAGTTGAATAGGTTAGTTAACTATGTCGAGAATAATAACCTGCTCACAGTGAAGCTAAATTAGCGTGCGGGCTGGGTAGATTTACTTGGTACTTGAATGTTTTTTTGATTTTTCAGCCAAAGGTTAAAGATTGTTAACTTGCACATGACCTACTTTAAAGCTCTGAACAAGTTCAATGCGTTTTTTATTTATGGCTTCTTTAATATCTGCACCTTTTATTCCTTGTTCGATAAACTCTTTAGCGGTTACCGTTAAGGCCGCTTCAAAAGCACTACGTAAGTAATCTACTTGCGGATAGGGTTTGTTCTCATTGTACAATCGACCGCGAAAATCAGCCGTACAGGCAGTCAAAAAATCAGTAAACTCTTCAGGCTTGCGCCATACATCTAAACTATTAAACAACTTAACTAGCGTGTTGGCTTTTAATTCAAATGCTTTATGGCAATGTAAATGAAATTCACAGACTTTACGCGCTAAAATTTTGTGATCTTTAGGCACTTTTAATTGCTCACATATTTTGTCAACTAATGCTAAACCTGAGTTTTCATGACCCCGGTGGCTGGGCCAATTTTCTTCTAAGGTCAAAGATTTACCCAAGTCATGACAAAGTGCCGCGAACCGTACAGATGTTTTAGGGGAAAGCTTAACCGCTTGTTGCAGAACCATCATAGTATGAATACCCGAGCAAATTTCTGGGTGCCATTTTTCTGGATTAGGGATCCCCCATAGCGAGTTAAGTTCAGGCCATATTTTCGCTAATGCACCACATTCACGTAACACTTGAAAAAATACTTCTGGGTTATTTTCAGTCAAACTGCGCTGCATTTCTTGCCAAATACGTTCACCTGACAGTGTCGCTAATTCTCCGCTTTCACTGATTTTAGTCATCAAGGCTACTGTTTCACCAGCAATGGTAAAACCATAATCATGATAACGGGCAGTAAATCGAGCTACCCGTAAAACACGAAGTGGGTCTTCAACAAAAGCTAATGAAACATGTCGCAATATACGGTTTTTTAAATCAACTTGGCCATTATAAGGGTCAATAATAGTGGTGTTATCAACGCTATCGTTAAAGGGCATCGCCATTGCATTAATAGTGAGGTCGCGGCGAAGGAGATCTTCTTCAAGGGTAACAGCGCTACTGGCATCGCAAATAAAACCGGTATAGCCTTGGCCTTGCTTACGTTCAGTTCTTGCTAAGGCATACTCTTCTTTAGTCTTGGGATGCAGAAATACCGGAAAGTCTTTACCGACTTGCGTAAAGCCTAATGTCAGCATCTGTTCAATCGTTGCGCCAACAACAACATAATCATGATCATAGACCTTGTGTCCTAAAAGTTTGTCGCGAACGGCACCGCCGACTAAATAGCGGTTAAGTACTGAAAGGTCATTGTTGATCATTATTACTCTTTATTTATTAAAGCTGACATATTTTCAGAAAGCTTAGCATATTTATATAAATTATTTACCAGCTAGTTTTGACTTATGATGGACTACAGGGTAGTTTCTATGACAGTTTATTGACTTTAAAAATTACTTAAATCTATTATGTATAAAGGTTATTTTGGTTTAAAAGAAAGCCCTTTTTCAATCGCACCTAATCCTCGCTTTTTATTTATGAGTGAACGCCATAAAGAGGCTTTGGCTCATTTAAGTTATGGCTTGGGTGAAACAGGAGGCTTTGCACTTTTAACGGGTGAAGTTGGCACCGGAAAAACCACGATCAGTCGGCGCTTAATGGAGCAGTTACCCGAAAATACGCAAGCGGCTTTTATTCTTAATCCAACATTATCAAGCCAAGAGCTACTGGCTACTATTTGTGACGAGCTAAAGATTCGTTACCGAAAGACGGGGGCAACGTTAAAAACACTCACCGATAAAATATATGAAAAACTCAATAAAAACCATCAAGCTAATCTTAATACGTTATTAATCATTGATGAAGCGCAGCATTTAGCGCCAGAAGTTTTAGAGCAGTTACGTTTATTAACAAACTTAGAAACAGATACTAAAAAATTACTACAGGTCATTTTAATTGGTCAGCCTGAATTAAAACAATTGTTGCAACGTCGAGACTTGCGACAATTGGCACAACGCATTACTGCTCGCTATCATTTGCTGCCGTTAACTAAGGGCGAAGTAGGACATTATATCCAACACCGCTTGTCAGTAGCACAATGTGAACGTATGTTATTTGAACGTGCCGCAGTGGCGGAAATTCATCGCATTTCACAAGGTATACCGCGGATAATTAATTTGTTATGTGAGCGTTCACTGACCAACGCCTATTGCAGTAATAATGCTTTGGTGACTAAAAAAATTGTTTTATTATCTGCACAAGAAGCATTAGGCGATGAATACCAAGCGACCTATTGGTGGCAACACAAAGCGGTTAAGGCGCTAGCCGCATGCACAATGTTAGCGGTTATTGTCGGTAGCTCATATTTCCTAGGTCAATTCTTTGGTGAAGATATTAACGAAACGTCGGCGCTCAATATTACTGAGCCTGCGGGTAATAACCTTATAAGTGACACTAGCGCTCCAGCGCTTATTGTTGCGGATAATGAAAGTTTAGCGACTAACAATAAAAAAACACCGGATAAAAATTTAGTTGCAGTAACAACAGACAATGCTTCTAAAGTGTTTGAAATAGAAAGCGATGGTGACAAAAAACGTGCTGTTGAGCAGCGTATCGTAACAACCGATAACACCGCAAACGTGCTTATGCCGGACAAGAGTTCTTCAGAGCAACTATCTACATTAGCAGACAGTAAATTAGCTGAAGATAAAGCGACAAGCAAGGTTAAAGAAAAGCTTTCGGTGAAAGCGGTTGACGGTGTTTCTGATGATTTGCTGGCGCTTTTTCAAAACGCAATAGATGATACCGAGCAAGACCCTCAATTCAAAAATAGCGCAAACCAAGCTGTCGAACCTGAGGTTAATGCACCGACATTATCAGATATGCCTGCTTGGGTGCAAAGTGAGTTACCTTCATTAAATTTTCAACAACATATTTATACCAGTGAAGGTGAAAGTTGGGTAAAAGTTAATGGCAGAGATCGCTATGAAGGCGACACTATTTCTGAGGAATTAGTGTTAAATCATATTTATGGTCAGAAAGTTATTTTAACGTTTAAAGGCCAGCAGTTTAGTTTGCCGGCGCTTTCTTCTTGGTAATATCATCGTTTTAAGTGGTCTGACTAATGTTTATCTGCAAGCGCTAAACGTTAGTCGATAAAGGCGGTTTTGAAAAAACCTAATAAATTAAGGTTAAATTCTTCAGGTCGAATACAGCAGTCAATTTGATCTTTGTATTTTGATTCACTCAAGTTAACTTCTCTAATCGGTATAGCTTGATTGAGGCGTATATTATAAAAAACGCGTACGTACGGGTGTAAGGGTTTTTGTTTATTTAAGCGGCTAATTAGCCCTAATTTACCACTGTTAAGTTTGACTAAGGTACCGACGGGATAAACGCCCATACACTGAATGAAGCTTTCAACTAATTCTTCGTCATAACATTCGGGGGACTCAGCAATAAGTTTCTTAAAAGCATTAATAGGGTGAACACTCTTTCTATATGAGCGATCACAGGTCATGGCGTCGTAGCTGTCGATGATAGCAAGCATCTTGCCATATTTTGATATGTCATCTCGCTTAAGGTTATTAGGATAACCCGAACCATCTAAACGTTCATGATGCTCTTGTATCATAGTCATCGCGACATGAGAAATGCTAGGACTGTCTTCTAATATCTTTAAGCCAAGCGCAACGTGACTGCGAATAATACTTTGCTCTTTAGCGGTTAACGTACCTTGTTTATTTAAAATATCGCTAGGTAATAATACTTTACCAATATCATGCAAAAAGGCACCCAGCGCTATTTCTTGGATCAAACGTTTGTCAAAGCCTAAATGTTTAGCAAAAACAGCCATCAAAATTGAAACATTGAGTGAGTGTTCAATAAGATAAGAGTCTTTAGTTTGAAAACGGGACATGCAGGTTAGGGCATCTTGATTTCGAAAAATAGAGTCAACCATAGCGTTAGCTGATTCTTCAACCTCGGCAATATTAATCGATTTTTTTTGTCTAATTTGTGAAAGGATTTTTTCTTGCAGTAATTTTGCGTTTTTATACAAGTCGCTGGCTTTTTTCATTTCGCTGTCAAATGATATAGCTAACTTTTCTAGCGAATTATTTTTTAGTTCAATAAGTTGCCTGGTTTTAATGTCAGAAAAAACCTTTTCAACATTAACGGTTTGCTTCTCTTTATCAGGCACAATAACGAGCTGAACAATATCAGCGTTACGTAATTGAGTAATACTTTCAAGACACGAAATATAACCTTCAGATTTGATCGAAAGATGATTGTTATCGGAAAATGATTTTACATACATGCCAGGTTTGAGCTGATCGATAGAAATAATTTCGGTGATTTCGCTCGTTGTTATTTTGGACATATTGTTAGGCGGCTAGTTACAAAGCTATAATTGATAATAGCTTATTACTAAACAATACTTTAGATTAATTTTAGTCATTAGTGCAATTGATGGGTGAAAGGGGGGAGGGGTGAAAAAATAAAGCTTCATCTACAATTTATCGGTAAAGAGCAGATGAGGCTTTAGGACGTAATACTTTACTTATTGCCAGCTTGGCATTTTTGCTTCAAAAGCTTTTATCGTGTCTAGCTTGTTTAATGTCCAGCCAACACTGTCGATGCCTTGTTCTAAACAATATTGATGAAACTTATCTAAACTAAAGGTGAAACTTAATTCGCCACAAGTGATTGTGTTATTGATTAAGTCGACGGTTAACTCGAGGTTTTCTTGGCTGCTCATTTTAAATAACGTGTCAATTTCTTCATCACTAAGTTTTATTGGCAGTAAACCAATATTAATACAGTTACCATAAAAGATATCGGCAAAACTTGGTGAAATTATAGCTTTGAAACCGTATTCCTCTAATGCCCATGGTGCATGTTCTCGACTTGAACCACAGCCAAAATTTTCACGGGTTAGTAGAATGCTTGCACCTTGGTACTGAGGTTTATTCAAAATGAATTCAGGGTTGTTTACTTTCCCTGATACGTCTAAATAGCGCCAGTCATGAAATAAATGCTGCCCAAAGCCTACTCGCTCTGTTTTTTGTAAAAACTGTTTTGGGATTATCTGGTCGGTATCTACGTTTGCTGCATCTAAAGGAACAACTAACCCCGTATGTGTTGTAAATTTTTCCATGATTATATTCCTTGTGAATTCAAATCAACAAAATGACCGGTAATTGCAGAAGCAGCAGCTAGCTCTGGGCTCACTAAGTGCGTTCGGCTACCACGGCCTTGTCGGCCTTCAAAGTTACGATTACTGGTTGAAGCACAGCGGTCACCTTCTGTTAGCACATCATCGTTCATGCCTAAACACATTGAACAACCGGGTAAACGCCATTCAAAGCCGGCATTACTAAATATTTTGTCTAAACCTTCCGCTTCTGCCTGCGCTTTTACGCGATATGAACCGGGAACAACGATGGCATCAACATTTGCTGATACTGATTTCCCTTGTGCTTGATAGCTTGCAACAACACCTGCGGCTGCGCGTAAATCTTCGATACGTGAATTTGTACATGAACCAATAAAGACTTTGTTAATAGTAATATCTGTAATTTTTGTACCCGCCGTTAAGCCCATGTAGGTTAAGGCCGCCGCACAAGAATCTTTTTCTACTTGCTCGGTAAAGTCATCGGGCGATGGCACTACGCTATCGACTGAAGTAACCTGTCCCGGTGTGGTTCCCCAGGTGATTTGCGCTTTAATCTCTTCGGCTTTAAGGGTTAAAATCGTGTCAAACTCAGCGCCTTCATCTGTTTTGAAGGTCTTCCAATCATTTAACGCTTCAAGCCATACATCGCCCTTTGGCGCATATTCTTTACCTATTAGATAATCGAAGGTGGTTTTATCAGGAGCGATTAAGCCCGCTTTCGCGCCAAATTCAATGCTCATGTTACAAACGGTCATGCGTTCTTCCATGCTCAGTGCTTCGATAGCACTACCGCAATATTCAACGACATAACCGGTCGCACCCGCACTACCTGTTTTGCCAATAATCGCTAAAATAATATCTTTTGCACTAATTCCAGCGCCTACTTGACCATTAACTTCAATTTTCATGGTTTTTGCTTTTGTTTGGCGTAAGGTTTGAGTGGCAAAAACGTGTTCAACTTCTGAAGTACCAATTCCAAAGGCTAATGCGCCAAATGCGCCATGGGTTGCGGTATGAGAGTCACCACAGACAATTGTTGTACCCGGTAACGTTAAGCCAAGTTCTGGCCCAATAACATGAACAATACCTTGATTTTTATGGCCCATACCAAATAGTTCAATACCAAACTCTTTACAGTTTTTTTCTAATGTTCTTAATTGATTGGCTGCGCCTTCACCCGCAGCATCAATTTCTATTGAACGGGTTGAAATGTTGTGATCCATCGTTGCAATCGTACGCTCTGGATGACGAACAGGGCGGTTATGAAACTTTAAGTTAGCAAACGCTTGTGGTGAGGTAACTTCGTGGATCAAATGACGGTCAACATAAAGCAAAGGTGTTTCACCCGCTTTTTCTTCAACAACATGTTGTTGCCATAATTTTTCATATAAGGTGGTAGCAGAATTTTTAGGACTCATCGGTTATGCCTCTGTTATTTTTTGATTAGCACTATTTTGTGCACTACTTTGTCGCGCAATAATCTGTTGGCAAATATAATCACCCACTTCAGTGGTGTTTTTAGCCTGATGTCTTTGGTTTGCGGGCAGTAAATCAGCGGTTAGCACGCCATTGTCTAATGCGCTTGCTACGGCATCTTCAATCGCTTGTGCAGCTGCACTTTCATTTAAGCTGTAACGTAGCATTAATGCTGCTGATAAAATTTGCGCGATAGGGTTAGCGATACCTTTTCCGGCAATGTCAGGCGCACTGCCACCGGCAGGTTCATACATACCAAAACCATCGCTATTTAAACTTGCAGAAGGTAATAAGCCCATAGAGCCGGTTATCATTGCGCAGATATCCGAAAGAATATCGCCAAATAAATTAGGGCATAATAAAACGTCAAATTGGTTGGGATCGCGAACAAGTTGCATGGCGGCGTTATCTACATATAAATGCTCTAAGGCAACATCGGGGTATTCACTCGCGACTTCTTCAACCACTTGGCGCCATAACTGACTGGTCGCTAAAACATTGGCCTTATCAACAGACGTTACCTTATTGTTACGTTTTTGCGCCGCTTGAAACGCCAAGTGAGCAATACGTTTAACTTCTTGACGAGAATAAAACATCGAGTCAAAGCCAGTTTCTTCTTCACCTTCACCGCGACGTCCTTTTGGCTCACCAAAGTAGATATCGCCGGTTAACTCGCGAATAACCAGTACGTCGAAGCCTTGCTGTGAAATATCACTGCGCAATGTCGATAATGATGATAAAGCCGGTTGTAAGGTCGCTGGGCGCATATTACAAAATAAATCAAAACGGCTACGCAAGCCTAATAATGCACAACGTTCAGGTTGTTGTGTAGGAGGTAAGTTAGCCCATTTTGGACCGCCAACAGAGCCAAATAAAATAGCATCGGCTTGTTCACAACCTTTCATGGTCTCATCAGGAAGGGCGTGACCGTGGCTATCAATAGCAGCACCGCCTATAGCGTAATCTTGTGTCGATATTTTTATATCAAATATTGTTGCGATGGTACTTAATACTTTTTTAGCTTCAACCATTACTTCTGGTCCGATGCCATCACCGGCTAATATTGCTATGTTCGACATGTCTTTTATACCTTTAGTCAATCTTATATGTTTGAATTTATTATAATGAAGCTTGAACGTCGTTTTTTAGTTCGCTTTTTATTTCATTAATGGTAATAGCGCGATGAATACTATTCAGTGCGTGTATCAAGGCTTTTGCTGAAGCGTCGATAACATCGGTCGCTAAGCCGTAGCCATGAAATTTTCTGTCTTGCCAGGTAACCACTAAATCAGCTTTACCTAAACCGTCTTCACCTTCACCTTTATTTGATATTTTGTAATCAGCGACCTCAAAGTCAATATCAACCGCTTTTTTAATCGCTCTATATAATGAGTCAACCGGGCCATTACCCGTTTCAGAAACAATATGGCTCTCTTTACCGGCTAATAATTTAATACTTGACGTGGAAAACTCTCCGCCGCCACACTGCACGTTTAATGTTTCTAGATGATAAAATTCTTGCTCTTCACCTTGTTGTTGAATATTAAAGTGTAATGCTTCTAAATCATCATCAAAGACTTGACCTTTTTTATCGGCTAACGCCAAAAAGTCACTGTATAACTCTTCTAAGTCAAACTCAGCTTCGGTATAACCTAAACTTGCCATGCGGTGTTTAATAACGTGACGACCACTGCGTGAGGTTAAGTTTAATTTTGTTTTACTGATGCCGACACTTTCTGGGGTCATAATTTCATAAGTATTACTGGCTTTTAACATGCCGTCTTGGTGTATACCTGACGAATGACTAAAAGCGTTACCGCCAACAATCGCTTTGTTTAATTGCACGGGCATATTACATAATTCGCTGACTAACTTTGAAGTGCGGGCAATTTCTTGATGGTTAATATTGGTGTGTACATTTAAGAAGTCATGCCGGGTTTTCATGATCATCGCGACTTCTTCTAGTGAACAATTACCGGCGCGCTCACCAATACCATTAATGGTACATTCAATTTGTCTAGCGCCTGCTTGTACCGCAGTCATTGAGTTGGCAACGGCTAAACCTAAATCGTTATGGCAATGCACCGAAATTACCGCTTGGTCAATATTAGGCACACGATTAAATAATTGGGTAATAATGCCGCCAAACTCATTGGGTAGGGTATAACCAACCGTATCAGGAATATTAATGGTGGTGGCACCCGCTTTTATAGCGTTTTCAACCATGCGACATAAATTGTCGATAGGGGTACGGCCAGCATCTTCACAAGAAAACTCGACATCATCAGTAAATTTTCGGGCAAATTTAATTGCATGGATTGCCATTGCTTCAACATCGGCAAAATCTTTCTTCAATTTTTGTTGAACATGAACATCTGATGTTGAAATAAACGTATGAATACGGAATTGGTCAGCGACTTTTAACGCATCGGCACAGGCTTGAATATCGCCTTCGACAGCTCGAGCTAAAGCACAAACTCGGGAGTTTTTAATGGTGCGGGCAATTTGTTGCACTGACTTAAAATCGCCTGGCGAAGAAACAGGGAAGCCAACCTCCATTACATCTACCCCTAAGCGTTCAATGGCTAGCGCAATTTGTAACTTCTCATGCACTGAAAGGCTTGCATTTAGTGCCTGCTCTCCGTCACGTAAGGTGGTGTCGAAAATAATGACCTTGCTGTCCATGTTTATTCCTTAATATTTATTGTGCTTAGGGTATTGGCTACTTACATAAAATACGGGTATAAAAAAACCCGCGGTAATATGCGCGGGTTTTAATGTTTATCTTTAATTTACAACAATAAAAAACCTATCCGCGCATTGATAATGTGAGGAGGAGGTTAATGCGAATAATATTTTTTATGGTCATTGTCGTTGTCATTGTCATTGTCGTTGTCATTAAAGTTGTCTTATTAGGTTAGTTTAGCTCGCTAGAGCAAACAGTCATCTATTAATAGCGTATTTACTCAAATAATGTCAATTAATTATTAATATTTAAAAAGTATAATGATGGCGCTAATGAATATAAGGCGTTTAAAACTTCCAATAATTAAGAATTTTGCGTTGCTTTAAGTTTCTGATGATATTGCGCGGTAGTGTTTTTATTGCCTGCTTGCCATTGAGTCGAATATCTTCTACAGCCTCTAATATCCGAAATGACGACTTACCATCACTATAAGGATGTAACTCCTGGGCATAACGATTTATCGCCAATATAAGTGTTTCTGAAGGCGATAATGCAACAGTTAATGCTTGGGGTAATTCTTTTGCATCGGTAATGTTAATTAAGTAATCACCGGGTTGGCTGTTATTGAACGCGATAACCGGCTTACCCAGTAAAGCAAACTCACCAATAACCGATGAAGTATCCGATACCATAATATCAGCCGACTGCAATAAGCTATTTATATTCGACGATGTTATTATTTTCAGGTTTTCTGAAGAGAGTTGAGCATAAAGCTCTAACCACTTTTTATCCATTTTTGGGTGAAACTTAATCAGCCAATTATATTTTTTATCATCCACTAAAGCGGCAATTTCTTCATATAAAAAAGGTGCGCAAGTCAACGCGGGTGAAAAAGTGGGCGCAAAGAGGATTGTTGGCAGGTTATTACTAAAATATTGCTCTTTGGGGGTATTAAATAAATTATCTAATTTTGGCCAGCCTGTTTCTTTAACATCGAAAAACTTATGCTGGTTAGCTAATTCATTAAAGCGATTGGTGGTCGCTGCGCCATGAGTACAATAGAGATCAAAGCAGTCTCTAATAACAAAGTGACCTTTTTTCTTCCACTCTAAGCCATGGAAAACTTGTACTTTAATACCGGGAATAAATCGTGGGATTATATTACCCGGCACGAAACTAGCGACAGGGTTAAAACTAATCACATCAGCAACACTGTTAAGTACCACTTCATCGGCAGCAAAATTACTCAGATCAACATCACTACCAGCAACAAACCAGGCAACTTGGCTGCCTTGGCTTAGTATTTCTTGCTGTAAAGGTCGCAAAATTTCAAAAGAATAATTTTGTGAAATATAGAAAAGATATTTTTGATTATTTTTCATTAACTGCGCTTAGTTTTTACTATTTCGATAATTTCTGTGGTAGAAACTGAAGGTGTCCTTGGTAAATATATCACCTGACAAAGGTCTTTTAAATGATCAAATTTACCTTGCCAGTCATCACCCATAATTAATATATCGGCATTGTAGTATTTAATATATTCAGCTTTTAGTTCTAAAGATTCTTCAAGAAAAACTTCATCGACGCATCTTAATGACCGGATAATATGCTTTCTATCTTCATCACAATATATAGGCGCTCGACCTTTTTTTGAAATATTTAATTCATCCGATGAAACACCAACAATTAAATGAGAGCCATGAAGACGAGCACGCTCTAAAATATTGACATGGCCAACATGAAAAACATCAAATGTACCAAAAGTAATTACGCGCATAGTTAAATCTCTGAGGTTATAAAATTCGCAATTCGTTCACTGCATTTACCATCAACCGTTCCCGTAAGCAGCTCGGTCATGGCTATACGGTCAGCTTCCTTTAAATCGGGATGCATAAGTTGATTGCTAATTTCATGAATTAATTGTTTTATGTTTGTTGTTTGACAGGCCACTTTGGCAAAATATTTTAAATCATCATCTAATCGATTGTTTAAACGCCATTTAAAAATCCCACGATAAGACCAACGGACCTTATAAAAGTCACACCAGATAGCAGGTTTATTTAGTGCAGTAAACTCAAAGAGTGTTGATGATGCATCACTAAATAACAAGTCGGCAACGCCCATAAAAGGAATAATAGATGTTTCTTCAATGGAGGAAACATAGACATTACTATAGGTGTCCCAGTGCTTAAATAGTGCTTGATGCTTTTTATATTTGTTTTTTATCAGCGAAAAAAAGTGAGGTTTCAAAATTAAATTATACTGGCCTACCAAAGAGGGGAAATCGTCAGGTAAGCACTCTATACTGCTGGGATAGAAAGTGGGAGCATAAAGAATCGTTTTCTTTTTAGGGTCTAATCCTAAGTCAGATAAGTTGATGCAATCTGAAGTTTTCTTAATAATAGGGTCCAATTTAGCATAACCCGTATCAACAAATACTTTATTGGGAAATAGGTTCTGTAAACGTTTTAATCTATGCTGACCTTCGACAAAACGGTAAGTTATATCTGATTTAGATACATCGTAATAGCATGATTTAGGACCAATACCATGTTGCATCAGTGCTGTTTTAGTAAAAGCGTTAATTTTTTTTAAGCCATTGAAGGCATTTCCAAAAATAATCCAATGAGGTTTTTTTTGCAGATAAAGTTCTCTCGCCTCATCAGAATCTTCAACAAGGGTATAACTTAGTTTTTCTTGTTCAACACTCTTTATTAATACAGTCTGTAGTTCTTTTTGATTGTATAAAAAAAAATGACAATTTACGCCATTTTTTTCAAGTGCATTTTTTACCGGCAAATACTGAGGTAAATAATAAAGATGTTGAATATCAAAAAAAACATTCATAAATTACCAGTTATAACCCAAAGTCGCACGGTAGAAAGACTCTCCATAAATATCACTACCAGCTGTTAACGAATAATTAATAAATCCATTTTTATATACTTGTTTTAAACTTAATTCTATCTCTTGCGCTCTAGAGTACTTATCTTGGGCCAAAGAATCTATAGCAGCGGTTCGAAATAGTGTTTGTAAATGATACTTGGGTGAAAAATCCCAGTTTAGTCTAATTAACGAAGAACGTCCCTGTGAACCATCTAAAAGTTCCTTGTTATTACCCCACCAGTGCCCCATAACAATACCATCATTTCGATAACCTCCATCATATATATGGTTGATATACCATGAGCTTTGAAACTTAGCGTGCTCTACATATAAGGAAAGTGTTTTGTTAATATAAGGTAAAAACAACCCGTAGGTTTCACCAATGTTACCTAACTGAGTGTTCTTGTGTCCTTTGGTATCCTCACCTGCATATTCCATATAAAAGGTAAAAGGGAAACCTCGGTAAGACAAGTCAAATTTATTGGTTAACGAAGCAATTTGATTACCCACTTCTTCATCGGAGTTGGCACAACCTGTTAAACCTGAGCCACAGTTATCTGAGTTAACGGGATCAATAATCGCATTCCAAATATCACTTAGGCCAGTGCTTCTTTTGCCGCCACCAAATTGAAAGGCTCTATTAGCACCTATCGTCCACCAGCTAAAGGGTTGAAAACTCATATGCATAGTCATTAATAATGGCTTTCCTGAGGATCTTGAACCACTATATTTTATACCCTCCATTTCTTCTAACTGTCCTAATGAAAATTCGTATTTAACATGCCAAGAGGTAATAGGTTTTACATTACTCATGGTAATAGACAAGGTTGGGGCAGCGTTAGTGGACAGTAATAATGCACTTTCTTGTGAGGGTGATAGCCAATGTTCGCGGTAGCCAATATCAAATTGAGCATATTCATAACCCAATGAAAAGTAGCTGTTATGGGGAATAATATTCTTACCATCGACGATGGTCCCCCCTAAATTTGCGATGGCATATTGATTGAACTGATAAAATCCAGCGGCACTTGCTTGGGCCGTGCTGTCCATGGCAACACCGCGATTATTGACTATGGTGAAGTTTTTATTGTTAGATGTTGAAAGCGTGGTTGATAAATGAGTGATCGCACTCTGCTTTTTATAACGTTTTATATAAGCAGAAATTCTATAAAAAAGGTCAGGATGAGAACCTTTAATTTTGTTTAGATAATCAACAACCGTGACAATATGGTAGGGTTTACTCAATATTGGCATTCGAGAAATTGTCGCTAGACGTGCGATTTCAAGTTCAATAAGAGCATCAGTTTTTAACGGTAAGTAAGGGCTAACACCATTGGCATTAGCCTGTTTTATATAAAATAATATAAATAAAGTGATAAAAAAAAAGTATTTAGTTTTGTGCACAAAAAAAGCCATCATATAATCTAAAATCGCTGTGATTATACGCGAGTTTTTCTAACATAATAGGGGTTACTTCCAATTATCCATTGAGCCTTTGCGGCGAGAAGTTAATCTTGGCAGAATCAAACCTAAAAGTAAGCCAATAACTAACACTATAGCGCCATTATAAAACCATTCTTTTTTGATATTGGTATCTTGGTCTTTTAATTTGGCTCGTATCGTTATCAGCGTTTTATTAAGCTGGCTTATTTCATTGTTAAGTTGGGCTTTTTCACTGCTAAGGTTTTGAATAGTATTTCTACTTTGGGAAAGTTCCTCTGACATACTGTCAGTATTGCTGCTGGTATTGGCTAATTTTTCATTAAGCTCGGCAATAACAAAACGTAAGCCAGGTTTTAATGATAGATACTTACTTTCAACCCAGACATTTCTATTTTTATCATCAATGATTTCAGTGTAATCATTTTCACTTTTACCAGTTACTTTCACTTCAGTGCCAGAATTTATACTGCCTAGAATTCGATAATTATTACCCGCTCCTGAATGCATATAAATAAATAAATCGTCTGAAATATAGCCAGAAGGAAGGTTGGTTGGGCTGTCTTCTGCAAAAAGAGGGGAAGATGAACTTAGAACTAAACCAACCAATAAAGCTTTTATTATTTTCATGAAACTACCATTAACCTTTATAAAATTATGCATAGCAAAATACTAGGGGTTTGGCGGATTGATAGCAAGTTAAGTTTACGAACATTAAGGTTTTATTGATAAAATAAATAAGTGTTCTCAATATTTTGTAAACAAGATATTACATAGCTAATTCATTATGATAGTTTTTACTAAAAGTTTGTTAGGGCATCAGCAGTCAGTTAAATTTTTTGTATATCGCTATATTATATGAAAGAAACTTATCGGAATTGGCATTCGCTATTTGTTTTCATATGTCGCTGTTGTAAACTCACTATGTTGACATAATAAAACAAATTATTGGAAGAATATGGTTACCGAAATTGAGCTTAAGTATTTTGTTACAAGTGATAATACTCAAGAAAAAATCACCCAGTTATTCACCACAAAACAGCTGTCATTTAGCTGTGTAACAAAGCAATTATCGAACTGCTATTACGATACAACTAATTTAGATTTTCGCCGTCATGATATGGGGCTAAGAATTAGAGGTTGTGACGGAAAGTTAGAGCAAACCATAAAAACAGCTGGGGTGGTAATTGCGGGCTTACATCAGCGACCAGAGTATAACGTTAATATTGTTAATAACTTCCCTGAACTTTCCTTGTTCCCAAATGAAATTTGGCAGTCAACTCAAAAGGTAGAGCAGTTACAAGAATCGTTAATCCCCCTTTTTTCAACGGACTTTACCCGTATTATTTGGTTAGTTACTTTAGCGTCGGGTACCGTGGTAGAAGTTGCCTTCGATCAAGGTGATATTAGTAGTGATGGTCGCAGTGTTAAAATTTGTGAACTCGAACTAGAACTTGTCAGTGGCATAACCTCAGATTTACTGTTGCTTGCCAAGCTATTATTTTCTGTACTGCTTGTTAGGCCAAGTAGTCAAAGTAAAGCGGCTCGTGGCTATGGTTTATGGAAAAACATTCCCGTTAATTATAAAAAGAATATTACAGACACTTTTCCCATTGACCGCAGTCACTCTATTTCTAATGCCTTTTCTACCGGTATCAATTATTGCCTAGTTAACCTACATGATCATATTGAATACTATATAACGTCGCCAAGCTTAGTCGAGTTAGAAAAAATAACAGAAACTTTAGCGTTAATCCGCCATGGTTTTTGGCTATTTGCAGACTATCTACCTGAAGAAGCAGTAAAAATTCGTGATGAACTAAGTTATTTTGTGCACTTACTCTCGTGGGTTGATAATGCCGTTAACCTACAAGAGCTTACTAATAAAACGGGTAATTACAGACGCAAGTTAAATTACAGCGAACAATTGGTAGAACAACTAAGAATAGAGAAACGTCGCCTTCCAACGAGCGAAAATGTCATCGAATTATTGCATGGCCAGCGTTTTAATACCCTGCAGGCTCATTTGTTGGAAATGCTATTAACTGAAGATACACAGTTTAGTGACTCGTTATTACCTTTTGCGCAGCAAAGTTTAACGAAAAGTATGGCGGTGTTATTTGCTGATAGCACACCATCGCAGTCGCTGAGCAGTGAGCAATACTTATCACAAGCAAAACTGTTAAACCGAAGTTTACTGACAGGAACTTGGTTTGGTTTATTATTTGATGAAGAAGAACGTAAACACTATCGAGCACCTTGGTTGGACATTCAGCAAGGGATCAGTGAATTACAAACATTATGGATTATTCACCAGCAACTACAAACGTTAGATGAAAAACCTAAAAAACTCGTTTTATGGCAAGGAAGCAAAGTTGAAGGGTTACTCATCGCGTTAGACAGCTCCAGAAAAATGGCGTTATTAACAAAGCCGTATTGGTTAGATGAGTCATAGCTGTTTATCGGTTCGAATAGAAAAAGGTTTTAAATAATGTTGAAGATAATTCGTAGGGTCATAAATTAATGAAGTGGGTTGTTAAATTAAGTTTATTGTTAAGTAGTTTTATTACCTGTGTTAGTTTGGCGAGTGTTTATAATCTCCCTGCCGCCAATTCAAGGTTAGTGGGTGAGGATATTATCCATAAAGCAGTAAAAGGCGATTACTTTCAAGCTTTAGCTGAAAATTATAACGTAGGTTTTTTTGCCTTACTTGCCGCTAACCCCGGTGTTGATCCTTTTTTATTGGCTCTTGATCACAATATTGTTATTCCTAAACAGATGCTTCTACCCTTTGGTAAACGTGAAGGTATTGTCATTAATCTAGCTGAGTTACGCTTGTACTACTACCCGAAAGGAGAGAAATTAGTTTACGTTTTCCCTGTGGGTATTGGTAGAGAAGGACTAGAAACACCGCATTTAACCAGTACTATTGGCGACAAACGTAAAAACCCGAGTTGGCGTCCAACTGCAGAGATGCGCGCGCGTTATTTTGCCGAACATGGCAAAGAGATGGTAAGAGAAGTCCCGGCAGGACCCAATAATCCCTTTGGTAAATATGCATTACGTATTGGCACAAGTGAATACCTAATTCATGGCTCCAATAAACGCTTTGGTATCGGTATGCGAGCAAGCTCTGGCTGTATTCGTATGTATGATGATGACATCGAATGGTTATATAATAATATTCCCGTAGGCACACCTATTCGCATATTCGAACAGCCCATTAAAATGTCTTATGAACAGGAAGGAAAAAAGATAGAAGTACATCGTCCATTAACGCCTGAGGATGGCGCAGAAGTTGAATTAGCGATGACAAAAGCAGTAAAACATTTTATCGGTAATGATGCTCAAATGTTAAAAAAAGTGAGTTCACTACTAGCTAATCCAGAAGGTGTAGTTGTATCATTAAATTGAGCTTAAGTGATATTGTCAATTAGAATTAAATCCAACTCCGTTACGATGAACTAAACTCCACCAGCATGAACCCAAACTTCGACAGAATGAACCCAAACGCCGTCATCCTGAACTTGTTTCAGGATCTGTACCTAACAACTAGAAGCCCAGATACTGAAATGAATTCAGCATGACGGGAGTGGAAATTGAAATAAATTCAGGATGAACTCAAACTCCATCAGGATGAACGCAAACTCCATCAGAATGAACTCAAACCCCACCAGAATGAACCCAAACTCCATCAGCATGAACCCAACCGCCGTCATCCTGAACTTGTTTCAGGATCTCGTACCTAACAACCCAAAGCCCAGATACTGAAATAAATTCAGCATGACGGGAATGGATACTGAAATAAATTCAGCATCAACGCAACACCCATCAGCATGAACGCAAACACCATTAGCATGACTCAAAACGCCGTCATCCTGAACTCGTTTCAGGATCTCGTCCTTAACAACTTGAAGACCAGGTACTGAATTTATTTCAGCATGACGAGAATGGATACTGAAATAAATTCAGCATCAACGCAACACCCATCAGCGTGAACGCAAACACCATTAGCATGACTCAAAACTCCGTCATCCTGAACTCGTTTCAGGATCTCGTCCTTAACAACTCAAAGCCCAGATACTGAAACAAGTTCAGCATGACGGGAATGGATACTGAAACAAGTTCAGCATGACGAAAGTGGATACTGAAACAAGTTCAGCATGACGGGAATGGAAACTGAAACAAGTTCAGCATGACGAAAGTGGATACTGAAACAAGTTCAGCATGACGGGAATGGAAACAGAAACAAGTTCGGCATGACGAGAGTGGAAACTGAAATAAATTCAGAATGAAACCAAACTCCGTCATCCTGGACTCATTTCAGTATTATCGGGGCTGTATTCGGTTTTGTTACACGTTCAAATGATGGATCGTTAATGTGGCAATAAAAAAAACGAGACTTATTAAGTCTCGTTTATTATTGTTTACGCTAAATACTCAGAAAAACTAATGAAGAATACGTGCGCGTATTGTGCCGTCAATTTGTTTTAATTCACGTAATGCTAATACACTATCTTGTGCTTCAATATCAATAACTACATAACCAATTTGATCGTCTGTTTGTAAGTACTGTGCAGCAATATTAATATTGTGCTTAGCAAATGCTTGGTTAATTTGGGTTAACACGCCCGGTTGATTACGGTGTATATGTAATAAGCGGCTTGTTCCCGTATGACCAGGCAAAGAAACTTCAGGGAAGTTTACTGCCGAAAGTGTTGAGCCGTTATCAGAGTATTTTGCCATTTTGCTGGCAACTTCTAAGCCGATGTTAGACTGGGCTTCTTTGGTACTTCCACCAATATGTGGTGTCAAAATAACGTTGTCGAATGCGCGTAATGGTGAAATAAACTCTTCATCATTACCTTTAGGTTCAACAGGGAAAACATCAATTGCTGCGCCAGCGACTTTTTTACTTTTAAGCGCTTCTGCTAATGCATCAATATCAACGACAGTGCCACGAGAAGCATTAATAAAAATAACACCGTCTTTCATGAGTGCAAATTCTTTTGCTGCCATCATGTTTTGAGTTTGAACTGTTTCAGGTACGTGTAAGCTAACTACATCAGCTTCTTTTAATAAAACTTTTAAACTTGATGCTTGGCTCGCATTACCTAACGGAAGTTTGGTTTCGATATCATAAAAGCGTACTCGCATACCTAAAGTTTCAGCTAAAATGCCTAATTGCATGCCAATATGGCCGTAACCAATAATACCTAAAGTTTTGCCACGAGCTTCTACCGAGCCAGCCGCAGATTTATTCCATTCACCACGATGAGCTTTTGCGCTTTTTTCAGGAATACCACGTAATAATAATAAGGTTTCACCTAATACTAGTTCGGCAACCGATCGTGTATTTGAAAACGGGGCATTAAAGACTGGAATGCCACGTTTTTGTGCCGCTTTAATTTCAACTTGGTTAGTACCAATACAGAAACAACCAATAGCCGCGAGTTTTTTAGCATGGCTTAGTACATGGTCAGTTAACTGAGTACGAGAACGAATACCAATAAAGTGAACATTAGCAATTTTTTTGATCAAATCTTCTTCAGCAAGCGATGTACTAATACATTCAATATTGCTGTAGCCTTTCATTTTTAACTCTTCAACAGCGCTCGGGTGGACACCTTCAAGTAATAAAATCTTAATTTTTTCTTTTGCTAATGAATTATTGCTCATTTTCTAATATCTCATGTAGGACTATAGTGGTCATTGCCTTAACCAAATATAAAGTGTTTAGATGGCTAGATTTCTAAACTAGCATATAGTGTATAAACTCTAAAGATTTATTTTATGAGTTTTGCGCCATCTTGAGTGCCTAAAATTAAAACATCAGCGCCACGTAGTGCAAATAAACCATTAGTAACAACACCTACAATGGCATTAATATCGCTTTCAAGTTTTTTAGGATCAAGTATCTCTAAGTTATGCACATCGAGAATCACACAACCGTTATCGGTAATTACGCCTTGGCGATAAACCGGGTCACCACCTAACTTAACAAGTTCACGCGCTACATAGCTTCGTGCCATCGGAATAACTTCTACCGGCAGTGGAAATTTTCCTAGCATTTTTACTTGTTTACTTTCATCGGCAATACAGACAAATGTTTTTGCTACGGCCGCGACAATTTTCTCTCGGGTTAGTGCAGCACCACCACCTTTTATCATCGACAGATATTCAGTAATTTCATCGGCGCCATCAACATAAACATCAACACTACCGACATTATTCAATTCAAACACTTCGATACCATGGGCTTTCAATCTTTGAGTCGACGCTTCAGAGCTAGAAACAGCACCTTCAATATCGTCTTTGATGGTTGCTAGGGCGTCAATAAAGTGATTGACAGTAGACCCCGTGCCTACGCCAACGATGGTATCGTTTTTAATAAATTCGAGTGCTTTAAAGGCTGCTGCCTTCTTCATTTCATCTTGTGTCATGTGAATCCTAATTAGCGAGGGGAAATTAGGTAGAAGTATATCAGCAGATGATTAAATATCGAAGTTATAGCTGGTGGTAGGAGTGATAATTTTAGGCAGTGGGATATCCCAACTTTCAAAGGGGATCGTGTTCACTTTTTGGCAATCGTGAGCTAAGCCAACTGGTAAGGGTTTAGCGTGTTTGTTTTGTTGATATTGAATATGCCAAGCCGAAAGTGTTCGGTCATAAAAGCCACCGCCCATGCCTAAGCGATTACCATATCGGTCAAAGGCGACTAAGGGGGTAAAAATAATATCAAGCTGAGCGACCGTTATTATATCTTGAACGTTAAGCTTAGGCTCTAAAATACCATATTTGTTTTTGACGAGAATAGACGTCTCAGCATATTTTAAAAAGAGTAAATTATTCTTACTAAAAGGATGTATTACCGGTAAATATACAGTGATGTTATTTTGCCAGCACCAATCAATAAAAGGCTGAGTATTTAACTCGCCATCATTAGCTAAATAAATCGCGATGTGTTTAACGCCTTTGACTACTTGTTCTTTAATGAGTCTTTTAGATAATAAAAGTGATTGTTCTGCTTGCTGGTCAGCGCTTAATAAACTGCGTTGATAGCGAATTTCTTGGCGAAGCACATCTCTTGTTTTCATGATATTCAACCCCTTATAAAATAAGTCTAACGACAACAAGTAAGTTACAGTAAAAATCAGCTATAAAAAAGCCAACAATAAATGTTGGCTTTTCAGAGTCACTTTAACGATGAACGATAGTTAACTAAGCGTTAGTCGTTGCCGTTGAACCATTTGCGTTAGTTGTAGATGCTTCTGAATCATCAGGCAAATTTTCCCAAAATCTAGATTTGAAACCAATCAACAAAATGATTAAACCAATACCAATGCTAAATAAGCTAATTTGAATATAAAGCGAAGGTATTTGCGCGACGTTATTTGGATCGTAATTACCGGCTAACAAACCAGAAATTATATTACCTATTGAATAAGTTAATACAAATACGCCCATCATTTGTCCTGCAAAGCGTTTAGGTGATAATTTACTTACCGCACTAAGTGCTACAGGGCTTAAACAAAGCTCACCAACTGTATGTAGGAAGTAAGTTGCTACTAACCAGTAAGGGGCAACTTTCATTCCTGAAGCAGCGTATTGTGCAGCAAAAAACATCACGATAAAACCACTCGCCATAATGATTAATCCAACAGCACACTTTATGCCATAAGAAGGACTGACCAGTCTTTTACCTAAGTTAATCCATAAAGCAGCAAAAAAGGGTGATAGTAAAACGATAAAAAACGAGTTTGCAGATTGAAACCAACCCGTAGGTATTTCAAATGATCCAATGACGCGGTCAGTATAATCGCGCGCGAATAAATTCATCGACGAACCCGCTTGCTCAAAGCCCGACCAAAAACAAGCTGATGCAATACAAATCAATAATAATGCCCAGAGTTTTTTCTTTTCATTTTGCGTTAGGTTACTACCAAAATATATTACCGCATAATAAATAACGAAAATTGCAGAGAATGCTACGGCAACGTATTGAGCGACAGTTACAGGAACAATAGTAATAATGCCTTGAAAAGTAGCATAGGTAACAAACGCAATAACCGCTAAAACAATACCAATAATTGTCCAGCTGGTTTTTTGTGCTTTCTCTGACATAGGATATACCGGCTTTTCACCAATACCTTGAAGCTTAGGGGTAGTCAATTTGTATTGAATTAAACCTAATGCCATACCAATAGCTGCGGCGCCAAACGCCCAATGCCAACCAACATTTTCCATTAAGTAGCCACAAACTGCATAGCCAATAACTGAACCTAAATTGATGCCCATATAATAAATGGCATAACCACTATCACGGCGAACATCTTCATCTGAGTATAATTGACCAACCATAGCGCCAATATTTGGTTTTAATAAACCCGTACCTAAAATGACGACGATTAAACCAATAAAAAAGGTGGTATCATTCGGAATAGCTAAGATGATATGGCCAATCATAATAATGATTGCGCCGTACCAAACTGCTTTTTGACCACCAATTAATCGGTCAGCTATCCAACCGCCAGGTAAGCCCATAAAATAAACACTACCGGTATATAAACCATATATAGCAGCGGCAGAAGCAACGGTTAAACTTAAGCCTCCTTCTTGTAAAGTAGCGGTCATAAATAATACAAGTAGCATACGCATACCGTAATAACTCATGCGCTCCCACATTTCTGTAACAAACAGCGTTTGTAACCCTGCCGGATGGCCAAAAAAAGAACCTGAATCAGGTTTGCTCATAAAAAATTCCTCTAAGATAAGTGTAAATTACAGTTAAATATTATTATTTTAATTCGCTAAAAACATTTTAAAATATTGAAATAAGTTCTTTGCGCTGTAATTATTGTCAAATTTATTTGCGAAAGTCAGCGTGTGTTATACCTGTGCTTGCCATGAAAGGCAATAGTTTGGCACCGAGATTTGATTAAGCAGATGTAATGTTTTAGTTACTTTTGATACTTTTAGAAAGAAAAATAATAAACAGACTCTCCAAAATTAATTATTTGACGCCATAAAAGGTAAGCAAGTTACTTTATTCAATAGCTTGTTACTGATAAACTCCAGACGTTAATTTTAGAACTTATTTAGTCAATATATTTGGCCATTATTAATTTTTATGGTTTATAAGTATTGAGCTAATGTTATACCTCGCATTTATAGGAAATTTATTGCCCCAATGATGAACATTACTCGCTATCTTATAGCAACCTTTTTACTTTTTGCGCTTTCTTTAAATTTACATGCCCAGCAAGTGTCTGCTCAGCAAATTGAACAATTTAAAAAGTTACCTAAATCTCAACAACAAGCATTAGCCAAAAGTATGGGCGTAGATTTAAATGCTATTGAGGCTCAGTTATCAGGAAGTAATACACAAAGCTCTCCTATTAATACACAGGTAATGCCACGCGATATAAATAGCCTGAACAATGAAAACCTTAAAGCCAAAGATGCAGAAGAAACAGAGAAAGCTGAAGCCATTTTTAAGACCTTGCCACGGTTTGGTTTAGATGTATTTGCAAATTCGCCAACAACATTTTCTCCGGTTATGGATATTGCCATTCCAGAGGGCTATATCTTAGGTACGGGAGACTCAGTTTCAATACAGGTGTTTGGTAAAGAAAACCGAGAAATGCAATTAACGGTGACACGTGAAGGTGAGTTGGTTTTTCCTAATCTGGGCCCCATTAGCGTTGCAGGATTAACATTTTCAGAATTAAAGACTTTTGTTGTTAATAAAATTCAACAAAAAATTATTGGTGTTAATGTGGTGGTTAGTTTAGCCGAATTACGCTCTATGCGTATATTTGTTTTAGGTGAAGCTTATAAACCTGGCCCCTATACGTTAAGTTCATTATCTTCAGTTACCCATGCCATTTTTGCTGCAGGTGGTGTCAGTGATATTGGCTCATTAAGAAATATTCAAGTAAAACGTTCAGGGAAGCTAATTCAACAAGTCGATTTATATGACTTATTAATTGAAGGTGATTCATCAAGTGATATTTTGTTGCAATCAGGCGATGTGGTTTTTATTCCCCCTCAAGGCAAGTCTGTGTCAATTGCCGGAGAAGTTAGACGTCCTGCTATTTATGAATTGAGCCAATCAGACGATTTTTCTAATGTCATTAAAATGGCTGGCGGACTTTTACCCGCGGCTTACCCAAAATCTACCATCGTAGAGCGTTATAACAAAAGCGATTTACGCAGTATCCTAAATATTGATTTATCTGATAAAGCCCAAAAAGCTGAAAAAGTTCAAGCGGGCGATTTTATTAGAGTGTTAAAAAGCTCAGATTTATATGTCGATTCAATTACTTTAATAGGCGCTGTAGCGCGTCCAGGTAAATACCAGTTGCAACAAAATATGTTGTTATCCGATGTTATTACCAATGCTGACGCTCACCTATTACCTTACGCCGATTTAAA
Organism: Colwellia sp. BRX8-4; assembly: GCF_014077345.1. Taxonomy (NCBI): domain Bacteria; kingdom Pseudomonadati; phylum Pseudomonadota; class Gammaproteobacteria; order Alteromonadales; family Colwelliaceae; genus Colwellia; species Colwellia sp. BRX8-4. The sequence goes on from NZ_JACGVS010000002.1 coordinate 339,766, forward strand.
TTACGGCATTGTCGTTAGAGAGATTGATAGTGCCCGTAATATTGAAATATTACAGTTTAATTTAGCCAATGTTTTTGCTGATAAAAATTCTAAGAGCAATATCCAACTCAGCAGTAATGATAAAATTATCATCTTCTCTAAAGCCTTTAAGTTTTCTGAAGAACAATTCTTATTAGACGAGCTCGCCTACACTCAAGAAGAGCTATTAGCGAAAGAAAGAAATTTAGCGATAGAAACAAGTAAGAAAAAAGAGTTTTGGGAAACCCATGAGCAAAATGATGTTATGGCTGAGACCAAAGATGAAAAAATTTATACCTCTATCAATAATATTAACAGTGGTGCAGAGCACGAAAACGTAACTATTCGTGAAATGGCATTGTTTTCTCGCCAACGTTTACTGGTGCCTATTGTTAATAAGCTTCGATACCAAGCAGGGGCCGGTCAATCGGTAAAGTTAATTGAAATTGATGGTGAAGTTAAATTTCCAGGGGTTTATCCATTAGGGAAAGACGCTCGGGTAATCGATTTAATTTTAGCAGCCGGTGGCGTTAAAGAGTCAGCTTACTTATCAAGAGCTGAGTTAACACGTAATGAAATGAGTGGTATTAACTCTGTAAAAACCTCTAAAAATATTCATTTAGTGAATGCCCTCAATAATATTGATGAAGACAATATTCTGCTAAAAAGTAAAGATCGCCTTAACATTCATCGCATCCCTTCATGGAGTGAAAACCATGTTATTGAGTTACGCGGCGAAGTACTTTTTCCGGGAAAATATACAGTCCGTCGAGGAGACAGCTTATCAAGTATTATTCTTAAAGCGGGAGGATTAACAGATTTTGCAGATCCCAATGGCTCTGTTTTTTCAAGAACAAAGTTAAAACAACTTGAAAGACAAAACTTAATGAAAGTAAGTGCCGACTTACGTATTGAAATGGCAACTAAGTCTTTATCAAGTAACAGCGGGGTAACTTCATACAGTGAAATTCAATCGTTATTAGCAGACCTATCTAAGGTAGAACCGCTAGGGCGTTTAGTCATTAATTTACCGCAAGTTATCGCCAAAAATGATTATGATATTGCGATAGAGGGCGGCGATGTATTGTACATCCCAACTCAGAATCGCTCAATTAATGTCATGGGGCAAGTGCAAGTAAATAGCTCACACATGTTTGATTCAACAAGCAGTGTTGAAGATTATATAACGCAAAGCGGCGGCTTAAAAAAACGTGCCGATGATGAAAGAATTTATATTATTTCGTCAAACGGTAGTATCCAAATGTTTGAAGAAAGCAATTGGTTTAGCGGCGGTGCTGACTCAGCTTTAAAGCCGGGTGATTCAATTGTTGTACCACTTGATTCAGAGTACATGAACAATTTAACCTTGTGGACAACAGCGACAACCATTATGTATAACACAGCGGTTGCCATAGCGGCAATTAGTGGACTTTAATACTTGTTTTTTAATAAGTTTAATAAGTTTAATAAATTTAATAAATTAAAAATGGAATGATAATGATCAAAGATTTAAATGAAGTTAAATTAGCTATTATTGGATTAGGCTATGTTGGTTTACCACTGGCTGTTGAATTTGGAAAAAAATATCCAACATTAGGTTTTGATATCAATAAGCCAAGAATAGCAGAGCTTCAAAGTGGCATCGATAGCACTCTAGAAGTAAGTAGCGAAGAGCTTGCGGCTACTAAAGCATTATCATACTCATGTACTGTCGAAGATTTAAAGTCGTGTAATATATATATTGTTACTGTGCCAACACCCATTGATGAGCATAAACAACCTGACTTAACGCCGTTAATTAAAGCCAGCGAAATGCTGGGTAAAGTCATTAATAAAGGCGATATTGTTATTTATGAATCAACCGTTTATCCAGGGGCTACTGAAGAGTCATGTATCCCTGTTGTCGAGAAATTTTCAGGTTTAACCTTCAATAAAGATTTTTTTGCGGGATACTCCCCTGAACGAATTAATCCAGGCGATAAAGAACATCGGGTGATTAACATTTTAAAAGTAACCTCTGGTTCAACGCCTGAAATTGCCGAATTTGTTGACCAGTTATACCGCTCCATCATCATTGCTGGTACACATAAAGCAAGCTCAATAAAAGTGGCAGAAGCGGCAAAGGTTATCGAAAACACCCAGCGTGATGTCAATATCGCATTAATTAATGAGTTATCAATCATCTTTAACAAACTGGGCATTGATACCCTAGAAGTATTAGAAGCTGCTGGTACTAAATGGAACTTCTTACCATTTCGACCGGGTCTAGTAGGTGGACATTGTATCGGTGTCGATCCTTACTACTTAACACATAAAGCACAATCTGTTGGATATCACCCTGAGATGATCTTAGCTGGCCGTCGTTTAAATGATGGTATGGGGGCATACGTCGTATCGCAACTTGTTAAGAAAATGCTAAAAAATCGAATTCAAGTTGAAGGGGCTAACGTATTAGTCATGGGCTTAACCTTTAAAGAAAACTGTCCAGATTTACGTAACACCAAAATTGTTGATATCGTTAGCGAACTAAAAGAATACAACATAAATGTCGATATTACCGATCCTTGGTGCTCAACTGAAGCAGCCGAGCATGAATATGGTTTATCTATTACACAAACCCCAGAAGCGGATAGCTACGATGCAATAATTCTAGCTGTTTCTCATGATGAATTTAAAAAACTAGGTGCGGAAAATATTCGTAAACTAGGTAAAAAGAACCACGTACTTTACGATCTAAAATATTTACTTCCTAAAGATAGTGTTGATATGCGTTTGTAGCGTTAACGCTCTTTTCAAGAAAATACCGTATTGTTATTAGGCATTTGCCACCCGATACTGAAATAAATTCAGCATCAGGTGGTATTACGCCAATACACTAAATATAGATATTGAAAGACAGTTTTTTCATAAAATATGAGTTCTACAATAGAGTAGGCAAGTTAAACATCACTTCTCAGCATATCAAAACAAACCAATATATAAATTAAAGGAAAATTATGTCTCGCTATAACGAAATCAAATTACAGCTGCAAACAGCGCCTAAAAAATGGCTTGTTACCGGAGTAGCTGGATTCATTGGTTCAAACATCCTTGAAAAACTATTAAAGCTTGATCAAACGGTTACCGGGTTAGACAATTTTGCTACCGGACACCAGCATAACCTAGATGAAGTACAGTCAGAAGTTTCGGCTGAGCAATGGGCAAGATTTACCTTTATTAAAGGTGACATCCGAAATTTTGATGATTGTCAAAAAGCAGTTTCAGGCGTTGATTACATCCTTCACCAAGCGGCATTAGGCTCTGTACCACGTTCTATTGCTGATCCGATATTAACTAATTCTGCAAATATCACCGGTTTTGTTAATATGTTAACAGCCGCTAAAGAAGAAAAAGTAAGTACTTTTGTTTACGCCGCATCAAGCTCTACTTATGGCGATCACCCAGCATTACCTAAAGTAGAAGAAAACATAGGCAAACCATTATCACCTTATGCCGTAACTAAGTATGTAAACGAGCTATATGCTGACGTGTTCAACAGAACCTATGGTTTGAACGCTACAGGGTTACGATACTTTAACGTTTTTGGTAAACGTCAAGACCCTGATGGCGCTTATGCAGCTGTAATTCCTAAATGGACAGCCGCAATGATCAACAATGAAGATTTATATATCAATGGAGATGGCGCAACTAGCCGAGATTTCTGTTTTGTTGAAAACGCAGTACAAGCAAACATATTAGCCGCTACTGCTGATGATGCCGGTAAAAATCAAGTCTACAACGTTGCTTTAGGCGATAGAACAAGCTTAAACACTTTATTTGATAGTTTAAAAATAGCATTAAAAGCGAACAGTGTGAATTATGATAAATCAGCAATTTATCAAGATTTCAGAGCAGGGGATGTTCTACATTCTCAAGCCGATATCTCTAAAGCTAAAAACTTATTAGGTTTTGAACCTGAATTCAAAATACAACAAGGCATTGATAAAGCGATGCCTTGGTATATTAATTTTTTAACAAAATAGATAATTTTTAACAAAAAATAAGTAAAGTCCGATTTTATCGGACTTTACATTGTTAAATGAAATCCCAGACAAAACCAGTTCAGCCAATACAAAAAAGCCCACCACCATAGCGGCAGTGTAAACCTTAATCCTGATTGTGTAACGGTTATCGAGAAACAACCACGATCAGCCTGACACCACCATCGTAAGCCAGACACCACCACCGTAAGCCTGACACCACCGTCATCCTGACACCACAACCGTCATCCTGAACTCGTTTCAGGATCTGTACTTGGTCAACAAACCCCAGATACTGAAATGAATTCAGCATGACGAAAAAAGGGCAAGGTAACTCTACGTGTGTAGCCATCAGCCAGACCCCGCCACCATCAGCCAGACCCCACCACCGTCATCCTGAACTCGTTTCAGGATCTGTACTTACTCTACAAAACCCAGATACTGAAATGAATTCAGCATGACGACAAAAGAGTAAAGCGAGCAACGTTAACATCAACAACCCCGTTGCTCTTAACAACCACCGTCATCCTGAACATATACCCGCCATCCAGACACCACCACCGTCATCCTGAACTCGTTTCAGGATCTGTACTTACTCTACAAAAACCAGATACTGAAATTAATTCAGCATGACGACAAAAGAACTACGTAATTCTCCCTGTGTGCCCCGTCAGCCAGACTCTCCACCGTCATCCTGAACTCGTTTCAGGATCTGTACTTAGAACCACAAAAACAAAAATACCAAAACAGTATTTTTAATTTTATATGAGAAACCTGACAAAACAATAAAGCTCAACTACAATATTAATAACATGTAAAAATAATGTTAACAAAAGGAATTGGTATGAATACATTAGTTTATATTTATATATTACAGTCGGTGGATGGTAGCTACCACACTGGCTGCTGTGATGAACTTGGCATTGTGTTAGCGAAATACGATAAATATAACCAACTTCTTTTAGGTACTGAAATAACGCCCCCTGTCAAACTTGTCCACCAGCAGAAATTTAAAACTGAACAAGAAGCAAGATTGATAGAAAATGAAATTAGAAGGTGGTCTAAAAAACAAAAACAATTTCTTATTAACAATGATTGGCCTGAAATATCTAAATTAGCGAAAAAATTTATTTACTAACAGGGTCGTCGATATGAAACAGCCTCATATTTATATAATGACTAATATAAAAAACACGACACTATACATAGGTGTAACGAGTCAGTTAGTTCAAAGGGTCTATCAACATAAATCTAAACTGACATTAGGCTTCACCAATAAATATAACCTGAATAAATTAGTATATTTTGAGTCATTTGAAACAATGTACGATGCGATAACAAGAGAAAAGCAACTTAAAAACTGGCGAAGGGCCTGGAAGAAAAATCTAATAGAACAAATAAACCCGAATTGGCTAGATCTGAGCAAAGATTTCTAAGCCACACAACCACCACTGTCATCCAGCCCCAGACTCCGTCAGCCAGCCCAAAACACCACAACCGTCATCCTGAACTCGTTTCAGGATCTGTACTTACCCAACAAACCACAGATACTGAAATAAATTCAGCATGACGACAGAAGGGCAACGCGCCTAAACCAGATACTGAAATAAATCCAGCATGACGCCAAGGTTAATGAGCCTATACACAAGATACTGAAATAAACTCAACATAACACCATCAACATGACGACAAACAGCAACGTGCCCAAACCAGATATTGACATAAATCCAGTACCACAAGGACATAACTCCGTTACTCCAACAATTTCCTTTTTTCTGACTAGACAATAGTTAATAACTTGCGTATTATTCTGCGCAATACAGCTTTAACTATCTAGGCCTTATACGTTCATATATTGAAATGTATATATCGATTAGATGAAAGCATGCAATTATATTTGTCTGCTGACTATTCCGGCATTAAGATGGCCATAATAATAAAGTGAGAACTGTACGCATTGTTAAGATGTTATTTACAATAAACATCAAAAATTTCAAAACAACACGGCAGTTGACTCACTTAGCGAAGGATTGAATAAACTTACACGATGTTAAAATACTCTAAAAAACTAGTTGTCTCATTGTCATTATTGATGCTGAGTAGTTGTAGTATGATCCCTGGCAGTCATATGGAAGGCGTTGATGTTGAACCTGAAACTTCTACGCTAGCGCAAGACTTATCGAATGTTAGTATTTCGGTGATCGATTCAGCGCTTATCTCTGAATTAAAAGACAACCAACAAGCCTTCACTAAAGCCAAAAAATACAATCCAATGTCAATCGAAGGTTATGATTATGTGCTTGGTATTGGTGATGTATTATCTATTGGCGTATGGGACCATCCCGAACTTACTATTCCGGCCGCTGTTCAAAGAACTGCTGCATTTGACGGTTTTAGAATTCAAGCTGATGGCACCATTACCTATGCTTATGCTGCGAATGTACCTGCTGCCGGTAAAACCATTAGACAATTACACGCGATATTAGTAGAAAAACTAAGCCGAGTTATTGAAAAACCACAACTAGATATAAAAGTAGTCGGTTTTAATAGCCAAAGAGCTTATGTTACCGGCGAAGTAAACAAGCCAGGCGTATACCCAGTTACCGAAATCCCACTGACGTTAATCGACGCAATTAACCAAGCTGGCGGTTTAAGTGAAAGAGCTGATTGGCGCACAGTCACTTTTACACGAAACAATCAAACCGAAATCATTAAGCTAGATGACTTTTATACCAAAGGGGATATCAGTCAAAACCGTTTACTAAAACACGGTGATATCCTTCATGTGAATCGCACAGACAATCAAAAAGTATTTGTACTGGGTGATGTAAACAAAGCTGGTAGCATTGAAATTAATCGTTATGGCTTAAGCCTTGCTGAAGCATTAAGTGATGTAGGCGGTTTAAACGAGCAAACAGCCAATGCTAATGGTGTTTTTGTTTTACGCAAACGCCCAGACAACCAAGAAGGCATCATTGCTGATGTTTATCAATTACATGCACAAAATTTAGTTGCACTCGTATTAGCCGATCAATTTAAGTTACAACCTCGTGATATCGTGTATGTAACTACGGCACCAATAGCACGTTGGAATCGTTTAATCAGTCAACTAATACCAACAATTCAAACCGTTTACTCTATATCTACTATCAAAAATCAAGGGACGATATTCTAATGGGAATGTTTAACTCCATTTTAGTAGTATGCGCGGGTAATATTTGTAGAAGCCCTACGGGTGAATATTTACTTAAAGATAAGCTAAAGAACAAGCCAGGCGATAGCCATATAAAAGTTTCTTCAGCAGGACTAACCGCATTAGTGGGTAATAGCGCAGAAGCAACGGCAACGAGTATTGCTTTAAGTAATAATATTGATATGAGCGGCCATAAAGGCAGACAACTCAATTCAACATTAATTACAGAAAATGATTTGATTTTAGTGATGGAAGAACGTCACTTAACCGATTTGTTAGGTAAATATCCACAAGCCAGAGGAAAAACCTTCTTGTTAGGTAAATGGATCGATAATACTGAGATACCTGATCCTTACCGCCAAAGTCATGAAGCGTTTGAGCATGTTTATCAATTGGTTGATAAAGCCTGTTCTGCTTGGACCAAATACCTTTAAACTAGCGTTTTAATTTACCCTTAAACAAAAAGTTTAAATTCAGAATTATTTATTAAAAAGTACACTTAATATGTCAATTAATGAAAATATAGCTCAGCCTACAGTTAAAAATCAGCAAAGCAATAATGCACCAGCGAACGAAATTGACTTAATGTCACTCTTTGGCGCGTTAGTAGATCGTAAGTTTTTTATCTGTATTATTACGGCTATCTTTATGCTGGTGGGTGTTGCTATCGCCATGTTTTCAACGCCTATCTATCAAGCAACGGCAATGATTCAAGTAGAAGAAAGTGGTGGTTCAGTACCAGGGTTAGATGACATGGCCGGCATGTTTGAAAGTAGCTCTAAATCAATAACAGAAATCGAATTGTTAAAGTCACGCTCTGTTATCGGCGAAGCCGTTGATGCTTTGAAATTAGATATTGTAGCCAAGCCGAAATTATTCCCAATAATTGGTGGTCGTAGTTTTAGAAAATTCAACCCGACAAAAACAGGTGATGTGGCACCAGCCAGTTTTGGTGCAGTGAGTTACGCTTGGGGCGGTGAAAAAATTGATGTTTTCCGCTTTGATGTACCTAAGTACGCGGTCAATCTTGAGTATATAGTGCTAGCGGGTGAAAATAATACTTATAAACTTTTATCAGAAAATGAAGAAGTAATTTTACAAGGTAAAGTAGGCGAAGAACTCACTAATGGCATTTTCAGTATTACCCTTAAAGCGTTAACGGCAAGAGTAGGTACTGAATTTACTGTTATCCGTAAAGATCGTTTAAATACCATTGTTGATTTACAGGCAGCCATTGGTGCCAGCGAAAAAGGTAAAGATTCAGGTATTGTTAATTTAAGTTTGCAGCATGCAACACCTGCTTACGCTGAAAATGTATTAAACAAAGCAGCTGAAATATATGTACGTAGAAATGTTGATAGAAACTCAGCAGAAGCTAAAAAATCACTCGACTTTTTAGAAGTACAATTACCTGAAATTAAAAAACAATTAGAAGTGTCGGAAGCCTTATTTAACGATTATCAAATAAACCAAAAATCAGTCAATATCACCCTCGAAACTCAAGGGGTATTAGAGCAAATAGTTGAGCTAGATACTAAGTTACAAGAACTTGACCTTAACCGTCTTGCTATGTCTCGAAAGTTCAAACGTACCCATCCTAACTACCAAGGCATTGTTGAACAAATTGATGCCGTACAAAAACAACGCGATGGCTTAGCACAAAAAATATCTAACTTACCTGAAATGCAACAAAAATTATTAGGCCTAACCCGTGATGTTGAAGTAGGTAACGAAATCTACATGATGCTGCTAGGCAAAGTACAAGAGTTAGATATTGTGCGTGCCGGTACGGTAGGTAATGTGCGTATAATTGATGTAGCTGAAGTGAATACTACCAAGCCAGTAAAACCTAAAAAAGCATTAATTGTGGTTATGGCTACTATGCTAGGTGGTATGTTAGCGATAGCAATAGTACTTATACAAAAAGCCATGAATAAAGGGGTTGAAGACCCAAGTGAAATAGAAGCGATTGGCATGCCAGTATACGCCAGTGTGCCTTACTCAGCCTATCAAGATAAATTGTCAGATTTAATTAGTGGTAAGAAACGAAAAAAGCAGGCAGGAAAAAAAGTATTAGCCGTAGATAACCCCGCAGATTTATCTATTGAGGCATTACGTAGCCTGCGTACCAGTTTGCACTTTGCCATGATGGAAGCTAAGAATAATGTTATTGCTATCTCTGGACCTTCTCCAGGTGTCGGTAAATCTTTCATATCAACAAACTTAGGGGTAGTGCTCGCGCAGAATGGCAAAAAAGTGTTGTTGATAGATGCCGATATGCGTAAAGGCTATATCCATAAGTATTTTGACTTTGCATGGAAAAACGGTTTGTCTGAATATTTATCAGGCCAAGAAACGCTAGAGCAGGTCACTAAATCGACTGATGTAGCAGGTTTTGACATTATTACACGGGGTCAAGTACCGCCTAACCCGTCTGAGCTATTGATGCATGCCAATTTTAGTCAATTAATCGCAGAGATAAAAACTAAATACGACATTATCATTATTGATACCCCCCCTATTTTAGCGGTTACGGATCCAGCCATTGTTGGCGGCCATGCTGGAAGTATGTTACTTGTTACGCGCTTTGGTCAAAATGGCATTAAAGAAATAGATTACGCTCGTCAACGTTTTGAACAAAACGGTATCGATGTGAAAGGCGTGGTATTTAATGGCGTGCTTAAAAAAGCTAGTAATGCCTACGGCTATTACGGATACGCTAACTACGAATATAAATCTGATAAGTAATCCATAGGCGCGAGTTTGGCTATACCGTCATTCCCGAGTTTAGCTATGCCGTCATTCCCGAGTTGTCTTGTCGGGAATCCATGGGCTTTGTAGGCGGGAATTTATTCGCGCAGTTATTAATAAGTAAAAATTAGCGATAAATGCAAACCATAAATTATCCGACTTTAATATTGGAAACTATTGGTAGGGAAAGAGTTTTTTTCTTTAAGTTATTGTAAGTAAAAATTTTAAAGGGATTACTGCTAATTGATAACATTAAATGGCGACGGTTTGTGTCTCTGACATAAAATAAACAAGAGTTTTGATGTTGAATTAATTCAACAGCTAGCAGTATATATTACACACTAAACAGTATAGTAGAAGTGATTTAAATGACTAAAAAACGTATTCTTACCGTATTCGGTACACGTCCTGAAGCAATCAAAATGGCGCCATTAGTTCATGCATTGGCAAATGACGAACGCTTTGAAGCAAAGGTTTGTGTGACCGCGCAGCATCGTGAAATGTTAGATCAAGTGTTGGAGCTATTCGAAATAACACCAGAGTACGATCTAGATTTAATGAAAGCAGGTCAAACGTTACCTGAGATCACCAGTCGTATATTGCTTAACCTAACACCCGTATTAAAAGAATTTAAACCTGATGTCGTATTAGTGCATGGTGATACGGCAACTACTTTTGCAGCAACGCTTGCTGCATATTATGAACAAATAGCGGTTGGTCATGTTGAAGCAGGCTTACGAACAGGTAATATCTATTCACCTTGGCCTGAAGAAGGTAATAGAAAACTCACAGGCTCATTGACAAAGTTTCACTTTGCGCCAACCGCAACATCAGAACAAAACCTATTAAATGAAAATGTTGATGCCAGTAATATTCATGTAACAGGCAATACGGTGATAGACGCGTTATTACTTGTGAAACAACAAATTGAAAGTGATAAAGAGTTAAGTAATAACCTAGCTTCACAGTTCCCAATGCTTGATGAAAGCAAAAAACTTATTTTAGTAACGGGTCATCGCCGTGAAAGTTTTGGTGGTGGTTTTGAACGCATTTGTGAATCTCTTGCTATAACTGCTAAAGCACACCCTGATTGTCAAATTCTATATCCAGTGCATTTAAACCCTAATGTTCAAGAGCCAGTCAACCGTATTTTGAAAGATGTAGACAATGTACATTTAATCGAACCACAGCAATACCTTCCGTTTGTGTATTTAATGAATCGTGCTCATATTATCCTAACAGACTCGGGTGGTATTCAAGAAGAAGCCCCTAGCCTTGGTAAGCCCGTTTTAGTTATGCGTGATACTACCGAACGGCCTGAAGCTGTTGCGTCAGGAACGGTTAAATTAGTAGGTACCGATGTAGCTAAAATAACTTCAAAATTGAACACATTACTTACTGATAGTGAAGCATACGATAAAATGAGCTTTGCCCATAACCCATACGGCGATGGTAAAGCATGTGATAAAATACTGAGTGTACTAAGCAGATAGTAAAGTTACTTTCACTTGTAACTAGTTTTGTGATAAATCGGAAAATTCATATTGCTAGAAAGTTAATTTAAGCTTTTATGTTTGGTGTTGAGCCAAATGTAAAAAATAATCGAAAATTTAAAAATTTAATAGATGTAAAAGGTGTTTAGAATTTATGAAAATTTTAGTAACAGGCGGTGCCGGTTTTATTGGTTCTGCAGTTATTCGTCATATTATTGATAATACCAATGACAAAGTGGTTAATTTAGATAAGTTGACTTATGCAGGTAATTTAGAGTCATTGATTTCGGTTGAGAATAATGAAAATTACAGCTTCGAAAAGGTTGATATTTGCAATAAAGAAGAACTTGACAGAGTGTTCAATTATCATAAACCTGATGTCGTTATGCATTTAGCTGCAGAAAGTCATGTAGATAGGTCAATTGACGGTCCTTCAGAGTTCATACAAACTAATATTGTTGGAACGTATAATTTGTTAGAGGCTAGTCGCCAGTATTGGTTAGCGTTAGATCAAGAAAATAAAGGCAACTTTAAATTTCATCACATATCCACCGATGAAGTATATGGGGATCTTGAAGGACCTACTGATTTATTTACAGAAGAAACATCTTATAAACCAAGTAGTCCTTATTCAGCATCAAAAGCATCTAGCGACCACTTAGTTCGAGCATGGCAACGTACTTATGGGCTACCTACGTTAATTACTAACTGTTCAAATAATTATGGCCCATATCATTTCCCTGAAAAATTGATCCCTTTAGTCATTTTAAATGCATTAGAAGGTAGAGCTTTACCTGTGTACGGGGATGGTCAGCAAATTCGAGATTGGTTATTTGTCGAAGATCACGCAAGAGCACTATATTTGGTTGCTACCAAAGGGAGCATTGGTGAAACATATAACATTGGTGGTCACAATGAAAAAGCTAATATTGACGTTGTAAAAACAATTTGTGAATTATTAGAGGAATTAATTCCTACAAATAGTTATTCCCGTGAAGGTGGAAATTTCAAAGGATTCGAATCACTAATTACTTATGTAACGGACAGACCTGGTCATGATGTACGGTATGCTATAGATGCGTCAAAAATCGAGTTAGAACTTGGGTGGAAGCCAGAAGAAAGCTTTGAAACCGGAATCCGTAAAACAGTTGAATGGTATTTGAACAACAAAAATTGGTGGCAGCGTGTATTGGATGGTTCATATTCAATGGAACGATTGGGCTCAGATAGCTAAGGAAATATAATGACACATAAAACAAAAGGTATAGTATTAGCGGGTGGCTCAGGTACTAGGCTGTACCCGATAACTAAAGGCATATCTAAGCAATTATTACCTGTGTATGACAAACCTATGATATTTTATCCAATCTCAGTACTTATGTTAGCAGGTATCCGAGAAATACTAATAATCACTACTCAAGAAGATCAAGCCGGTTTTAAAAGATTGCTAGGAGATGGTAGTCAATTCGGTATTGAATTAACTTATAAAATTCAACCAAGTCCTGATGGATTAGCACAAGCTTTTATTCTTGGTGAGGAATTCATAGGAGATGATAATGTTTGTCTAGTTTTAGGTGATAATATCTATTTTGGCCAAGGATTCTCACCAATGCTGATAAATGCAGCGCAAAGAAAATATGGCGCAACAGTGTTTGGCTACAAAGTCAAAGACCCTGAACGTTTTGGTGTTGTAGAGTTTGATGAAAATAAAAAGGTACTTTCAATAGAAGAAAAACCGGAAATTGCTAAGTCAGATTTCGCGGTAACAGGTTTATACTTTTATGATAATGATGTTGTTAGTATTGCTAAAAACGTTAAGCCATCTGAACGCGGTGAACTAGAAATCACCAGTATAAATAATGCATATTTGAAATCAGGTAAGCTCAATGTAGAGTTACTAGGTCGGGGCTTTGCATGGCTCGATACAGGTACTTATGACAGCTTGATGGATGCTGGTCAATATGTACAAACAATTGAGCATAGACAAGGATTTAAAATAGCTTGTTTAGAAGAAATTGCCTATAACCAAGGTTGGTTAACAGCAGAAGAAATTAAAAAAATAGCAAAGCCGTTAATGAAAAATACCTATGGTGAATATCTGTTGAGCTTAGTTGATTAGAATACCCCTAAGTAAGGTATGTTTTATTATAGTGTCCTTGTAAATAATGAAGAGAGTATTTCTTTAAGGAATATAATTATTTTATTACCGTATTTCAGGATGTTTTGATATGTTTTATAACGCTGTATGGAGAGCGTTCAATGAATATACAAAATATTTAGTAAAATTTATAATTTGTATTGAGATATGAAATATTGTTTCTTATTTTAATAACTTCAGTAAAATTTAATAAAGTCAAAGGTTACTAAATTGAATTCATTTATAATTGATAACAATAATTTTATACACTGGCAAGAAACTCCTTGGGATGAAAAAGTTTTTTCTGTAACAACTGCTGAGCTAACTAGCTTAAGATTTGATTCAGAAAGAAATGCAAATACATTGATACGTGAATTTGAGTTGAAATCAAAAGTTAATTTAGCATATGGACGCTTTGAAGCCTCAAATATGCTAATAAAATCAGCTTTAATGAAAAATGGATATTTACCAAGTGAAACTTCTTTAGAAGTTTTTCTTTCTCAGTTAGACAAGTATAATCTCCCTGACATCTATAAGAAAAAATTAATGCCGATAACAGCTATTGTTGCAAACGACTATAAAGATATTTCGATTATTGCGAAAGATATGTTCTATTTTTCTCGTTTCCATGAAGACCCATTCATTGATACCGAGTTGTCTAATAAAAGGATGAGTTACTGGGTAGATGATCTATTTCTTCAGAATGTTTCTGGTTTTATTTACAGGAATAAGGCGGGGCAACTTGTCAGTTTTATGTTGTTTAGATTAAATGATAACAATGTTGCAGAATTGATATTAGGTGGTAGCGCCAAAGGCTTTGGAGTCTATTCTCCCTTTTTTTGGGGAAGTGTTATAGATGCGCTTAAATTTAAAGGTGTGAAAAAAATCACTTCCGTAATATCGGCAGCAAACTCTGGTGTTCTCGCTTTATATTTAAATTTAAATTTTAATATTTCAAAAACAAAAATTGATTATCACAAACATAAGGTTAATTAAAGATCATGACATGTCGAGCTATAATAATAGACAAAATCAATGAAGTGTTAGAGCAAACTAATAACACTTTACTTGTAGAATCCTTGACCGATGAGGTTATACTTTTTGAGTCAGGCTTAGATTCTTTAGGGTTTGCAATCCTAGTGGCTTTGCTTGAAGAAGAATTGGATTTTGACCCTTTCCAATTGATGGATGAGCCAGTTTATCCAAATACATTTGGTGAATTCGTAGCAATTTATGAGAAGTACAGTGATTAATCCTATTGTTGATATCTTTAATCAGGTACCAAGTGAAAGAGTTTATATTCAGAATAAATCTGAAGACGTTACTTATGGATATATTAATAGGTCAATAAATCAATTTTCCGAAGATTATTCTTACTTAGATGGGAAAAATTGTGCGTTAGTTACTAGCTCTCGATTTGAGTTGGCAAAAGTTTTACCTTTAATAGCATCCGTAGCGAATAAAGTTTTTCTTCAACCTAAGTGCTTGAAAGAAGACGTTGAAAAAGAGTTTTATGAAAAATCAGGCATCGAATACGTGATTAACGTAAGTGAATCCGGTATCTGTACTTCAAAAATTTCGGATGTTAATGCCCCAAAAAAACAGGAGTGGTTGTTATCCACATCTGGGACGACGGGGTCGCCTAAATTAATAAGTTACAATTTAGCATCGTTAATGAAAACGAGTAAAAAAGATATATCTAAAGGAGGGAATTTCAAATGGGGCCTATGTTATGACCTTAATCGCTTTGCTGGGTTGCAAGTTTATTTTCAAGCTATAGCCTCTGGCTCATCCTTAACTATATCGGAATCATCTGATGAACTAAGTGATAGTGTCAAATTATTTATAGATAAAAATGTAAATTGTTTATCGGCAACTCCATCTTTTTGGCGCAAGGTCTTGATGACAAAAGGTTCAAAACTCTTAGGTTTAAAAAGAATCACCCTAGGTGGTGAAATTTCTGACCAAGCAGTGCTTAATTCGTTAAAAAAATATTATGAAAATTCTCATATTGTTCATATTTATGCCTCAACTGAAGCTGGCGTTGGCTTTTCTGTTAAAGATGGGCTTGCTGGGTTTCCTGTTGACTATTTAGAACCCTCAAGTTCCAATTCAGTTATATTAAAAATAATCAATGATATTTTATGGATTAAGAGTGACCGTGCTTCAACTGGAATTATTAATGGCAAGATAGAAACAGATGATGATGGTTTTATTAATACTGGTGATATCGTAGAAGTTAAAGATAGTCGTATATTATTTCTTGGCCGAGATAGCGGCACAATAAATGTTGGCGGCAATAAAGTTATTCCAGAAGAAATTGAAGCTGTACTGAACAGTCATTCAAAAGTTATGCAGTCAAGAGTTTTTGGTAAAAAAAATCCTGTATTAGGTATGTTAGTAAATGCTGAAATTATTAGTAATAAAACTCTTGCAATTGACGAAGAAAAAAAATTTAAAAAAGAATTATTTGCATTTTGTAATGGTAAGTTAGAGCCATTCAAAATACCTGCAATGCTAAAGTTCGTAGAGTGTATTGCCATTAATGAATCCGGAAAAATAGTGAGGAAACAATGAATAAAATGGTTATCGTATCTGGTGCAACTAAAGGGCTAGGCCTAGCCATAAGTAAAAAACTTGTGGAGAGCAAATATATTGTTGTAGGAGTAAGTCGTACAAACTCAGAAGAGTATAGTGAGCTTACATCTAATCATCCAAATTCCGTTTTTTTTCAGACTTTTGATTTTTCCAATACTGATAAAATATCTACTTTGGTTAAAAATATCGTAAAGAGCCATGGCAGACCGTATGCATTAATCAATAATGCAGCACTGGGGCATGATGGTGTTTTAG
This sequence comes from Colwellia sp. BRX8-4, assembly GCF_014077345.1. NCBI lineage: Bacteria > Pseudomonadati > Pseudomonadota > Gammaproteobacteria > Alteromonadales > Colwelliaceae > Colwellia > Colwellia sp. BRX8-4. Next base: position 356,230 of record NZ_JACGVS010000002.1, read on the forward strand.
CGACAATGCATGAAAAAGATATCCATGAACTTATCAAAGTTAATGTAGAGGCGCCTATTTTACTTGCTAAATACGCATCTCGATCCATGTTATTAAATAGAGTTGGACGTATTGTTAACGTTGGTTCAATAATTGGTTCTACTGGCTTCAATGGGCTAAGTGTTTACGGGGCAACTAAATCTGCATTAGGTGGTTTTACAAAATCATTATCAAGAGAGCTTGGAAGAGCAAATATTACGGTTAATACTTTAGCTCCTGGTTATATGGAAACAAATATGACTAAAGGTTTGCAAGGGGATAAACTAAAATCGATTACTCGTCGGAGTCCATTAGGGCGGCTTGCAAATGTTGATGATGCTGCACAGGCAACGTTATTTTTATTATCAGATGGCGCAAGCTCTATAACAGGTTCAACAATAACTGTTGATGCAGGTAGTACCGCGTAAAAATTTAAGATTCACGTCTTACATTAAACATAATATGGAAAAAAATGATAGTTTTTAATAAACCACCATACACTGGTAATGAAGAAAAATATGTCCTTTCCGCTATGCGCAGTGATAAAATTGCAGGCGATGGCAAATTTACAGGGTTATGTCATCAATGGTTTAATGACAAACTTGGTTGCGCAAAATCTTTACTAACACCTAATTGTACTCAGGCGTTAGAGATAGCAGCGATTTTAATTGGTACTGAACCTGGTGACGAAATCATCATGCCCAGTTATACGTTTGTTAGTACCGCTAATGCTTTTGTTTTGCGTGGGGCTAAAATAATTTTTGTAGATATTCGCCCTGATACCATGAATATTGATGAAATGCTTATAGAGCAAGCAATAACTACAAAAACTAAAGCTATAGTACCTGTTCATTATGCTGGTGTTGCATGCGAAATGGATACTATTATGGATATAGCTAATCGTCATTCTTTGTATGTTATAGAAGATGCAGCGCAAGGCATGATGTCAACTTATAAAGGTAAGCCATTAGGTACTATAGGGCACTTAGGTGCGTTTAGTTTTCATGAGACTAAAAATTATACCAGCGGTGGCGAAGGCGGTTTATTAATTATAAATGATGTGCAATTTGTGAAGCGAGCTGAAATCATTCGCGAAAAAGGCACAAATCGAAGTCAGTTTTTTAGAGGCATGGTTGATAAGTATTCATGGGTTGATTTAGGTAGTAGTTATTTACCATGCGAATTACAAGCCGCCTATTTGTGGGGGCAATTAGAAAAGGCTGATGTGATTAACAGCTCAAGATTAAATGCTTGGAATTTTTATTTTCAAATGCTTTCACCTTTACAGCAAAAAGGTCTTGTTAAGTTTTCAACTATTCCATCAGAATGCAGCCATAATGCGCACATGTTCTACATGAAAGTCAAAGATATAAATGAACGAACAGAGCTTTTAGCATACCTAGAAAGTAAAGATATTTCTGCCGTTTTTCATTACATACCTCTACATAGTGCCATTGCAGGAAATAAATATAGTAAATTTATAGGTGATGATAAGTTTACTACCCGTGAAAGCGAGTGTTTAATCAGACTACCTCTTTGGTTTGGTATTGAGGAAGTGATGTTAAAGCACATATGTACAACCATTTTAGATTTTTATGCATAATGAGTTTTATTGGCTTGATTGTTATAAAATTTTTTAAGTACCTATTGTTTTAAAGGTTAATTATTTGAAGAATTCGAAGTTTTTAGTTATTTTTTCTCGAGGTGGGAATGCTCTAATTCAATTCCTTGTTGTACTATTTTATGGGGCACATTTTTCTGCTCCAGAATTCGGTCAGTTAAGTATTTTAATGATTATCATTGGGCTTAGTTATGGTGTTATCGATTTTGGTACAGCTAATACAGTGATAACACGTCGAGTAAATAGGTTTGTTTGTGGTAAGTTGCAATTATTAAATTTTACAATAGGGATTTTTATCGGTCTTATTTTATTGTTATTTTCATTTATTCAGGTTGGCTTTTTCGACTTTGGAGAGAGTTTTTTTGATGCATTGAAGTATGCTCTTCCCATGTTTGCAATATACTCCTGTACTATTGTTCCTTATGCAAGACTTCATAAGGCTCTGAGACTAAAGGAGTTAGCACATGTCGATTTTCTTCCCGTGTTTTCTTTGCTAATTACAGTTCCAACTTTTTTGCAGCTTGGTTTCGGTTTGTCTACGCTGATGATTTCTATAGGAATTCAGGTGTCGTTACGTTTTCTGGTACTTAGGTATTTTTATGGCTCGATAATTCGTTTTCGCTTAGATCAAAAACTACCACTTAGCACTCTATTTCGACAGTATTCTAACAATCTAGCCGTTTACTCAACGAGTAAGCTTGACCAAGTAATGGTGGCAACTTTTCTAAGCGCAGGTTCACTGGGGATTTATAGCTTTTTAAAGCAAATACTTAATTACCCAATTAGTCTTCTAATTGCAATATACACACAAATAACGTTCCCTTATTTTTCCAGATATAAGAATAGTATAGGTAAGATAAGGTGGCTACTATTTAAGTCAAGCACGATTCTTTTTAGTACAATATTCATATACTTTATTTTTATTTTAGCGCTTCCGGAAAAAATCATGATGGAACTTGTTCCAATGTGGGGATTTAGAACTGAGTTAGCTATATTGATAATGGTTCTTTCTTTTGTTCGAATAGCTACAGAAGTTCTATCTGCTATGGCTATTGCTTTAGGGTTTGTTGGCCGTCAACTATATATCAATCTGACGTTTCTTTTTCTCACATTTATTTGTGGACTTGTTATACCTCATTTAGGTTTAAATTATTACCTAATAGCGTTAATAGCTTCAGCCATTATAATTTCGATTTTTATTTATATAACTACTTTCAACAGGATCAATAATGGCAAAAATCGCTCTTTACATTCCCTCTAGAATATATGGTGGTGCTGAAAGGCAAATGGCATTGCTCGCTTGTCTTGCAGCTGATGATGGGCACAAAGTAACGCTAATAGATTCTAAAGTTGGGATAGTGTCACAAATGCTTGAGACTAGAGATGATATAGATATAGTTACAGAAGATGGTCGGAATAAAATAGAAGTGCGAGATTCCATACTTATTACACAAGCCAGTTATGCTTTTTGCCTTGATTCAATGCTGGATATTGTTGATTCTGATGTTCGGTTTTGGTTTATGCACCAGTTAAACCTCCCTCAAATGTATTTAAATAGCAAGCTTCCTAGATTTATAAATAAAGTATATTCTTTTATATTCAATAGGTTTTATAAGGAAGAGCTTCAGCGCTGTTCTGCTTCATTCTTTTTTATGGCGCTAGATTTAAAAACAACAGTCGAATCGTATTATGATATAAAATTTGAAGAAAGTTTTACTGGTCTGCTTTCAGATCAAAAGTATTCTAATGAGTTAAGTGATGTTGATAGTAGCCAATATGGCTCCTTATGCTGGTTAGGTCGCCTTGACAAAAGTTCTAAACTCTTTATCGTTAAAAAATTGTTACTTGATTTTTCTATGTTTAGGGAAAAGCTCAGTTTAACTCAATTTGATATTATAGGTGATGGGGAAGCCAAAAAAGAGTTAATTCGTTATTCTGAGAGTCTTGGTATTAGTGAATACGTTACATTTCATGGGCATGTCGATTTTGCTGAACTTTCAGCTATTATAGGTGGAAGCTTTTTATTGTTTGCTCAAGGAACGTCTGTGTACGAAGGTGTTTATTCAAACGCCCCTGTTGTGCTGGTTGATTTTTATACAAAGTGTGCGCATTTGAATAACATGAAATATGAACTTTATGCTGATGTTGAAGGGCATGGATTTGGTGACTTAATCACAGATAGATATGACTTAAAAATCACAAAAGGTGATGCTTTCGAGGAATTAATAATGAAGGTATTCTCTAATCGAACTTTAATTGTAAATAAACAGACTAACAAGTTAAATTATTCGATAAGTATTGGAAAGATGCGTTGCCGTGCTTTGTTTCAAAAAGCTAATTTTAGAAAAAAAAGACCAAAGACATTTCTATTAGATGTTGTTTTTTTTAAATTTAGACGGTTAGTTTTAATACTAAGGAGTTATAGTGTTTAGGGCTATATCCTTATTACTATTTTTACCATCGGTTACTTTTGGTCTTATCTCAGCCGAAGTTTTCCCTTGGGGTGTGATCTTTGCTGCGTTTCACATGAGGAGTGTGTCTAGACCTATGCTTTTATTGGTAGGCATAATGTTTGCATCCTGTTTTTACGCTTTGGCTGCTTTGATCATTGATGGTGGTACTTTAGAAACTGATGTTATAAGAAGTTTAGCTGCTTATATGAATGTAATATTGGTAAGTTGTACTTTATTATCACTTGGGAAAAATCGTGCAATAGAAATTTGTTTGCTTTCGAAAAAAATTTTTTGGGGTCTTATTGCTCTTGGTTTAATTCAGACACTTGGTTCCGACATGTTAGGTAGCTTTATTCAATTGCTAGTTCCTAGAGGCGAGGGAAGTGCGCTTGTTGAAAGTAATCGAGGTGTTACTTTGTTTGCAACCGAACCTGCTCGGGCAGGAATAGAGCTTACATTAATCTACTTAATTAGCAGATTAACTTCTGAACACAATAGAAATACATTAATAATGGACTTATTTTTAATCGTTTTTATAGCATTAATCATTAAGTCTGCTTCGGCGGTTGCTTTTGCAATAGGAGCCTTCGCTATTATTCACTTTAAAGTGAAAGCAAATATAATCACATTATTTTCGACTTTGGTTCTGACCTCTATACTAGGTTTCTTTGTTATATCAATATTACCTACTATGGGAGGGAGGGCAGGTGATTTAGTTGCTTCTTCGAGTGATATGGGGTCACTTGGACAAATACTCTTTTATTTAGCCAATGAGTCAGGTAATCGTTTGCTGGCTTTGTATTCATTTTCTGTGTCAGGTTTATATCATCCTTTAGGTTTTGGAATAGGGAGTTGGCCCTACTCTTCAATGATAGCTGTACAGGAATCAGGTCTTGATTTTCATGATTTCCGCTTTTTTGAGGTAAGGGGAGATGGCCACCTCATCCCTTTCAGAGGCCCGGGTGTAATTTCTAATTTACTTTTGGATGTTGGGATTATAGGCGTAATTTCATTGTTTGTTTTATTTAAGCGCTCAATGTTAGAATATGGAACGTTCAATAGCCTTTCAAAGAAGGCTTTCTGGATATTCTTTTTCAAAATATCTTTATTCGGTTCTCCAGGGAACCCCATTGTATTTATTTTTTTTATAACAGTTTTCTTGGTGCTTTCATCAAGAATAGATACTCAAAACATTTCCAAATAGGACCCATATAAAATGGAAAAAAATATCAGACGCTTCTTTTTTAGTGTATTTGTACAAGATTTCTTTGCAATTCCTCTTGCTCGATTGTTCATTAGGTTTAGAGTTAAAGCTAATTATGTGACATTGCTGGGGTTACTCGCATCTATCGCTAGTGGCATATTGTACATTGATCAAAGTTACATACTTGGCGCTATCCTTTTCTTTTTTGCTCTAATACTTGATAGTACAGATGGAAGAGTGGCTCGGGGGACAAATACATTTTCTGACTTTGGAGCACGCTTGGATGCATTAACTGACAAAGTTCGCTCATTTTTTGTAGCTTTTTGTTTCATTTGGAGTTTAGGTTATGGTCTTACAATTTCGGGGCTTATTTTTGCTTTCTATATCCTTTTACCAATAACGCGAGTTCTAATGTCTCGTAAAGATGCAGACTTTTACGATCCAACCATACTGTTTTGGGATGCAACTCCTTTGAGGGATTGGTTTGTAAAACATAAAGTTTGGGGTTTATACAATGGTTGGGAGCGCTCTGTTCTTGCATTAACTATTGCACCACTTGTAGTTTATAAGATTGAAGTTTTTATTTTTTCAATTGTATTAGAGCAGTTGTTATTTGTTTTAGGACTGTGTTTTTTCAAAGATTCTAAGGTGGGGAGATAGAATGAAAGTAGTAATTTTTTCTCAATTTTTCCCTCCTGAAATGGAGCCTAGCGGGTTTATGTTTGGTTCTTTGGCCAAGTTTCTTGCTAAAGGAGAGAAAATTGAAAAAGTAGACGTTATATGCGGTTTTGCAAACTTCCCAAGCGGGAAGTTTATCGATCGAAAATGGTATTCACTTTTCAAAAGAAGTAGGCAAGATGGAGTAAATATTCACAATGTTATTGTTGTTCCTTCAAATAATAAAAGTAATATTAAGCGAATTTTAAACTATACGTCTTATCTTTTTACTGGCATATTGAAAGGTGTTTTTATAAAATCGCCTGATGTTGTGATAGCGACAAGCCCTCCTATTTTTGCAGCCTTAGCTGGCTTAATTGTTGCTAAGTTAAAAGGTGCAAAGTTTGTACTAGATGTTCGCGATATTTGGCCTGAATCGGCAGTTCAAATGGGCAGTATTAATAACAAGAAGATAATTTCGATCCTTGAGTGGATTGAATTGTTACTTTATAAAAATGCTTCATTGATCACCGTCGCTACCCCAGGCATGGTCGACATAGTACGTAGTAAAATACCAAAGCAGAATACACCTATTAAGTATATACCTTGTGGTGTAGCGATACCTGCTGATAATGATTTGGAGAGAGTAGGTGTTAGTCCATTTCAAGAAATTGACCATGGAAAATTCTGCGTATTATATGGTGGTTTACACGGGCATGCCCAAAATCTTACTACCTTAGTAGATGCAGCCTCTCTTCTCAAAAAAAGGGATGATATTGTCTTTTACTTCATAGGATCAGGGCCTGATAAGGACAGAGTTGTTGAGTATGCTTCCTCATTAGGGCTATCTAATATTAAATTCTTATCTCCTGTAACGCGTGATGAAATCAGACGCTATTATATTTTTGCAGGTTGTGCCATTGTTCCTTTACAAGATTTACAAATATTTAAAAATGTGTTTCCGTCTAAAACTTTTGAACTGATGTCTTATGGTGTACCTACAGTAGTAGGGGTTGGCGGTGAAATAGGTAAACTGATCGAATCTTCAGGGGCTGGTCAATCAGTTAAGCCAGAATCTCCAGAAGATTACTCAAATGCAATTGTTCGATATGCAGATGATGAATCATATAGGAATAAAGTATCTCTTAGTGCTATTGAAACGGCCAAAAATAGCTTTGACTATGAAGTTGTAAATAATGAATTTGAAGAGTTATTAGATTCTCTTCGTAACTAGATAGATAGGTTGATAAAGAATGAAAAAAACTGTTGGTTATACTACAGGTGTTTTTGATATGTTCCATATTGGGCACCTTCACCTGTTAAAAAAAGCAAAACGACACTGTGATTATTTAATCGTTGGGGTGAGCTCTGATGAGCTTGTTCAGTCATATAAAGATAAGACCCCGATTATTCCCTTCGAGCACCGCTATGAAATTGTGAATGGGTTAGATGTGGTTGATGAGGTTGTGGTGCAGTCGCATAGAGACAAAATCAAGCAGTTTCATGAGATTCAATATGATCTTATGTTTGTCGGTGATGACTGGAAAGGATCTCCTTTATTCAACGAGGTTGAAGCCGAGCTTAATAAGCATGGTGCGGGTGTCGTTTATTTTGAATATACAAAAGAGGTTTCTTCAACGAAATTCACAGGTATTTTACAAGATATTTATGATGCAGAGAATAAATTAGGATGAAGCTACTACATAGGGAGTGGGATCGTTTCTGTTCAACAATAGATTCATCACGGTGTGTTACGATATCTGAACTGCCAGATAAATTGAAAACAGAAATTTGGATTTCAATTAAGCATGATGTAGAGACAAATGTAGAGCGTGCATACCAAATTGCTGTTATTGAAGCTAGGTACTCAATTCGTGCTACATATTTTGTGCAATCAGACTTACTTGAAGGAAACAAAGCCTTACTGCACTCTATTGCAAAACTAGGTCATGAAGTTACTTACCACTATGATGTACTGGACGCAAACACAGGTGATATGAAGCTTGCAATTGATGAATTTGCTGAGACGGTTATAAAATTTGAAGATGCAGGCTTCCCTGTGACATCTGTTTGTCCTCACGGAAATCCTTTAATGAATAGGAATGGTTGGAATTCCAATAAGGATTTTTTCCGTGATACAAAAGTAGCATCTCATTTTTCCAATATTTTTGACCTAGTAGTTCAAGGGAAAGAAAAAATCAAATCTGATTATAAATATGTATCAGATGCAGGTTTTGGTTTTAAGGTGATTACGGATATTGTTGGAAACGACCAGAATCCATCTCAGGATGTTGCAATTGCAAATATTGATGAGTTGACGAACCTTACTCAGTCCAATGGATCTGTCATTATTAGTACCCACCCTCATCGGTGGGTTAATAGTAGCTTTCTTGCAAGCTTTGCAAAAGCTAGATTTATCATCATTCGGAGAGTTGCGCTTTTAGCATCAAAATCTAAAATACTGAAAAAAATAATGAGTAAATTCTACTTCTTAGCAAAAAAAATATAAGAGTATTGAGCATTGACTAAAATTGATTCTGCAATTAAACGTATATTTGATATTTTACTTTCATTTGTGCTACTCATAATATGTAGCCCTCTAATCATGATAGCTCTTATTGTCGCAAGTATAGACACTAAAAGTTTTGGTTTATTTGTCCAAAAACGTGTCGGCAAAGATGCTGTAAAAATTAAAGTTTTTAAGATTAAGACTATGTACGATGCTGTATCCGGAACAAGGGATAGTATTACAGCAAATGTCCAAGCTGAAATTTCAAAAACAGGAATATATATGAGGAAGTTTAAAGTCGATGAATTACCTCAATTAGTTAATGTTCTTTTTGGCACCATGAGCTTTGTTGGACCTCGACCAGATGTTCCAGGATATGCTGATTTACTTGAAGGTGACGATAGAATTGTATTAACAATTAAGCCGGGAATCACCGGTCCAGCTTCAATTAAATATAAAAATGAAGAAGAGCTTTTGGCTCACCAAACAGACCCGAAATTTTATAATGACACTGTTATTTGGCCTGATAAGGTCAAGATTAATAAGGAGTATATTTCAAAATACTCTTTTTATACAGACATAAAATTTATTTTAAAAACAGTTCTGGAAAGATAATGTTAAATACAAAATTCTCGCCTTGGCCTCGCTTCACACAAGAAGAGGCTGATGCAGTACAAAACGTTCTATTATCAAATAAAGTGAATTATTGGACTGGTCAAGAAGGCCGTGAATTTGAAAAAGAATTCGCTAGCTTTGCTGATAGTAAATATGCCGTTGCATTAGGTAATGGCACCTTAGCCCTAGATATTGCTTTAAAGGCTATGTATATAGGTGCTGGAGATGAAGTAATTACCACACCGCGTACTTTTTTAGCTTCGGCTTCAAGCATTGTAACGGCAGGTGCAAAACCTGTTTTTGCTGATGTTGATTTGAATAGCCAAAATATTACAGCTGAAAGCATTGAGGCTGTTCTAAATGAAAATACTAAAGCTGTAATAGTGGTTCATTTAGCCGGTATGCCTGCTGAAATGGATGAGATCATGGCATTAAGTGCAAAGCACGGTTTTTATGTGATTGAAGATTGTGCCCAAGCACATGGTGCAAAATATAAAGGGCGTAGTGTCGGCTCTATTGGTCATGTTGGCGCTTGGTCTTTTTGCCAAGATAAAATTATGTCTACCGGTGGTGAAGGTGGCATGGTTACCACTAATGATGAAACATTATGGAAAACCATGTGGGCGTATAAAGACCATGGTAAATCGTGGGATGCTATTTACAACAAAGAACATCCACCAGGTTTTAGGTGGTTGCATGAAAGTTTTGGTACCAATTGGCGTATGACAGAAATGCAAGCTGCTATTGGGCGTATTCAAATAACTCGCATGACGTCTTGGACTCAATCTCGCCAAGCTTATGCCAAACAATTAGATGAAGCGGTAAGTGCTTTTGATATGGTGCGCTTAGTTGAAGTACCGGAATACAGTGAACATGCTGAATATAAGCATTATATGTTTATTAAACCTGATCTTTTAGCTAATGGTTGGGATCGTGATCGTATTGTTAATGAAATAGTTGCTGCAGGTGTCCCTTGTTTTCAAGGGAGTTGCTCAGAAGTTTACTTAGAAAAGGCTTTTGATAATACGGGTTTTAGGCCTGAAAAGCGTTTGTCTAATGCCGTTGAATTAGGTGAAACCAGTTTGATGTTTTTAGTTCATCCTACATTGACTCAAGATGAAGTTGATAAAACTGTTAGTGTTATTAAGCAGGTGTTTGGTTTGGCTAGTAAAAAATAGTGAATTCTGAGTAAGATAGTGATGAATTACATGGGAAGAGCTCGGACTTGATTCCCGATAAGAAAACTCGGGAATGACGGTAAATTGGCTTGGTGGATTCAGGATGATTTCTCCTAAATCCTCTAATTAGTAACATCTGTTCCACATCGGCATATGAGATAACGGGAATAACAGATTCACATTGATTATTCCTGAGGTAACTTAATCTGGGGGCAGGATTTTTAGTTATGCTTCCTTTGCTTTAGTTATTCAGGCTTAAGAGATAGCCTGAATAACTAAAGCAAAGGAAGCTGAACGTCGTCAGATACTTCGAAGATAACAGTTTATAAGTTTACTTATACAAGTCGTAATCGAACCACATTATACGAAACAGTAAGCGACATTTCAGAGTAACACGCTAACTGATTAGTCCCTCGTACTCCCTCAATATAGAAAGCTAATTGTTGTGTAAATGTACAGGGATGCATTTATTTTCAGTTAAATTTCGGTTGTTTTAGTTTATACTAGATCGTTCTTTAAAAAGAAAATGTATTTTAATTTATAAAAGGAATTAGTTAGTGACTTTGATTCAATCAGTTTTGAAATTACCACGCCCCTATAAGCGCGCCATTTCACTATTAATAGATTCAGTATTTTTATTTTTAGCCTTTTGGTTCGCATTGTTCATGCGACTTGAAAGCTTCTCTCCTCTATTTAAGCAAGATTACTGGCTAGTTTTTTCCTGTGTGCTGCCGTTTAGTTTACTCGTTTTTGTAAAACTAGGTCTGTATCGTGCTGTTCTACGTTATATGAATATGCAAGCTATTTGGGCTATTGGGCTAGGCAGTGTTTTTTCTGCGGTATTAATCATTGGTTTTTCTTTCTTCTTTACAGTTGCTATGCCTCGCACTGTTCCTTTTATTTTCTTTAGTTTATGTTTGATATTGATTGGCGGTTCAAGAGTTGGCGTAAGGGCGGTTATTAGCCACCCACGCTGGCATAAGAAAAACTCAGTCTTAATTTATGGTGCGGGCTCTGCAGGACGTCAGTTATCAACCGCTTTATCACAAGGGCCTGAATATCATGCTGTCGCTTTTGTTGATGATGATGTTGCATTGCAAAGAACCGTTATTCAAGGTATTCATGTTTATGCCCCCGATGCAATACCAAGCCTAGTCAAAAGTAAAAAGATAGAAAAAATATTATTAGCTATGCCCAGTGCTTCAAGATCACGTCGTAAAGAAGTGTTGAGTAAAATTGACTCACTAGGTATTCAGGTATTAACTATTCCTGGCATGGCTGATGTTGTTGACGGTAAGGCTAACCTTGAAGAATTTAAAGACGTTGGTGTTGAAGATTTATTAGGCCGTGATCCAGTAGAGCCTAAACCTGAGTTAATGAATGCTAATGTCGCGGGTAAAATTGTCATGGTTACTGGCGCTGGTGGTTCTATTGGCTCTGAATTATGTCGTCAAATTATTAGGCTAAAGCCAGCTAAACTGGTTTTATTTGAGTCGTCTGAGTTTGGTTTGTATACCATTGATAAAGAGCTTAATGAATACAAATTAACACACGGTTTAATCGTAGAAGTATTGCCTATTATGGGCTCAGTGCAAAGAGTTAATCGCATTGAAACTGTGATGAAAAGTTTTGCTGTACAAACTGTTTACCATGCTGCGGCATACAAGCATGTACCATTGGTTGAGCATAATGTTGTTGAAGGTGTTAGAAATAATGTTTTCGGTACTTATCATGCAGCGCGTGCTGCCATAAATGCCAATGTTGAGACTTTTGTATTAATTTCTACCGATAAAGCCGTTAGACCCACCAATATAATGGGTACGACTAAACGTGTGGCTGAGTTGGTACTCCAAGCGTTGTCTAAAACACAAGATACCACGCGTTTTTGTATGGTTCGCTTTGGTAATGTTTTAGGTTCGTCTGGATCTGTGGTTCCTTTATTTAGAAAGCAAATTAAGGGCGGTGGTCCGCTAACGTTAACGCACCCAGATATTACTCGTTATTTTATGACGATACCTGAAGCCTCTCAACTTGTTATTCAAGCCGGTGCTATGGGCACAGGTGGAGATGTATTTGTACTTGATATGGGCGAGCCAGTAAAAATTTATGACCTAGCCTGTAAAATTATTCACTTGAGTGGTTTTTCGGTTAAATCTGATAACAAGCCTAACGGTGACATTGTTATTAAATGTACTGGGTTAAGGCCTGGTGAGAAGCTTTATGAAGAACTTCTTATAGGTGATAACGTTTCAGGGACTATTCATGAGCGTATTATGAGTGCACAAGAAGCCATGCTTGATTGGCATGAGCTAGAACCCTTGCTAAAAAAACTCGATAATGCCTGTCATGCGTTCGACCATGAGTTAATTCGTGAGATATTGCTTAAGGCCCCAACAGGATTTAACCCCACCGATGGAATATGTGATTTAGTGTGGCTACAAAAAGAAAAAGGGCCGTTGAAAACAGCTGAAATTATCGAGTTGAAAAAAGTCACTTAATACGTCAATACGTTAAAGTAATGGCTTGCTGTTTAAGTGGTCATTAAAATGTGGCTGTTTTTCGTTATTGTGATTTAAAAGCCATTCGGGGTTGAATGCTCAGAATGGTTTTTTCTAGTTATAGCACCACAAACCCTATGATTTTTGTCGAGCCAAGTGATACAGCACCTGGAACTATTTTGCTCTACGACCTCTTATTATCAATAGTTAGAATTAACCTTGTTAGGATTTATTAAAATGAAGCACCGTATTTTGTTTGTATTGGCTTTACTGCCTTGTTTTATTACTGCCGCTGAACCTGAGGCAACTATGTCTTTTCAAGGGTATAGCGGACTAATAAATACCCCTACAGCAACATTGTTTGATGAAGGTACGCTTTACCTGAAATACAGTAACCAAGTTGAAACAATTGATGGTTATCGGAACGGTGATAATTATAACTTTGGTGTCGGTTTATGGAAGTATGTTGAAGTATCAGCCCGGTTAGCTGATTATCAAGCCCCCAATGGTGGCAATAGCCCGACAGATCTATCGGCCAACATTAAAATAGGTATTCCTTTTATTCCAAAGGACTGGTTTAGTTTAGCGGTAGGTATTCAAGATCTGGGTGGCGCAGCTAACTATTTTGATGCTAAGTATGCTGTGGCGACAAAAAATATCCTAGAAGACGTTAATATTTCACTGGGTATTGGACAAAGCGACTCAAACCAAGGGCGCCTTGATGGTGTTTTTGCGGGTGTTGAATGGCAGCCTTATCAATGGGTAAAGCTTTCAGCAGAATATGATGCAGCCGATACTCAATTAGGTATGCATTTATCTTCACCTAAACAGTGGCTGAGCAGCGGTATCCAATTAACGACTGAACTACTTATCTCTAGCAGTAACGAAGCATTAAAAGATGATGTTTATTATGGTATAGGGTTAACTATACCGCTTGATTATGACGCAGGTACTCATTCATCGCAGCCAAAAAGAGATCCGATAAACCATGGTAAAGTTGATAGTGAATTAGAACAAACGGGTGAATACGTAGCATTAGCTATAAATGATGTCGAGTTAGATGATGCTTATCGCTCAGGTGCACTTGAACGATTACAGTTAAGAAAATTACTGGTTAAAGAAGGTTTTGAATCAATCAGGGTTGTTGAAGCTGATGTAAATACGGTCTATGTGGAACTTGAAGATCACCTTTATAACCGTAACAAAATAGATGGGCTTGGTGTTATTCTAGGGATTATCAGTAAAAATATACATCATAATTACTCGTACTTTACGTTAGTACTGAAAGAGCAAGAAATTTCAACTTTAGTCGTAAAAGGCAGTATTGCTGAATATGATGCCTTCTTAAGAGATGATAAGCCTTTAAAAATTGATATATCAACGGATACTTTTGCCACTGAGCGGTTGACCTCGGAAGATGCTGATAATAGCAATAATTTTTGGCTAAAACCACGCTTTACCTTTTGGCCAGGAATAGCCTCTAGAGTTGGTACAGAACTTGGCGTCTTTGATGCATCTGTAGCCCTAATTAGCCACGTTGAATTACCCTTATGGCCCGGTGCTGCTTTAACCGCCGCACATGTTGCACAGTTTGCTGAAACCAAGAACTTTGAAGATGGTCAATATTTCGCTGATGATAAGCAAACAACAGGACTAAAAGAATATAGCTTTCATCAGACCTTTTCATTACCGTATTCGGTAAAAAACATGACTTTTTTTGGTCGCTATCGTGATACTTATAACTATGTAGCGAATGAAGCTCGTTGGCAAAGTGTTGCTGGTGCTCATAAATTAAACCTTTTCACTGCAAGATATGAAAACCAATTAGTACCAACAGGCAGGGCTTACGCTGGGTGTAATATTTTAGCTTTGCGTTGTAGGTCGCCAAAAGAACCTGAACCAAGAGAGGTTCTTATTGGTACATATAAATATTATAACGCTCATCTTAACGCGACTGCTGAACTACAGGTAGGAAAGTACTGGCAACGCGATAAAGGTTTAATCTTTAAAGTAGAGAGAATGTTTGGTGATGTGTCGTTAAATTTAACCTATAAAAATACAAAAATTGATGGTGAAGAAGCTAATCAATTTATTGGTCTTGGCTTTTCAATACCGTTAACACCACGTAAAGATTACAATAATAAATACTTTCAAGTAAGAGGTAAGCCTAAGTGGAATTATTCAGTGAGTACGCTCGTTGGGAAAAACCATAATAGACTAACACCAGGTACTGGTGATAACACTAAGCAGTTTTATAACCTTGATAGTGCCTTTTATAATCATGACCGTTTAGGCAGTGAATATATTTATGAAAATTCGAGTCGCTTAAAAGAGGCATATTATCAAGCGCGTTAATATGTTTATAATTATGAATAAAACCCAGTAATCATTTGAGTTGCTGGGAGTGAGATAAATTTGTATTCACGGGTAAAAAAAAACGGCTATGTAGCCGTTTTTTTTGGTTATTGGTAATTTAAATTAACATTACCCTTTTCAAGCTCGTTCGAAAGCTTATAGCTAACGACATCTATTTTTAATAATCGATCTCCGGTGTCTTATCTACGAACTTAATTTTGGAGATAATCATGAGAGTTATACGTAGCCAAGAACAATGGCAAACCATCATTGAAGATCAGCAAAACGGTGGCTTAACTAAATCTAATGCAGTATAATCCGCAAGCTTTAATAGGGAAGTGTCCTATTGTTATTCAAATAGTTAAGTATGGAAAATCTGCAAGTGCCAAATCAGAATCAATCGAGTAATAATAGTACTCAGCAATCCACTACACAGTTTTCTCCAGAAGTACTTTTGCTTTCTCAGCAACTTGCCGAAAAGAATGACTCAGACGATGAAATTGACTTAGCAGAATTATGGCGAGCTATATGGTCAGGGAAATATATTATCATCGTTATTTCATTTATATTTGCTGTGTCATCTATAGCTTTTGCCTTATCAAAACCTGATGTTTATAAAGCATCAATTTTATTAGCGCCAGCCTCATCAGATTCTGCCGGTGGAATGGGGGCTCTTGCTGGACAATTTGGTGGTTTAGCCAGTCTTGCGGGAATTAGCTTAGGTGGCGGTGGAACTGATAAAACGGCTTTAGCTCTTGAAATTATAAAGTCACGCGCATTCCTTGAAACCTTTATTATTAAACATGAATTGTTAGTGCCGTTGATGGCCAGTGAAAATTGGAATAGAGCAACAGACTCTCTCGTTATTAATAAAGAAATTTATGATAGTAAAAATAAAAAATGGTTAAGAGAAGCCTCATACCCCAAAAAGTCTGAACCGTCTTCTTGGGAAGCCTATCAAGAACTTTTAAAATTACTTTCCATTACACAAGATAAAGCAACATCGCTAGTAACAATAGATGTCGGATTCTATTCACCTGATGTAGCAAAACAATGGCTAATTTGGCTAGTTAAAGACGTTAACGACTTTATGCGTGAAAAAGATGAAAAAGAAGCTCAGTCTTCTATTGATTATTTAACAAAACAACTTGAGAAAACAGAAGTAAGTGCCATGGAAACTGTTTTTTATCAATTGATTGAAGAGCAAACAAAAAATATGATGCTGACTAAGGTTTCAGCAGAATATGTTTTAAAAACGATTGACCCTGCTCAAGTACCAGAAAAAAAGTCTGGCCCTAAGCGTGCATTAATTGTAGTACTAGGTACAATGCTGGGTGGTATATTGTCGGTACTTATCGTTTTAATCAGACACTCTACTAAGAACAATAAATCGACTAAACCAAAGGACGAAAATTTAGCGTAAGCTAATATGAAATTATGATGGAAGTATTTATCTCTGCACTTACCGCTTTTTGCTTTGCCTTTATCGCAATTAAGTTCTTTAAACCTGTAGCAATAGAAGTTGGCTTAGTTGACAAACCAAGCGAGCGAAAATTGCATGCTGGACATATTCCGCTTATTGGCGGAATTTCAATCTTCATAGCGGTACTTATGGCTAGCCTTTTATGGCTTCCTAATACTTTAGAGCTTCGTATGTACCTCATTGCCTCAGCAATGATGGTTTTCATTGGTGCGGTAGACGACAAATTTGACTTGAAAGTACGTATTAGAATTATTGGGCAGCTTATTGTCGCTAGTCTAATGATTTATGGCGTAGGTGGTTATATTTCAAACTTAGGTAACTTGTTTGGTTTAGGTGATGTAACACTAGGCCCTGTAGGTATTATATTTACCTATGTCGGTATTATTGTTGTTATCAATGCTTTTAATATGGTTGACGGTATTGATGGTTTAATTGGCAGTTTAAGTATTAATACTTTTACGTCTATAGCTATATTATTTATTATGAGTGGTCAAAACGATTACGTGAGTTACCCGTTAATACTTGCTACGGCGACTATCCCCTATTTAATTTTTAATTTAGGTTTAGCGTCCAAAGCAAGAAAAATATTCATGGGTGACGCAGGAAGCATGTTCATTGGTTTAAGTGTTATTTGGTTATTAACCATGGGGACCCAAAATGAAAACGCCTCATTTAGGCCTGTAACCGCGCTGTGGATTTGCGCTGTACCATTAATGGATATGTTAGCAATAGTGGTTCGACGTTATAAAAATGGTAAATCGCCTTTCAAACCAGACAGAGACCACCTTCACCATATACTTCAACGTGTAGGTTATAGCTCTCGTAAAACTTTGGTTGTTATCTCTATATTTGCAGTAGCAATGTCAATAATTGGTTTGGTGGGTGAATATTTTACTGTGCCAGATGTGATTATGCTAACAGGTTTTATTTTCATGTTTACCTGTTATGTCGTGATAATTAGAAAAATCACAAAGTTTGAAAGAGTAAAGTAGATAAGCCTATTGACAGTGAATTTTAGTTGAATAGTTAAGTTATTGTAAATAAAATTTTTAATGGGTGTGTTCTGGTTTTTTTATGTTGAATTTTTTCAACAATAATTGTTTTTAAACTGTAGTTTATCAATTTGAAATGTAGTGATTTTTACAGAGTTTTAAGATGTTTGGTAAAGAAAATAAAAAACTAGCAATCATTGGTCTTGGTTACTTAGGGCTACCACTAGCCGCTGAACTTGGTGAGAAATATACTAAAGTTGGCTTTGATATTAACCAAGCTCGTGTAAGTGAATTACGTGATGTTATTGATTCGACATTAGAATGCTCTGCCGATGAATTACAAGAAACACTAAAACTAACCTATTTAGATTCAACTGTTGATTTAAAAGCACATAACGTATATTTCGTTACCGTGCCAACACCTATTTATGATCACAAATAACCTGATTTGACGCCGCTTATTAAAGCCAGTTCATTACTTAGTTTTTAGCCTGAGTTCATAATCCAAGATGGTATTAATAAGACTATTCCTTGTTATGTTAACTTTATATTTCTAGAAAATAATTAAGGTTAATAAAGCTTTGATATTAAATAAGTAGTTATTTAGGTTAGGGCTGTAAATTTTTTATTCAAAAATAAATAAACTTTTATCATTTAAGTTTATTGCTGCGATATTATGAAGCTTTTTAATATAATAATTGCTTAGAATTAAGGTTTTTTTATGCTTGTGAAACTATTTAGCCAGTCATTTGTAGGCTCTTTGGTATACGCTTTAACCCAGTGGTTAATAATTGCGTGTATTAGTAAACTTTTATCAATTGAAGCAACAGGGGTGTATGCTACAGCATTAGGTATTGTTGTTGTTGTAAACGTATTTTTTAACTTTGGAATAAGACAGATAACTTTTACTTCAGGTACAGAGGAGGTGCTAAAACTCGGGAAAGCTATTCTTTTTTCTCAATTGACTGGTCTTATAGTTGCTTCTTGTATTTTAGTAGTTTTTTATCCCGAACTTTTGTTACTTGGTGTGTTTATTTATTTACATAAAATAATAGAAAGCTTTTCAGAATATCAATATGGGGTTTATCAGCGGAGTGAAAGTCATTACAAAATAGCAATCTCGAGAATCATACGCTCTCTAACTTATACCGCTACTTTTGTTGTTACACTGTATTTGACACATAGCTTAAGCCTTTCCACTTTAGCAATGGCCATTAGTAATGCTGCTTCATTTTTCATTGTTGATAAATTTAGGTTTAAAAATTCAGATGTAAAAGATAAAAAGAGGGCACTTAATGTCTATTTTAGCCTAGGGCTACCGTTAGCTATTACCGCTTTTTTACTTTCTTTAAGAAGTGTATTACCTCGTTTTTTTATAGAAAATGAAATGTCGTTTGAGTATGTTGGAATGTTCGTGTCATATCTATATTTAGTAAATGCAGCAGGTATTGCTATCCAGTCTTGGTCTCAAGTTATATCGCCTAAGATATCTATCGCATTCAATAATAATGACTTTACGCAGGTTAAGTCTATTTTTTTAAAGGGGGGAGTAGGTGTTTTTTTATATTCACTTGTCTTTGCTATCGGTTTTTACTTTCTAGGTAAGGAATCAGTTAAGTTGATTTATAGTGATGAATTGAATTTGGAAACTAGTACGATAACAGCCATCTTACTGTACATGTTCACAACTTATATCGCTTCATATCTAGGTTATTGCGTTACGGCAATAAAAGAATTTAAATCACAACCACGAATTTTTCTATTATTACTTTTAATCTGTATCATATTTGTGCATTTGTCAGCTCAGATGCATAATTTAGATTATATTATCTACGCATTAGCTGGTGTTTCTATCCTCCAAGTAATAATACTGTCTATTTTGTTCTATAAAAAAGTGTATCAAGGTTCTTATGGACGCGGTTAACTTTTTTAAAGCTATTGTTTTTACATTGTCTTTATATCCATTACAGTACTCTTTGCGATCCTTTCTAAAAGGGAAAATAAATGCTGCGGTTATCCTTTATCCGATATTTTTTGTTTTTTATTCAATACATCTGCTCTTAGATGTGATTTATGGCGTTCCCATATACCCAAAAAAATTCCATTCGTTCTATCTCGCTACTCAAAACCTTGAGACGGTGATTATTTATCTTTTATATGTGGTTTCGGTGATTGGAGTATTTACATACTTTCAAAAAAAACGGAAGTATATTCTAGTTGAGAGAAGAAAAAGACAAAGTTTAGTTGTTTTGGTTATTAAGAGCTTTTTTTTATTCTTTGCCATATATTTATCTTTATATTTTATTTCATCACCGAACCCTTTAGACTATTTGGTCTATGGGGATATTAGAACTGTTACTAATCCTGCAGCTAAACTTTATTATGGCAAAGTAGCCTTCTTTTCAATGATTTCAGGCTTTATAATTTTAGTTTTGAGGGCTTCTGATGGTAGTAGATGTAGTCAAAGAAAACGAATTGTGTATGTTTTTATATTACTGCTAGATATATACCTGAATAACAAGCGCTTAGTTTTTTCATTTATCCCTCTATATTATTTGTTAGAGGTGTTTTTTTCTGATAAGAAAAAAATACCAACTTTGAAATTTGCTATATCAATGGTTTTAATGGTTATTGCTTATTACAGTTACGCGCATTTTATTAAGCTTTCAACTAAGGTGGTAGATAACGATTTGATATATTTTTACTTAAGGCATGAGTTAGGTCGAGATGACACTATGCAATTCGCCATCTACCAAACCATAGTTAATGGTAGGGATATCATGGAATATCACGGACAAAGTTTTATTTCGACAATTCTTAATTATTACCCTAGAGATTTCTATTCCAATAAACCATATCCTTATAGCCAGTACTTCACTAATAATTTACTTTATGGTCGAGTGGGGGCTGGTCTACTGGGCTGGTCTGTTACTACAAGTATCCTAGATGAATTTGTGTCTAATTTTCACATTCTAGGTTTACCGCTATCACTTTTATTCATTGCTTATTTTATTAAATATATTGATAAACAAAAAAAAATTAATGTAAAACTGTTTTTTATGTTTCTTTTTATCTTATTAATTATGGTTCACACTAGCCCTTATGGGTTATTAGTTTACATTGCTGGTTGGATTGTTATTAAAAAATCTTTTAAAAAAAGTATGCTTAGTTTAATACCTAAAAAAGTAAAAGAATGAGACGTAGTAAAGTTTTTAAAATCTATAATGAGAATATACAATGAAAGTTGCGCATGTTTTAAGAGGTCTTGAGCCTGGTGGAGTCGAAAAGTGGTTGGTTGATTTAACTTATGTTAATAAGAATGCTTGCGATCCGATTGTTTTTGATTTTATATTGCAAAATAAACATGAGGTTTTTTTTGAAGAAGATATTCTTGAAAATGATGGGCATGTAATAAAATTAGAATATAATAAGAGAAATATCATCAGCTATTTATTCCAATTATACCGTGAGTTTAAAAATAACCAATATGATGTTGTTCATAGTCACGTATATCATTTTTCAGGTGTTGTGTTACTGATTGCGTATTTGGCTGGTGTAAAAACAAGGGTGAGCCATTGTCATAATGACAAATCTGATATTAATAATAAATCGAATTTTGTTAGGAAGTTTTACCATAAATTATCTAGGAGCCTGCTTGAAATATTTTCGACGCAAAAAATAGCGGTCAGTCAATTAGCTGCAGATTCATTGTATAACACCTCAACGGACCTTGAACTAATCCCATGCGGTGTGGGTTTTGAGCTAAATTTACCTGAATATTCGTCAGACTTAGAAAAACGAAAATTTACATTGATGAATGTTGGTAGTTTTGTTTACCAAAAAAATCATGCATTTATAATCGAAATATGTCGCGAACTTAAAGCAAGAAAAACCGACTTTATCTGCTACTTGATTGGCGCAGGCCCTTTACAGGCGGATATTATTCATAAAATTAATAAATACCAACTGAATAAAGATGTAATATTGCTTGGTAAAAGAAAAGATGTCCATCAAATTATGAGTAATGTGGCCAATGTTTTCATTTTTCCATCGCATTTTGAAGGTTTAGGCTTAGCAGCTATTGAATCACAATATTATGGTATGAATACTCTTGTTTCCAAAAAGCTACCGGAGGAACTTAATGTTTCAGATTTTATTCAATTTCTTCCAATCGATAAAAGCTCTGTAGAATATTGGGCTAATAACATTTTAAACACTGAACCCATCAGTAAGAGAAGTAAAGAAGACTGTGTTGAGCGTATTAGAGCGTCTAATTTATATATAGATAATAATTATCTGAAGATGCTAGAGCTATATCGTCGCAAATCTAATAGCTGTAATTAAAAGTAATTAAGCACATGTACTCTTTAGTTTAACCCTAGTAAAAACATACCGGAAGTAAAATGAACTTAATTGTTATAAGTGAACCTGAACTGATTGTCGGGAAAGGTACAAGAAATAATGCACTAAATGAGATTCTTACCTATTATCTCGAACATAATCAATCGGTAACCTATTTCTCGTCTAGCGATCAATTACAAGAGTTTAATGTTGATGGTGTTGAGTATTTTTCGTTATCGAATTATTCGAAACAGAAGCGCATTGTCTTTAAAGAGTTTTTCTCTATTCGGAAAAGGTTTAAGGAAATATTAGCCAAGTATAAGGATGCTCATGTGCAATTTAGGTTGCCATCGTTATATTCAATGCAGATATACCTCATTGTTAAGAATTTAATTCCCAAGAAGCAACTTAGTTTTTACATTGCAGGGGATTGGCAAGAAAGTCTTAAGTTTAATTACCCAGAAAAATTATATTTAAGTAAAATCCTGCCTGTATTACAAAATAAAATTATTCAGAACCATTTGTGTGTTTTCACTGGCAAAACATTATTAAATAAAAATGTTAAACGCGTAGAAAGGGGATTTGCTTTTTATTCAACTACGCACGCTAATAAAGATGTGCCTGAAACTATTACCGATAAAAGTGAAAAATTAGGTATTTGTTTTATCGGACGAATTGAAAAATTAAAGAATTTTAATTTTTTTATTGAGTTAGCTAAGTCAGAAAAAATATCAAGAAAATATTCTTTCCATTTATTGGGGGATGGTCCAGAAACTACCCATGTCAAAGACACCTTAATTAAGTGTGGCATAACTAATTTAACCCTGCATGGTCATGTAAACGATAGAGTGACATTTGATGAAATAATCTCAAATAGTAAGTATTTTGTTTTACCTAGTTATACCGAGGGAACTTCAAAAACGTTACCAGAAATGATGTGCCGTTCTACCATACCTATAGCCTTTAATGGTGTAGGTTCAAATAACGATATTTTACAACACAACAATGGATTCCTTAGTGATGTTGATGATTTAGATGCCGTTATTAATTTTATTAATGAAGTAGATATGGATAATGAAAAATATTTCCAGATTTTGCAAGCGGGTAATAAATACGCAAAAGAAAATGCAATTGAAAAGCAGCTAAAAACTATGTTTGAATTTTTATATGCAAAAGTAAAAGGGTAAAAATGAAAGTCATCGTTTTTTCAGCTAATACCTCTTGGTATCTTTATAACTTTAGGCGATCAACAATTCAAACTTTTATAGATTTAGGATATAAAGTTGTGTGCTTTTCTCCAGCAGATGATTATTCTGAAAAAATTAAAGAGCTGGGTTGTATTTGGCAGCCACTGTTCATGAATAATAAGTCAACTAATCCATTAAAAGACTTTATGATTGTATTGCAGTTCATTCGTTTGTTCTCAAAATATCGTCCAGCTTATTGTTTCAATTTTACGGTTAAAAATAATATTTATGGGACATGGGCAGCCAAGTTATTAAGAGTGAAAGCTATTAATAATGTTTCAGGGCTAGGCACTGCTTTTATTCATAACAACATGACGTCAAAAATAGTAAAGTTTTTATATAAAACTAGCCAACCTTTCGCTTCAACTGTGTTTTGTCAAAATCCAGATGATTATGATACTTTGTTACAGCATAATTTAGTGCCGCAGGACAAGTTGATTTTGTTACCAGGCTCAGGGGTTGATATTGATATGTTTAATCCTAGTTTGCGTAAAGAGAAAACTGAAAAATTCAAGTTTTTATTTGCAGGCCGTATTTTAAAAGACAAGGGGATTATTGAGCTGATCGAAGCTTTTAACTGTATTAGCCAAAGGGATTTTCCGTGTTCTCTGACATTATGTGGCTTTGCTTCATCTGACAATATTTCTGCTATAGGTGAAGATAAAATACTTGAGTGGGAGCGTAATTCTAACATTAAATGGATAGGCTCAAGTGATGATATGCCTAATGTTTACGCCTTAGCTGATTGTGTTGTTTTACCTTCTTATAGAGAAGGAATGCCAAGGAGCTTATTAGAAGCTGGTGCAATGGGTCTTCCATCTATCACAACAGATGTTCCCGGTTGTCGGAATATCATTAAGAACCAATATAACGGTTACATATGTCGTGTTAAAGATGTTACAGATTTATATAATTCGATGCTAACAATTTTAAAACTAACTGATGATGAGCTTCTTCAGTTATCAGTAAATTCCAGAAAGCATGTAGAACAATATTATAATGAGAGCATTGTTATCAATGAGGCTGTTTCTGCAGTTAATAAATAACT